>JAITWJ010000108.1 GCA_031285325.1 Bacteroidales bacterium
CCCCAGTAACTGTAACCGCCGTCGAGCTTGATGCCGAAGGCATCATCGTCTGTACGCCATTCCAGCCCGAGGGCAGGCAGAAGGAAAGCGTCATAAACCAGGTTGGTGCGCACATCGAGGCGGAAATCGCGTTTGGCCGGCACCGGCACTTCAACAATACGTTCTACTTCTTTAACACGGTCAATATAAACAGTATCGGTATGCTGTCTGGTTATTACGGTTTCCCTGCCGGGCTGCGGCTCCTGTTTCATATAAATCATGCAAGCAACGCCGCCGCGCAGATAAGGAAGCATGTTGGATGCGATATAGCTGTACGTTGCTCCGCCGGAAATGCCGCGCAGCCGTGCACGCAGCTCATCGCCCGTAAGCGAAAGGTCGAGCGCATCGAGCGCTTCCTGCCTCGAAGGGATACGGGGGTCGTTAACGATCATGCGCCGCAGGCCCTCCCAGTCTTCGCCTGCCGAGAAGGGGACGAGGCGGGTGCGGTCTATACCCGGATGTTTCTGAACAATGTAATTACGGATGGCAAGCGCGCGGCCGGCAGCAAGTTCTTCGTTGTGCGCAGTGTTGCCCTCGGGCGAAGCGGTGGCGATAATGGTGGCGTAGTCGAGGTTTTCCGCAAGGGATTCTTCCGAGAATGTATAATCGATAATGGCCAGCACGCGCGCGTTGTCCATATAGCCCGGTTCAAGCACGGTGCTGTTTACACGGAAGTGGATAACGACCGTCTCGGACTGCTGTTGACCATCGCCGGAAACTGCCCAGTAGCCGGCATCCTGACGCGACAGGTCTACCTGAACAGACGTTCCGCCGGAAGAATCCGGAATTTGACGGGGCGCATTCTGGGCATACGGCGCTCCGGATGCCAGAAGGCAGGCAAGCGCAAGTAACAGTTTGTGTAATGTTTTCATAAATAATCAGGTTTTTAAAGTTCTAAAATTTAGTTTCAGATTAAATCAGACGGCAAAAATATTTGATGTCTTTTTCCTGTGCAATGGGCAACCGTAATCATTTACCCACATATCATAATCAATCATTCCCGTGCCGCATGTGTATTTAATAATTACTGCCGTGTGGTACATTATTCGAATAATTTTAGTGTTATAATTAAATTTGGTAATGAACAGCCACCAATATATGGCTGTTACATTTTTAGCCCGAAGCCATTCATATTACTCTAAAAGTATTCCAGGCGGCAGTGTGCGTAAAGTAAATCTGTTGATATTTTATGAATGCGTATTCAGAAATCATTAACATGGACAGTGGACAATTAACAATTGACAGTTGACAGTTGATAATTAACAATTAATAATTAAGAGAGAGGATACGCCACCGTCACTGCGAGCTTGCGAAGCAGTCCAGAACAATCTACAATTAAGAGATGTACGCCTGTTTTTTTAACAATCATGCGCACGATTGTTAAATCGGAAGTTCCCGAAAGCACAAACGTGCGCATGATTGTTAAATCGGAAGGCTACGAAAGCACAAACGTGTGCACGATTGTTAAATTGGAAGTTCCCGAAAGCACAAATGTGCGCACGATTGTTAAATTGGAAGGCTCCGAAAGCACAAACGTGCGCATGATTGTTAAATTGTGAGCCTCCGAAAGCACAAACGTGTGCATGATTGTTAAAAAAACAGGAGGCTAACCTATAACAAAAGAGGAAAAGAGTTATTTGGGGGTTGAAAAAATTATAAACAACATTCATGCACAACACAATGTTGTTTATGCTTCATGTCAAAATAATTTCTGATAATTATATCTGTAATTTACATCTTCCAGCTATATACAAAAGAGGTGGAAAATAATTGAAAAAAACGACTAAAATCAGGTTATCATTTTTACAATTTTAAGAATATGTGTCAAGATGAAATTTGCCCCCTTGTGTGTCGCAGTCGCATATTTGAAAACTTGCCAGGGGAGGGTAAAATAAAAAGAGTCTGTTTCGCTATTTTGAAACAGACTCTTGATTTTTTTTAAGTATGATTACTATTTCTGACCTTTTGCCGCATTCATAAACCTCCGCTGGTACGAAATTACCTGAGGTGTTGTAGTAAATTTGGCAAGGTATTCAGGCTCAGCCGTAATTACTACCCTGTCGGCAACATCAATAAATTCAGGCTCGGTAAGAAGTTTGTCGATTGCCGGATAGTTTTCTTCTCCTTCCATACTGCAAATAATAAGGCGCGTGTCAGGCATATTTGCCGTTTTGAGCAATCTGAGGTTATGGCGTACAGCATCGAGTTGATCACTGCCTTCGCAATTATCCCAATTCCTGTATTTAAGAAGTCTTTCTGCCGTTTTTTTCACATCGGCCAGGCTCATATTGCTGTCGGGTGTTATGAAGTCTTTCTCGATAAAGAATTTTTTCATGTTTTCGAGCACTGCGCTGTCGTTTGAAACTTTATACTGTTCAAGATAATCTTTCATTGCAACACTTGCCATTCCACGATGACGTACAAACGAGTTTATAAAATACGGACGTGCCTGCAATGCCAGCGCGGTTTGGTAAGGCTCAAACATTAGCGTAAAATTAACTCTGTAGCCGTGTTCATGTAAAAGTAAGGTAAGATTGTGCCCTCTGAATTTATCGGCAGTTGTTCCTGCATCGTAAGCTCTTTGGAACTGTTTCTTTCCTTCTAACAATTCGTTAACATTTTGAGCATTTACAGGACCTGTATGCGGAACTTTAATAACAACCCTGTATTTCGACAGCATTTCTTTGAATTTTGCCGCTTCTTCAAGAATTTCGTTGACAGATTCGGAGAACGGGTTGTTCAACTCAACAGAAATATCGCAGCCGGGGCCGAGGATATTTCCTATTTCCTGCATAACTTCGTCTCTGTTTTTAAATTTGTTGCCAACATTTGCCTTCGGATTGTTAATGAAAAGGTCGTAAATTATACCCGGATTACAAGTAAGATTGGCAAGCATATTTTTAGACGCAGCAACTTCGTAAGGATTGGCGCTGTCGGCCGAGAATAACAATTTTGTCGGCCTTTTAATGCCATTTTTGTCGTAAGAAATATCGCGTACAAGATCGGCCCTTAATACGTTGTTTTCTGTTAACTCGTACTGAATTTTAAAACCGGCAGGGGTTTCGCCTGCAGGGGTTTTAAAATAATCGACAACCTCTTTAAAATTACAGGTTACTCCAACATGTTTGATGTTCTTTTTAACAAATTCGAAATGCTCAGCCGAAATCGGAGCATCTAAAACTCTGTTTACATACTCTTTGTCGGTGTCAATTACTTTGGCAATACTACCTTCCTGCCCATAAGATGTTAATAGGGTTTTAAGTGATAATTTTAATTTGTTCATTACTTTTTAAATTTAGATTCTGTTTTGAATTTACAAATAATTAATATGATATATGTATTATAAAATGATCTATTCTTCTTCCTGTTCACTTTCGTAAGCTTTCAGCAATTCATCCTGTACCTCAGTAGGTACTTTTTCGTAGTTATCGAACGAAAGGCTGAATACACCACGACCACCGGTTATAGAACTAAGCGACGTACCATAACGATACATTTCTTTAAGAGGGACTTTAGCCGTAATTTTTTCAAAACCTTTTTCCGAGCCCATACCCATAATCATGGCACGGCGTCCCTGAAGATCGCTCATAACATCGCCCATTCTTTCGGAAGGAACCCATACGTCCAAATCATAAATCGGTTCAAGAATTTTTGCTCCTGCATTTTTAAATGCTTTGCTGAAAGCATTTCTCCCTGCAAGTTTAAAAGAAATTTCATTTGAATCAACCGGGTGCATTTTCCCATCGTAAACATACACACGTATATCGCGGGCGTATGAACCGGTTAACGGACCTTCTTCTATTTTTTCCATTATTCCTTTAAGGATTGCCGGCATAAAACGAGCGTCTATTGAACCACCTACAATACAATTGCAGTAAATAAGTTTACCACCCCAGGCAAGGTTATGTTCTTCGACTGCACGAACAGACATTTTTTGTTCTTTGTCACCAAATTTGAACATCGATTTTGGTTCAGTACCCTGTTCGTATGGTTCGATAATTAAATGAACTTCGCCAAATTGGCCTGCTCCACCCGACTGCTTTTTATGCCTGTAATCGGCTTGTGCTGGTTTTGTTATGGTTTCGCGGTACGGGATTTTAGGTGCAAGATAATTTACTTCAATTTTGTAAACATTGTCGAAATACCATTTTAAAATATTCATGTGGTATTCGCCTTGCGAATGTACTAGCAATTGTTTTAACTCTTTCGAGTACTCTATAACAAAAGTCGGATCTTCAAATTTTATTTTATTTAGAATTTCGCCTACTTTTTCGTCGTCGGCATCGTTCACTGCTTTAATTGCAACAGAATGCCTCGAAGATGGAAATAATATTGGTTCATATTTAGTGTCTGCTTCCTTGGTGGTAAGGGTTTGATTAAATTTAGTATCTTTAAGTTTTACAGTACAGCCAATGTCGCCTGCAACAAGCTCTTCTACTTTTTCGCGATTTTTACCGGCAGTAACAAACACTTGCGAAAGTCTTTCCTTGTTTCCCGATTTGGTATTTATTAAGTCCATACCCTCTTGGATTTTCCCCGACATAACTTTGAAATATGTAATCTCACCAACATGCGACTCAACAGCTGTCTTGAAAACAAAAAGACTTGGAGTTTCATTTTCATCCATTTTTAACGCTTTACCGCCGACAACATTACGCATAGGCCTTTCGTTTGGCGCCGGAGCAATATTCGCGATAAATTCCATTAAACGGCCAACGCCTATGCTTTTACGTGCACAAGTGCAAAATATAGGGAAAAGGCTACGGGCTGATACGCCAAGTTTTATACCTTTACGCATTTCATCTTCGGTTAAACTGCCTTGCTCAAAATACAATTCCATTAATGATTCTTCGTTTTCTGCAGCTTTTTCAATAAGTTCGTTATGCAGTTTTTCGGCTTTCCCCAATTCCGTATCCGGAATATCTAAAACTTCAACTTCGCCTTTTGCATTGTACTTGTACATTTTCATTTTCAGTACATCAATTATTGATGTAAAACCGTGGCCTGCATCAACAGGATATTGTATTAAGGTAGCTTTACCTCCAAAGAAATTTTTGCATTTTTCGAGCGATGTTTCAAAATTGGTATTGTCATGATCGAGTTGGTTGAAAACAAGAATCAACGGAATATTCGCCTTATCGGCGTGCCTTGAAGCAGATTCTGTACCGGCCTCAACTCCATTCACCGAATTTATTATCAAAAGGCCAAGATCCGAAACATTAAGCGATGAAACAACCACGCCGCACAAATCATCCATACCCGGAGTATCAAGAATATTGATTTTTACATTATTCTTCTCGGCGTAAGAAAGCGACGAATAAACTGAATTTCCGTAATCCTGCTCAATTTCAGTATAATCTGAAACAGTGTTTTTTATTGCGATCTCTCCTTTACGATTTATAACTCCACCCTCGAAAAGCATAGCTTCCGCAAGGGTAGTTTTCCCGCTGCCGGCATTGCCAATTAAGGCAATATTCCTTATTTGATTAGTTTTATAAACTTTCACTTGTATGTGTTTAAATTATTGTTTTATTTATTGTTTATTTATTTACTAACTCCTGGTCTTTCTTCATAAAACAACCCGATTTATTCAGTTTCTCAAATATTTCAGGAATGTTTTTATGAATAAAGACACCAAAAATAGCAATAATTTATTAACAATCAAATCACACAATTTGAATCAATAATGTTACATGTTTTCATGCTTAATCATATTATTATCTTATTGTCAGTACTTTGAGTTATTTTTTATGTATGGTATTTTTTAAAAAAATATATAAACTTTCCTGTATTTTTATTTTACGAGAAGTCGATATGCCCAATTCAACCCAATGCATTGCCGTCCAGATGGGATATTAATGGTTTTCAATCATTAAATTCTCTTAATTATTATTGTCAATTATTAATTATTTCTATATTTGGCATAAAAAAGCCAAAACTATGAACACAGCAACACCTTTCGGAGTACTTTCCAACCCTGGAAAAACAATTTCCGCCTGCATTGAACGTTCCACTTTCGCCGTTCCGGCCGTATGTTGTACTATATTAGGCAAACACACAGTTCGCCACTACAAATTATCCACTGTTAATTGAATAAAATCTTGATTCAGACAACTGAAAACAAATAAATAATAATCACAATGATAAAAAACTATTTAAAACAAGCCGCAGCCGCGCTCTTAATAGCAGTAGCTGCCTTTGCGGGATGCGACGAAGACCCCGTAAAAGTAACAGGCGTAAGCCTGAGCCAGCCAACACTCGCCCTCATTGAAGGCGCAAGCGAAACCCTCACGGCCACCGTAACCCCTGCCAATGCCGAAAACAAAACCGTATCGTGGAATAGCAGTAACCCTGCCGTAGCCACCATTGACGACGCCGGTAAGGTAACCGCTCTTAAAGCCGGCACAACAACCATAACCGTTACCACCACCGACGGCGAATTCACAGCCACCGCCGCCGTAACCGTGGCCGAACCCGAAAGGGCGCCCCAGCTCACCACCACTGCAGCAGAAAAAATTTCGGACGCCGGCGCCACCCTTGGCGGTAATATTAGCGATGCAGGCAACCCGCCATACACCGAGCGCGGAATAGCCTACGCCACGCAGCAGAACCCAACAGTTGCCAACAGCAAAACGGCGGTTGCCGGTTCGGGTACAGGCGCCTTTAGCGCCACCGTAAGCGGCCTGAACACCGACACGCGATATTACGTCCGGGCCTACGTAGTCCATGAAACGGGCACAGTTTATGGCGACCAGATTAGTTTCAATACCGCAAGATCTGAACCCGACCCCGTAGAACCTTTCGCACCCACAGGCCTAAGGGCAACAGCAGTGTCGAACACACAAATAAACCTCTCGTGGGTAGCCGTAACCAACGCCACCGGTTACAGTGTTGAAAGACGTACTGGTAGTGAGAGTTGGGCAGTAATAGCCACATCGGTAACATCTACCACCTATAATAACAGCGGCCTCACCGCCAACACACACTATTACTACCGTGTGCGAGCCTACAATGCGGCAGGCAATTCGGAATACTCAGACGCAGTGAGCGCCACTGCATCGTTAACAACGCCCGCCACTCCCACAGGCCTAAGAGCAACAACCGTATCTTCTACGCAAATCAACCTGTCGTGGACAGCCGTAACGGGCGCGACCGGCTACAGGATAGAACGCTCGCTAAACGGCGGTTCGGGCTGGGCGGAAATATACTCCGGAACAAGCAACAGTTACAATAATGACACCGGCCTCGCTGCAGGCACCAGATATTACTACCGCGTACGCGCCTATAACGGCATTTACAATTCAGGCTACTCGTCGGTAGCAAACGCCACCACTACCTCTACGAGTTCCGTAACAATTGCCGCGCCCACAAACTTAAGGGTAACGGTAAGTCCACTGGCAGGGCAGACAGCATACCGGGCTACTGTTAGTTGGAATGGAGTAAGCGGCGCTACCAGCTACGAGTTGGAATATTCAACCAACGGCACATCGAACTGGATAGTAGTATATTCCGAAACATCTACCAGCTATACTTACAACAACATACCGGAAGGCAACAAATATTACTTCCGCGTGCGAGCCCATAAAGGCATCAACAGTTCCGGTTATTCAAACATAGCTACCACCGTACCCGCTGCCCCCACAGGGCTTACAACAACAACTGTGTTGAACAATCGTATCGACATTAAGTGGAATGCCGTAACGGGCGCCACCGGCTACAAGATTGAGATAAATGACGGTGGGGGCTGGACATTAAAAACCTCGGTAACAACCACTAATTACCAGAGTACCGGCCTAACCGTGAACAAAAAATATTTGTATCGCGTGAGCGCTTACAACATTAGCGGCGATTCCGACTACTCGGACGAATTGGAAACTGCCACCCCAACCGCCGCACCCACAGGCCTTACAGCAACTATAATTTCGAACGAGCGTATAGACCTTGTGTGGAACACCGTGGTGGGCGCAACCGGCTACAAACTGGAACGCTCGCTCAACGGCACCTCGTGGACAGTAATAGACGGAGCGGTAACAGATACCAAATACTGGAATAACCTCCTTGCCGCCAATACTAAGTATTACTACCGCGTGCGCGCTTGCAACGCCGGCGGCGATTCTGAATACTCTACCACAGTGAGCGCCACCACCGCGCCGGCCATACCGACAGGCCTAAGTGTAACGTCAAAAGCAATGGTAGAAAATCCTCTGAAATATGAAGCCGCCATAAAATGGAACACAGTAACGGGCGCCACCGGCTACAAGGTTGAGAGAAGTATTAATGATGGGAGTTGGGCAGAAATAGCCCCATCGGTAACAACCACTACCTATACTGACTCCAACCTCGAACCCAACACAAAATACTCGTACCGCGTACGCTCATATAACGGCAACGGCGATGAGTCGGACTACCCGGTTGCAGCGAGCGCAACTACCGCAATTGACGCCCCCGCAGGCCTTTCGGCAACGGCTGTGTCTAACACACAGATCAACCTCTCGTGGACAGCCGTAACGGGCGCAACCGGCTACAGAGTTGAACGCTCGCCAAACGGCACGTCTAACTGGACGCAAATAATAGCATCGGTAACAGCCACTACCTATAATAACACCGGCCTCGCCGCAGGCACCATATATTACTACCGTGTGCGCGCCCACAATGCCAGCGGCAGCAATTCGGCATTTTCAACCATAGAAAACGCCACCACCGAAACGGTAACAATAACGCTTGATGCCCCGACAGGGCTTACAACAACAACTGTGTTGAACAATCGTATCGACCTTAAATGGAACGCCGTAACAGGCGCCACAGGCTACAGGGTTGAAAGAAAGATTGACACTGGGGAGTGGACTCAAATAGCCTCATCGGTAACAGGTACCACCTACCAGAACACCGGCCTTACCGGCATTCATACGTATTACTACCGCGTACGGGCTTACAACAACAGCGGCGATTCGGAATACTCTAACGAAACGAGCGCCACAACCAGGCTTAGCGTACCCGGTATTACGACAACGGTAGTGTCGAGCACACAGATTAACCTCTCGTGGGCAGCCATAACCGACGCCACAGGTTACAGGGTAGAACGCTCACCCGACGGCATGTCTGGCTGGACGGAAATATACTCCGGAACGGCTATCAGTTATAACAACACCACCGGCCTAACTGCCAACACGGAGTATTACTACCGCGTGCAGGCTTTCGACGGTGCAGGCCACGAATCGGTATGGTCGAGCGTAAGCGCCACCACCGCACCAGCCGCCCCTACAGGACTGGAGGCAACGGCTGTGTCGAGTACCGCAATTAATCTTACGTGGACGGCTATAAACGGGCTTAACTACAAGGTAGAACGCTCAACCAACGGTACCTCGTGGACGGAAATAGCTCAGTCGGTACCAACAGGCAATTACCAGAATACCGGCCTTACTGCTAAAACTACGTATTACTATCGCGTGCGTGCTTACAACGGCGTCAACTCGGAACCATCTGATGTCGATAGCGCTACCACGGAATAGATACTGAAACCCGCGCGGGCAATAAATAAAGCCGCCGGAAAGAATTAAATGAACGAAACAATCAAGGGGCGAATAACATTTGTCCCTTGATTATTTTAACCCCGCCCTGTTATTTACCGCCTTTGCAACCCGTATTGCAAAAGAACCGGCAACCTGTTTGCCCCTTGCCACAGCATGGCAACGAGTAAAAAGATGAAAGTACTACTTGCCACAACATGGCAGAGGGAAAACAGACGAAAATACCACTTGCCACAGCGTGGCAAAGGCCAAAAAGACTAAAATCCTGCTTGCCACAACGTGGCAGAGAGTAAAAAGATGAAAGTACTACTTGCCACAGCATGGCAAAAGGGAAAAAGACTAAAACACCTCTTGCCACAGCATGGCAGAGGGAAAACAGACAAAAATACCGCTTGCCACAGCGTGGCAACGAGAAAAAAGATGAAAAAACCTCTTGCCATAAAATGGCAAAGGAGAAAAAGACTAAAACACCTCTTGCCACAGCATGGCAGAGGGCAAAAAGATAAATTTACTGATAACAATAAAATCTAAAATCAACGAAACTAACAAAAATCAATCTGCACAACCTTCAAAACGCTGAACACTTTGAATTTTACGCCCACATCCACAAAAAACAGTTAATAACTGAGAGAATTTACCGGCTGGAAACCGAACATATCCCAGCCCAACAGCAACGCCTTAGTGAAATAAATTAAGGGGGCTTCATTCCGCAGGATTCAGCGTCCAGTTGTAGTCGCCCGAGTAGATCATTTGTTTGGTCATGCCGCCGTCCACGCAGATATTTTCACCCGTTATAAATCCCGCCTTACCGGAACATAGAAATAAAACCGTATGCGCAATATCCAGAGGATTTCCTACACGGCGAACGGGGTGCTGTTCAGAGTCGGCGCCGGAATACTGTTTAAACGAGGTATCAATCCAGCCGGGCGACACGGAATTTACGCGCACCTTTCCGGCAAGACTTACTGCCAGCGCGTGTGTCAGTGCGGCAATGCCGCCTTTGGCGGCGGTGTAACTTTCGGTGTTTGGCTGGCTCATGCGGTCGCGAGATGACGAAATGTTAACTATTGACGCGCCTTCTGCAAAGTACGGCAAAAAAAGTTTCGTAAGATAAAACGGAGCGCTTACGCCTACACTGAGCGCGTAGTTGAAATCGTTCCACGAACAGGAGTCGATGCCTTTTGAGATCGGCAGCGCGTTATTTACAAGAAAGTCAACTCTGCCGTATGATGCAACAACTTTTTGGGAGAATGCGACAAGCGTTTCCTCGTCCGCTATGTCGCCCGAAAAGAAATCGTTGGGCTTTTTGTCTATCACGCAAACCGCCGCACCGTTTTTTTTGAACTCTTCCGCAACTGTTTTACCGATTCCCTGTGCGCCGCCTGTTACAACGGCAACTTTCCCCTGAAACATTTTATTCATAATTGTACTGTTTGAATTAGAATCTTTTTAGTGAATTTCAGATTATACGGGGCGCAAAAGTAGTGCAAACAATAAGAAATTCAAAGTGTTTCGGCAGAGGAAACATTTTAAAATTATTCTGCTTTTGCTACCTTTGCATTCCATACGTTTAAGCTTTAACAATTATGAAGATTGCGGTATTTACAGGAGCAGGAATCAGCCGCGAGAGCGGGATTGCCACCTTTCGCAACAGCAGCGGGCTGTGGGCAAACTACCGCATTGAGGATGTCTGTACACCCGAAGCGCTGGTGCGTAACCGCGAGGGTGTTATCGACTTCTACAATATGCGCCGCCGCGAGGTACTGTCGAAAGAGCCGAATGCCGCACACCGGGCATTGGTTGAACTGGAACGGCATTTTGAGGTAGAAGTTATCACGCAGAACATAGACGACCTGCATGAACGGGCAGGAAGCACGCGGGTTACACATTTACACGGCGAAATCCGTAAACTCCGCAGTTCGCTGAGCGAGTTGGCAACCGTACCAATAGAGGGCTGGGAGCAGAAATACGACACGCGCCACCCTGACGGTTCGCTCCTGCGTCCTTTCGTGGTCTTCTTTGGCGAGAGTGTGCCTATGCTTGAACGCGCCATTGAGGTAACCCGCACCGCCGATCTGATGATTGTTGTGGGTACGTCTCTGCAGGTTTATCCGGCGGCATCGCTGGTGTATTACCTGCGCCCCGGAACGCCTGTTTACCTCATCGATCCCCATGCGCCCGCCCTTAGTTTGGATAACCTGCAAATAATCCGCGAACCGGCTTCAACAGGTGTACCGAAAGTGGTAGATGAGTTGATTGATAAATATCAATTATAAATAATATCATGAATAATCTTTCAAACCTTGATTTTGGAGCTATTATAGCTGTACTGACTTTTGCTTTGGGGTTTATTATAAACGGATATATGAATAAACGTCATAAGCGAAGAGAATTAAACTTATATAAGAATCTTATTATTTCTTGGACTGAGTCACACAAAAAGGCAATTGATAATTTTACAAATAGTTTGCAAAAATTTGGTTCTGAAGTGAAGAATAATATATATATGAATATTCCACAATATGATAACTATCTTATGTCGTTGGAACGCCTCAACTCTATACCTATTGAAAAAATAGCAGATGTTTTTATGATAAATATCAAAATAAAAGATGAAGAAGATTCCACAGAGATTGCTGCCAAGCACATGCATAGGTATATTGCAAGTATTGAGTATTTGAGTGCTGTTTCAATAAAAGTTATGAAATATCGTGATGATTATGAGATTGAAGCTAAAAATATTATGAATGAATGGAATACTAATTTTTTAAATCTTAAATATTCTTTAATCTCAAGAACCACACATGTAAAATGGAATGAGACTTCTCCCGAAGAACAATGTTTGTATAAAAAAATTGAAGATATGTTTCTGATGATGCAGCTATTACCTAAAAATGAAGATTGTGAGGCCGGTATGCCAATTTGGGATGAAAAATTTATACATCCGGCAATGACTTATATAGAACAGTCAATCGGAAATAATCCTCAATTATTATCATCCGAAATATTCATCACGATTAGCACCTACATAGCAGGCCTTCAATTTTTATTTATGAAATGGCAAGCAAACAAAGGTTTTGGATGTGTTTTTTTAGATACACACAAGCATGTTGTATCTTGTTGCAAGGATATTTATGAGGCAATAGAATACTTCAAGAATCATCGTTTACGTCATTCTCTATACATAAAGTAATTTTAGCATTACCTCCAATTCTATCGAACTCCGCTCAAAACAATAAATAAAGTATGGATAATAAGAGAATATACAGAATGCCATTTGCCGATGTTTATCCGCTGTACATAAAAAAAGCCGAAAAGAAGGGACGCACAAAAGTGGAAGTTGACACTGTAATTTCATGGCTTACAGGTTACAGTCAACAGGCTTTGCAGGAGCATATAAACAGTAAAAGCGATTTTGAAACATTCTTCGCCGGGGCGCCGCAAATAAATCCTGACGCTTCAAAAATTAAAGGTACGATATGCGGGTATCGTGTTGAAGAAATAGAAGATGAACTTATACATAAAATCCGTTGTCTCGACAAACTTGTTGACGAACTTGGAAAGGGGAAAACTATAGAAATGATTGTAAACAGATAAACATAACACAATAACTATAACAGTGAACTTATTAATTAAAAAACTACCCACTATAATTTTGCGGATAACAGCATTTTTGTCTGCCATTGCCGGACTGCTGGTGTGTATTTTCGGTTTGCCGTCATTTGGGACAGAAATTACGAGAATTTACCCCGAATACGCTTTTTGGCAATACCCTGTATGTGCCGGATTATACCTGATGGCGGCTTGTTTTTACTTTGTGCTGTTTCATTTCTGGTTTTTGCTCAACGGCATTGACAGGTATGATAAACTTATGGTAAAAAACCTTAAAATGATCAGGCTTGGCGCTATTATGTTCGGAATACTGTATTTCATCGCAGTAATGCCAATCCTGTTTCTGGCTGTGGCAGCCGAAACGGAGGATAGCAATCCGGGGATTATACTTATTGCTGCTTTTATTAATATGTTACCGCTATGTGCAGCAGCCACCGCGGCCATTTTGGAACGAATTGCCGATGGCAAAAACTGTAACCCGAAGACAGCACAGTAATTGAAATACAAAAAACGCCATACCACGCCTCTTTGCACAATATCTGATATTTGTGTGAAAGTTTTCATATTGTTAGAAAATTCAGCACACCGTTGCAGGGTTAGGTAGTGTAGTGCAGGGTTATTTCCTGTTTCTGCCACCGAGTACGGCTTCAATATCGCTAATTCCCAAGCGGTGGACGCCCTGTTTCAAAAAGGCTGTTGCCGTTTCCCATTCGCGTATTCCTCCGGATGCTTTTATTTTCATTTTTCTGCCAACTGTTTTTACCATAATGTCGATGTATTCGGGTTTGGCGCCGCCCGGCCCGAAGCCGGTTGATGTTTTCACAAAATCGGCGCCTGCTTCGTACGACAATTCACAGGCTTTTGCAATTTGTTCCGGACTTAAAAAGCCGCTTTCCTGAATAACTTTTACTAAAATGTTATTTGCTTTTGCTATTTCGACTACTGATTTTATGTCGTTCAGAACATATTCGTAATTGCCCGACATGAAACGCCCGATATTCATAACCATATCGATTTCATTTGTGCCGTCTTCAATTGCCTGTTTTGCCTGGAAAACCTTAACAGGAGTAGTGTCGGCCCCGTGTGGAAAACTCAGGACGCACGAAACTTTTACATCGTGGTTTTTTAAAAGTTGTGTTGCCGTTTTTATGTCGCATGGTTTTACGCACATACTGAATACGCCGTATTCGATGCAAATTTTGGCATGTTTTTCAAGGCCGGACACTGTTTGGTCGGGCTTGAGTACTGCGTAGTCGATGGTTTTTGCTATTTGTTCTTTTGTGTACATACCGAATTTTTAATCTTCCATTTCCTTTAAAATCTGTTCTACCTGTTGGTTGGTGTTTTGCAGTTTTTCTCTGCAAATTTTAAGTAATGTGGAAATCCGTTTAACTTTTTCCGCCAAATCGTCAACATCAAATTCTTCGTTTTCGATCTTTTTAATAATTTCCTCAATTTCGGAAATTGCTTCGTTGTATTTTAATTTTTTAGTTGTCATTATTTTGTTTTCTGATTATTTTACTTTCTGTGTTTCCGTCAGCAAAACGGGTTTCAATTGTTTCGCCCATGGCTAAATCTTTGGCCGATTTTATAATCTTGCCGTCTTTTAATGTGAGTGTATATCCGCGTTTCAATACGTTTTCCGGATTGAGTAACCTTGCCGTATTATCGCACAAACAAATATGCTCGTGTTGTTTCTGGATAAAAGTTTTTGTTTCCTTTTCTGCAAAACCGGCAATATTGGTTAAATTATTATTTTTATGAATTATAACCTGACTCGTAAGTTGTTTTAAAACTGCGTTTTTATTTTCGAGCCGGTTGCCCATTTTTCCCGTACACATTGAAACCGCCAGTTTAACGCTGTGTTTTATTTTATTCAGTTCGGCTTTATTGGTGAACGAAAAAATGCTTGTATTTTGTTTAAAATCACTTCCTTTTCTTATTAATTGGATATTTTTATCGTGAATAAATCCTGAAACCGAGTTATGTAACCTGTCGGCAAAACTTTCGAGTTTAGTTTTATGAAGATTTATGACTTTGCAAGTTGATTCGACTGATTTCTTTTCCAATAAAAGCATTCTTTCGTAAAATTGCTCAACACATACAATCAGAAATTCGGCTGCAGCTGTCGGCGTTTTCATTCGTGTGTGTGCTGTCATATCAATAATAGTGTCGTCTTTCTCGTGGCCAATACCGGTAATTACCGGCAGCGGAAACTGGGTTATGTTAAACGCTAAATCATAATTGTCGAAACAGCTTAAATCGGCTATCGCCCCTCCCCCCCTTACAATAACCACTGCATCGAAAAATTCTTCGTACGTAAAAATTTGCTCCAATGCACTAATTATTGACGGTACAGCCTCTTTCCCCTGCATATATACCTCGAAAAGCCGGTTATAGAACCTGAACCCGTATCTGTTATTTTCAAGCTGGTTTATAAAGTCGTTATAACCGGCAGCTGTTTTTGACGAAATTATGGCAATTCTCTGTGGAACTAAGGGAAATTCCAACTCTTTATTCATATCGAAAACTCCTTCAACTTTAAGACGTTCTATTATCTCTTTTCGTTGAAGTACCATGTTGCCAACCGTATAAGAGGGATCAATGTCTTTTATGTTCAGGCTTAATCCAAAAGAGGAATGAAACTCAACTGTTACCTGTACCAAAATTTTTAATCCTTGCGTAAAAGACTGTCCTGTGGTGGTTTCAAAATATGTTTTTAACATGTGGTATGTGTACGACCAAATAGTGGCCTTCATCCGCGCTATAATTTCGACATCTTCCTTCTCAATTAATTCAAGATAACAATGCCCTTTACGATTTTCATTTAATTCGCTAATCTCTCCTACCACCCAAACCGTTGCAGGGAACGCATCAAAAAGCACATCTTTTATTAAGGTATTTAATTGTGAAAGCGAAAATCTTTGTTCCATTCTCAACGAATTTTATTTGTTCTAATAATTTTCGGCGTTTCTTCATTATTCATGTTTCAAAATTAATAAACTTATAGTTCAAGTAATACAATAATGCTATTTTCTAAATTCACAATAGGTTTATTATGTTATAACATTAAATAATTTTAATTTTGAAAAATGAATTTGCTGTGTTTTATGCGAATCTGTTTTATTATCTAATAAACACAGGCATTTAGACTTGAATATTTGGAAATAAAATTATTATTCGATTAAAATTCAACAATACAACTTTGTATCTTAACAATCTCAAATACTGTTTAGTAATATAAAAACTATAAGTAATGAACGGTCAAAAAAAAATCGTACTCAGCGAGTCGCAAATACCTGCGCAATGGTATAACATCATGGCCGAGATGCCTAACAAACCAATGTCGATTCTGCATCCGGGAACCAAACAGGCATTGAAACCTGAGGACCTGTACCCAATCTTTGCCGAAGAACTGGCACGGCAGGAACTGAACCAGACCGATATGTGGATTGACATACCGGAAGAAGTACGCGAAAAGTACAAGATTTACCGGCCTTCGCCGCTGGTACGCGCCACCGGATTGGAAAAAGCGCTGGATACTCCCGCACACATTTATTTCAAAAATGAGAGCGTAAGTCCCGTAGGTTCGCACAAACTCAACTCGGCGCTGGCGCAGGCATATTACTGCAAGAAAGAAGGCCTGACCAATATAACCACCGAAACGGGCGCCGGGCAATGGGGAACGGCCATGTCGTTTGCGGCCAAGGTTTTCGGGTTAGAACTGGCTGTATATATGGTGAAAATCAGCTATGAACAAAAGCCTTACCGGCGCTCGCTCATGCAGACCTGGGGCGCACAGGTAGTTGCATCGCCCAGTATGTCAACCAAAGCAGGCCGCAAAATCCTAACCGATCATCCCACCTACCAGGGAAGTCTTGGTACGGCAATTTCCGAAGCTATTGAATTAGCCATGCAAACGCCTGACTGCAAGTACACGTTGGGTAGCGTACTGAACCATGTATCGTTACACCAGACCGTAATCGGGCTTGAAGCCGAGAAACAGATGGAAATCGCAGGCGAGTATCCCGACATCGTGATCGGTTGCTTTGGTGGAGGTTCCAATTTTTCAGGCATTTCGTTCCCGTTTATGCGCCACAACATAAATGATGGCCGCAAAACACGGTTCATTGCTGCCGAACCTGCTTCGTGTCCCAAACTAACACGCGGTGTTTTCCAATACGATTTCGGCGACGAAGCCGGTTACACTCCCCTGCTGCCGATGTTCACGCTTGGGCATAACTTCGCCCCCGCCCACATTCATGCAGGAGGGCTGCGTTACCACGGAGCCGGAACCATCGTGAGCCAACTGATGAAAGACGGAATTATGGAGGCGGTGGACATCCAACAATTGGATTCGTTCGAGGCGGGAGTTCTTTTTGCCCGTACCGAGGGGATTGTTCCTGCGCCGGAATCGTCGCATGCCATTGCAGCGGCTGTCAACGAGGCATTGAAAGCCAAAGAAGAAGGGGTACAAAAAACGATCCTTTTCAACCTGTCAGGACACGGATTGGTGGATATGACTGCATACGACCAGTATTTTGCCGGCGACCTGACTAATTATGTTTTATCTGACGGGGATATTGCCAAAAATGTCAGTGTGCTGGAAAAAATAATCTGATATCTTAAAAAACGAATAGTAATACTGTTGAAATAACATATTTAAAAGCCAGGACTTTGTATATTTTTACCATCAGAGGCATTTAATTTTTTAAATCAACAATTAAATGTTAATTGATTGCTGAAAAATTTTAAATACAGCTTGGTTTTTTATTAAAAAGTATTTTCTTTGCAAACCATTTTTGATCATCTAAGAAACTATAAATAAATGTCACGAATTTGTCAAATAACAGGTAAAACCGCACAGGTTGGGAACAATGTTTCTCACTCGAAAAGAAGGACGAAAAGGAAGTTTGATGTAAACCTGTTCAAAAAGAAGTATTATTTACCCGATGAAGATCGTTGGGTACAGTTAACAGTTTCTGCAGCAGGCATTCGCACTATTAATAAAAAAGGAGTGAAAGTTGCACTGAACGAAGCAAAGGAAAATGGTTTTATTGAAAAATTTTAAAAGTCTTTAGCAATGGCAAAAAAAGGGAAAGGTAACAGGATTCAGGTAATAATGGAATGTACCGAACACAAGGAAAGCGGAATGCCAGGAACATCGAGGTATATTACAACCAAAAACAGGAAGAATACTCCTGATCGCTTGGAGTTGAAAAAATACAACCATATCCTGAAAAAAGTAACAATACATAAAGAAATTAAATAAGTTTGAGTTATGGCAAAGAAAACGGTTGCTACATTACAAAAAGGTGCCGGCAAAGGCTATTCAAAAGTAATTAGAATGGTGAAATCAGAAAAAACCGGTGCGTACACATTTAAAGAGGAAATAATTCCGAATGACGATATAAAAGATTATTTCAAGAAATAACTTGTTTTGGGAATATTGATACAAAAAGAGCTTTCATCGACAGTGGAAGCTCTTTTTGTATTGGCTTTATCAGTCTGGTTTTTATTTATTATCTAGTTTTATATCTGGTCAATCAAAAGGGAATGAGCATATTCAGAAGTTTCAGCAAAATTAAAAAAGAGTCGCTCGATCAGGGACTCTTGAAAACAAAGGAAAGTGTTTTTAAAAAATTAAGCAGGGCTGTTATCGGAAAATCAAAAATTGACGACGAAGTCCTCGACAATCTTGAAGAAGTTTTAATCACCTCAGATGTTGGCGTGGATACTACTCTCAAAATTATAGAGCGTATAGAACAAAGGGTATCGCGCGAAAAATATGTTGGCATAGGTGAATTAAACGTAATTCTGAAAGAGGAAATTGCTTTATTACTCGAAGAAAACAATTCTAACGATACAGATGATTTTGACCTTCCTGAAACAGGTATCCCTTATGTAATTATGGTAGTAGGTGTAAATGGTGTTGGGAAAACCACTACCATAGGGAAACTGGCATATAATTTTAAACAGGCAGGTAAATCGGTAATTTTAGGTGCAGCCGATACATTTAGGGCAGCTGCTATTGAACAACTCGAAATTTGGGCAGACCGTGTTGATGTACCAATTGTTAAACAAAAAATGGGAGCTGATCCTGCTTCGGTTGCTTTCGATACACTGGCTTCGGCCAGAGCATCTAAAACAGATGTTGTTATTATTGATACCGCAGGGCGGCTACACAATAAAATAAATCTGATGAACGAACTGTCAAAAATAAAAAATGTAATGCAGAAGATTATTCCTGATGCTCCGCATGAAGTTTTGCTCGTTTTAGACGGTTCAACCGGACAAAATGCTTTTGAACAGGCAAAACAATTTTCATCAGCAACCGAAGTTACGGCACTGGCGCTCACTAAACTCGATGGTACAGCCAAAGGAGGTGTTGTAATTGGTATTTCCGATCAATTCAAAATTCCGGTAAAATACATTGGTATTGGCGAAAAAATGGAACATCTTCAGGTTTTCCGCCGCCGTGAATTTGTGGAATCGCTGTTTTCATAGCCCATTGTTCTTAAATTCAGCATTTATTCTAACAAAAATATTTCTACATAGAACTCATATACACAAGTTATACTTCACTGACAAACTAATTATAAATTTTATTATTGTTAGATTATATAACTTTAATTTGTGCCGAAATGATTTCAACAAGTGTTTCCATCCATTTCTCTTCGGCATTTAAACTTTCTACCAATTTGAATCTCTCTCCACCGTTTTTATGAAATTCTTCACCGTATTTTATGCCAATTTCAAAGATTGTTTCCAAGCAGTCGGTTACAAATGAAGGTGCTATTACAAGAATATTTTTATTTCCTTCACTTAACTTTTTCTGAATAATTTCGTCTGTGAATGGGATTAGCCAATTTACGGATAAACGCGATTGAAATCCAACCGAATATTTTTCTGTTTCCAGATTTAATTTGTCAGCTATTAACCGTGTCGTTTCGTAACAGGTTGCCCGATAACAGAGTTTGCCATTTTCAGGTAATGATTTGTCGCACGTACAGTTTTCAATTTTTATTCCGGGATGGCATTTTTCAACCTGCCGATTGGGAAGACCGTGGTATGAAAAGATCACGTGATTGAATTTTTCTAAATCGTTTTTTTTTACCTGAGCAACAAAAGCATCTATAAATTTCGGATGGTTGTAGAATTGTTCTATCTTGAATATTTTAGCTTGAATTCTCAGTTTTTTTATTTCTGTTTCAGCAGCAACCAGTGATGTTTCGGTAGTCGAAACGGCATACTGCGGAAATAAAGGAAGAATGATAATTTTTTTGAATCCTTTATTTTTTATTTCCCCAAGCGCACTTTTATAACTTGGATTTCCGTAGCGCATGCCTAAAAAAACCTCAAAATAATTACCAAGCCGGGTTTGCAGTTTTGTTTTTAATTTTTCAGAGTAAAAAATAAGTGGAGAACCATTTTTTGTCCATAAAAGCCGGTACAAACCAGTTGTTTTTCTTACACGGAATGGAATGATAATAGCATTTACAAGAAATTTACGCAGTAACCATGGTAGATCAATTACTCGTTTGTCGTTTAAAAACCGAATTAGATATTTACTTACAGAAGGAATAGTGGGTTTATCTGGGCTTCCAACATTCATAAGTAATATGGCTGTTTTTTCCTGGTTCATATTTTTGTTCCGGTAATTTGTGCTGCAATATTTTTTCCTTGCTTTATACGGTCGGCCATACCAATTCCATTACATATATTTCCTGCCAGAATTAAATTTGCATGTATTTTCCCAAGTTCTTCAATTGCTTTTATTTTTTGTTCTGATTCAATTCCATATTGCGGAATGGCATAGTGATATCGAGATATTTGCAACAAATCAGGTTCAAATTTTACCAGTTTCATCATTTCCGTTATCTCTACTTTTACAATATCTATGATTTGGTTATCGCTAAGTTCAAGTATTTCTGTATTCCGAGCACCTCCCATAAATACCGAAAGTAATGCACCATTTTTTGGAGCCCTGTTTTTCAGAAACGATGATAAAAACAGAACACCAAGAATATTACGGTTTTCTTTTGAAGGAACTAATCCGCCAAACGCATTAAGTTCAATACCTTTCCATTCTTTGAACCCAAGTGTAACCTGAACAAGTTTTGTATATTCCAAACGGTTAACAAGATCGATTTTTTCAGTTTCGGCAAACGGGAAAAGTTTTGGCAGTTCGTATGCCCCAACCGTTGAAATTACATGCGAAAATATTTTATTGTGATTATTTGTTTTAAAACCATTTTCAGTTTTTTCGAAAAATAGTGCATCGCAATTAAATGAAATATTTTCTTTATCAATATTTTTCTCTATGGCATTAATAAGGTTTTGTAATCCTCCTTTCACTGAGAAAATTTCGCGTGTTGCCTTTTTATCTCGGCCGGTTTTGGCCCGGTAGGCTTTTTTTATTGAACCACCAATGAAGCTTCCATAATCTTGTTCTAACATGTATAATTTGGGCAGCGCATATTTTGTAACAAGTTTAGCCGGATCGCCCGAATAAATTCCTAATATAAAAGGATCAACAGCATAATCGAGGAAACTTTTCCCCATACGGCGCAAAACCAGTTCTTTTAACGTTTCATTGGGGTTTGTACCAGGTTTCAGGAACGGTTCACCCAGCAGGCGCAATTTGTCGGGAAAAGTAAATAGCGGGGTTTTTATTCCATCAATTAAACCGGAAGGCAGAAGTTCCCATTTACCTGCTTTCCAAATCCAGCGGGCTTTAGCTGCAGCATCAGCAATTTCGAGTTTACAGCTACCTTTTAGGTCGTCAATTAATTCCATAACTTCCGGATGTCCTATAATACCTGTATTTGGCCCCAATTCGAAAGTAAAACCGTTTTCAAAATTTGTTTTTATAACACCGCCTGCACGACCGGTTTTTTCAAAAATATGAGTGTCTATTCCCGATTTCAACAGGTAAAAAGCTGCCGTAAGCCCGGTTAATCCGGCGCCAACAATAGCAACCTTAGGATTATGCTGTCTATCCATTTATAATTATTTTGAAAAATTTCTTAATTTCTTTTTGAGTTAGAAACTAACTTTCATATTTACACCCAAACTTGCCGGTTTGCCAATTTGTGCATATGAATTTCCAAGCGCCTGAAAATAAAACGAATTGTAATTCTCATTCAATATATTTTTACCCCAAAAAGAAAAAGTAATATTATCTTTTTCAAATGTAATACGATGGTTCAACAGTCCGTAATAATTCTGGTATGCAATGTTGTCTTCGTTCCAGTAGTGTTTGCCTATTCCATTATATGTTACATTAAAGCGAATATTATCTAACCAGCTGCTGTTTATATTAATCAAATAATTAGCACCAAGGTTGAACGAAAATTTCGGAACGTAAGGTATATGTTTTCCACTGTAATCAACATTCGAATCTTTTACATATTTTATAAACTTTGCGTTGTTGTAACCTGCCGCTAACCACGTTTCAATATTTTTTGCCGGAATTATTTTGAACTCTAATTCTACTCCTTTACTTTCTGATTTCCCTGCGTTTGTTAGCATAGAACCTGTTCCACTGGGTACCGTTTGATATATTTGCTGGTTGGCCCAGTCGATGTAGAATATTGCCAGGTTGGTATAAATACGCTGCTGTAACCATTTTGCCTTTACTCCGGCCTCGTAATTCCATGAATGTTCGGGATTAAAAGACCTATCCCTGTCGCTTTCAAATGTGTCGTTAAACCCTCCTGAGTTATACCCTTTAGCAATGGTTGCATACGGTGTTAAATATTCTGAAATACTGTATTTGAACGCAATTTTCGGAAGAATTTCGAAGAAATCAAGTTTACTTGCCGTCTGTTCGGCATTATTCTTTACCTCATTTGTAAAATTATCCTGGATATAATTGAGTGTTGCCTTTTCGTAATCGGCTCTGATACCTGCAGTAATAGAGAAATCGCCAAAATATAATGTTGACTGGTGAAAAATTGCTGCTCCTGAATTGATATTATCGTAAAATCTTGTGATGTAATATTCATCAAAAGGCAAATTATACTGAATAAGCCCGTCGGGAGCATATTCAACTGTAACCGACCTGTCGATAGCTTGTGTGAACCCGAAAAAGCCAAAAAGCCAGCCGTATGTTTTATTGTTTTTCGACTGTATATTTATTTCCTGGGCAAACATATTCAGTTTTTGATCCTGATTGGCATAAAACAGCGATTTTGGCGTGAAATCCTGATCTACAACCTGCAAATCGTTAATCGATTGGAAACTTGTAACCGAACGAACATCAAAATTTGTTTCAAAATAATTCAGTATTAAACCCGACGACAACAATTGCCGGTTGTAGTAACTTTTGTATTCGTAATTAATATCGGCAACCTTGTTGGTTTCTTTATTGAATAATGCGTACGGATAACCGCCCTGTTTGCTGTCTTCGTACTGTACGTTCAGTGAGGCTGTAAATTTTTCGGAAGGTGTAAACTGCATTTTAACGCGGCCTGAGTAACTGTTGAGTTTGTCAACCCTGTTGTTGTTGAACTTGTTTTCGTAGAAACCACTGTTGTTTATCTGGTTCAGATTGGCAAGTATTATAAATTTTTCACCTAAGGGCTGATTGTGTGAAATTCCGGCGCGAACCTGGCTGTAATTCCCATAATCAGCAGAAATACTTGTTTTTCTTTCCTTTTCCGGTTTTCTTGTCATGATATTTATCAGGCCGCCCATGGCATTGCGCCCGTATAAAGTTCCCTGGGAGCCGCGCAATACTTCAATCTGTTCAATTTCATAAAAGTCGAAATTGAAAGCCGATTTTTCGAAATACGGTATGTAATCGACATAAAGCCCTATCGAAGGTGTATTTATTCTGTTGCCTACTCCACGAATATAAACAGGCGAAGTTAATTTTGAGCCGTAGTCGGGCATAAAAAAGTTTGGTACAAATGCTGAAATATCAGTAAGGTTTTCTATTTTATTATTTTCGATTAACCGTTCGGGTAACATGGATGCCGCTGCCGGAATATCAAAAATATTCATGTTGTATTTCGGCGATTTTACTGTAATTTCTTCGAGTATATAATTTTTTAAAGTGTCTGTTTCAACCGTAAGCTGTGCTCTCAAAACCGGCTGAATAAGTAAAAATAATGCGGAAATAATAGTTATTTTTTTCATTTATAGTCTTTGATGATTTAAAATATGATAAAATAAGAAGATGTAATGACACCCTCTTCTAAAAATAATAATTTATAAGCCTAACGAAATTAAACAGCCGGCGGAGGCCTGTTGAATAATGAATACGGCAAATAATTATTACAGATTTTTACAGATTTAAAATCCGGATATTTTATTTTTTGTTTGAAAATGAATACTTCCGAGTTATTTGTTTTATCTACATTCGGTATTCCGGTGCTGTAAACAAATGCGTTATATTGTTTACAGCTTAATGTTTCACAGGAAAAAAGCCGGAATCCGGCACACTCTTCATCTGTTTTATTTTCCTTGAGAGTTGTTTCCGAGATGTCGGTAATCATAAGAAAAACACAAAACAACCCGAATACGATGTATGGAATATGTGTAGAAAAAATACCGGTTATAAACACTTTTTGGGGTGCTAATTTAGAATAAACTAATTGATTATACACATATTTCAACACAAAAATACCAACTGTTTTTGAATTTGCCCGACAAGTTTTCTTCGAACCCCTTACATTAACTGTTTCGAGGTGGTTTCCCCACTTGAGGAAAGTACTTTCACGCCTGAAAATATAGTTTCCCCGCTTGAGGAAAGTACTTTCACGCCCGAAATCATAGTTCCCTCACTTGAGGAAAGTATATTCACTCCCGAAAATATAGTTTCCCCGCCTGAGGAAAGTATGTTTTATCCCTCCGAGCATGTTTCCCCGCTTGGGGGAACTATGTTTTATCACTCTGAGTATGTTTCCTCACTTGGGGGAATCAGGTTTTGGATCTTGAAATTGGTTTTCCAACCCCGAGAAAGCAGTTTCGCACCCGTTGGCGTTACCAGCGAGTAACGGTGCGCAGGAGGTTACAATTGACAGTTATTAACCCCTGAATATCCTGAAGGGCAGGGCTGTTAAGTTATTTTATAATGATTTCTATTATAATTAAACTTACTGTAGGCGAACTGCGCGGAAGCCATCAAAAAGTACAGTACTGCATAACAGCAATAGAAAACGACTGTTAAACCCGCAACGACTCAGCAATAGTTCAACAGTCGTTTATAAATTTCGTGCTGTAAAGTTACAGCAGTTTTCTTACCCGAAATATTTCCCGCCTCTATGGCTGGCAGGAAATATTTGTTGTTTATTCCTTAATTAGCAACCAAACATCGGAATATTTCGGGTATGCCTGGCGTACTTGTGCAATTCTCGAACGTGCCTCCTGTTCGCCCCTGTATGAATTTATACAAACCCTGTAATTTCCTGTTTCGCTATGCAAAATAATGGGTGTAAATCCTTCGTCAAGCAATGTTGTACGAAATCTGTTTGCGTTTTCAAGCTGACTGAAGGAACCAACAATTACAAAAAATGAATTAAATTCATTCCCTGCCAAATCTTCCTGCCGTGTGAACGAAATTTGTTCTCTGCGCGTTGAAACAGGCGTTTCGGGAACTGTTGCTGTGTTTGTTGTAGATCCGCCTGCCGGCACCGAAAACACCTTTGGAGCTGTATTATCGGTAACATATTGCGACTGTGCCGCCCTTCTTGACGAATTACACGAAGTAAATGCCAAAACTACTAAAATAAAAAATAATGTTTTTTTCATATCAAAATGTGTTATTTGTACTTTCAAATTTTAAAATTGAGGCGATTATACATAAAACATAATTACGCGCCTGCACTATGTTAAATAAGTTTTTAACATGACATTGTTCGCAATTTTATAAAATTAGCCGTGTACCGGTTCCATATCTCAACTAAAAACTTAACCATTTTGCAAATGTTATTTTACGAAATTACACCAACTGCCCGAATCAGCGCAAGTCAATTATTTCAACATCGGGAAATTTTCCGGCATCGAAAACAAATTCCGAATCGGGAAAATTTTTATTTGTTGCCATATTTTTAATTTCAATCCCGTATTGATTTCCATCGGTACCGTACAGTAAAACCGACTGAAGCATAATTGTGCTTTTATCTATGTTTACACTTATTTTTGAAACATCCATATTATTACTATTGTCAGGGAACAGTTCAAGTATATATACAGTTTTGCCCGCAACAGTTGTTTCTTGAAGAAATTTAGGGTTGAACCCTTTTTCATAAATATTAAAAAGACCTACCGGATCCATTAATTCACTGGCGTCGCTAATATTTGTTATCGTTACCTGGTTTCCGTCTTTCATGTAATTCCATGTGGTTTCTCCGTTCGAAAACATTTTCATTCCCACATCGGGTAAATCCATACAATATTTTTGGCCTTTCAAAATAATATTGCCTTCATTTTTTTCGTTAATTCCCAATTCCGTACTTTTCATAGTGAAGATAAAATCGGCTTGTATAGATTGGAACGAACCTATTTTTATTCTTACCTGGTCTAAAATATTTTTGGCCTTTTCATCTTGTTGGGCATGTACTGTGGCAAACATCAATACCAATATAATTGTAAAATATGTTTTTTTCATTTTTCAATCCCTCATAGTTTAATTCATACCGTTCAATAATCGTTCCAAAGTATATTCATCCTGAATAAGTACCTGTCGGGCCTTGCTGCCTTCACTTGGCCCCACCACTCCGGCAGCTTCGAGCTGGTCCATTATTCTGCCTGCCCGATTGTATCCGATTGAAAATTTCCGCTGTATCATGGATGTTGAGCCCATTTGGTTCATGACTACAATTCTGGCGGCATCGTCGAAAAGTTCGTCTTTATCGTTCAGGTCGATTTCGCCGGGGCCGCCTGATTCTTCGTCGCCAACGTAGTCGGGCAGCAAGAATGCGGTTGGGTAACCACGCTGTTCCGAGATAAATGAGCATATTTTTTCAACTTCAGGCGTGTCGATAAAAGCACACTGTACGCGTGTTATGTTGCTTCCCGATGAAATAAGCATATCGCCTTTGCCTATTAACTGGTTGGCTCCGGGTGTGTCGAGTATGGTGCGCGAATCGATCATTGAAGCTACCTTAAATGCAACCCGCGCAGGGAAATTTGCCTTAATAACTCCTGTTATAATGTTTGTTGAGGGGCGCTGTGTTGCAATAATCATGTGGATTCCGACAGCGCGGGCAAGTTGTGCTATACGCGCTATGGGGAGTTCAATTTCTTTTCCGGCGGTCATAATCAAATCGGCAAATTCGTCGATAATTACGACAATGTACGGCATGTAACGGTGCCCTTTTTCAGGGTTCAGCCTGCGGCTTATAAACTTCTGGTTGTATTCTTTAATATTACGGGCGTGGGCTCTTTTCAACAGGTCGTAGCGTTGGTCCATTTCTACGTTTATTGAGTTCAGCGTGTATTTTACTTTTTGGATATCGGTAATAACCGGATCGCCTTCGCCGGGAAGTTTTGCCAGATAGTGTTTTTCTAAAACCGAATAAAGGTTTAATTCTACCTTTTTGGGGTCAACAAAAACGAACTTTAACTGTGATGGGTGTTTCTTATAGAGTAATGAGGTTATTATAACGTTTACTCCGACTGACTTTCCCTGTCCGGTGGCTCCGGCTACAAGTATATGGGGCATTTTTACGAGGTCGAACATAAAGGTTTCGTTCGAAATTGTTTTACCCAGGGCTACCGGGAGTTCGGCTGTGCTTTCCTGAAATTTCTTTGAGCTTAAAATTGAACGCATTGAAACAACTTCGGGGTTCTGGTTGGGTACTTCTATGCCTATGGTGCCCCGTCCGGGGATTGGGGCAACAATACGGATGCCGAGTGCGGCGAGGCTGAGTGCAATATCGTCTTCGAGGTTTTTAATTTTTGCAATGCGTATGCCCGGGGCGGGTACAATTTCGTATAATGTTATGGTTGGGCCAATGGTTGCGCGTATTTTGGTTATTTCAATTTTATAGTGCCGGAGGGTTTCAACAATTTTGTTTTTGTTTGAGATGAGTTCTTCGTTGCTAACTTCGGCATTTCCCGAGTTATGGTCTTCGAGCAGTTCCATAATGGGAAATTTAAAGCCTGAGAGGTCGAGTGTGGGGTCGTATTCTTCCATTGCGGAGGGCAGCTCGTCGTCTGTTTCGTCGTCATAAGGTTTTTCGTGCGGCTGCGGGGGGATATTGTTTACTTCAAAGTCTGATTCGGGTTCGCGGGTGTTTACTTTTTCGATGGTTAAGTTGTCGTCGCCGGCATCGGGTTCGAATATTGCGTTTACGTTGTCGTCTTCGTCTATAACTTTGGATATTGTGTTGTCGGTAATGGTTTCATCGGTTTTAGCGCTTACTTCAATTTGCGGTTCGCGGGGGGTTTTCGTTCTCTTTTTGGCTAAAATTTTCTTAAGCAGCGGAAGAAATCCTTCAAATCTGACGGTTAGGAATATAAGGGCGGTAACTACGATTAGCAGCGAGACTCCTGCTGCGCCCAGCATGGAACTTAGCCACGTGCTTAAAACGAATCCGTATTGCCCGCCGGGGTACAGGGCCATCGAACCGTTGGTTTTTGAGAAGATAAAGCCAAGTGTAACCGACAGCCAGATGAGTAAAAACATGCTGTACATGAAATTTTTCCGGAATTTAAAGAAACTTATTCCGATAACTCTGAACCCGAATACGGTTAGCAGGTAAACGAATACGAATGATGCGAGCCCGAACCCGCGGTTAATAATAATTTCGGCGAGCCATGCGCCGGTTTTGCCGGCTTTGTTGTTAACCTGTATTGCGGGGTCGAAAACAAACTCTTTCCAGTTTATGTCGAACTTGCTTTGGTCGGCGGCTCCGAAAAACAGGAACGAAATGAACGATATTAAAAGATACGCGGCTAAAAGCAGGATTATAATTCCGAAGATAAATTTAAATTTCTCGCTTTTAAACGCTGTTTTACGGGCGGTTTTCTTTGCAGGATTGCTGTGCTTTTTATTTACAGGAGCCATTTGACAAGTATTCGTTTATTAATTGCAAAGCTAATTAAAATTATAGCTGTGCGTTCAATTATTTAATTCAATACGAAACAATAGCAGTTAAACATAACCACGCAGTTACAAACAGATGAAACCTGCACTGCAAACAATTTGCCGTTTCAGGCTGCCGAGGTGCGAGCGCAGGCTGTTTATGCCGGAGTTTTGCCTGCCGTTGTTAAGCCGGAGCCAATCGAGATTAAAGAGCAGCCCGTCAAGATTGCCGCGGAGCCAAATGAGATTAGCGCGGAGTTAATCGTGAACTGCGCGGAGCCGATTGAGAATTGCGCGGAGCTAAATGAGAATCGCGCGAAGTAAATTAAGAACTGCGCGAAGTCGATTGAGATTGCCGCGAAGCCAAATGAGAACTGCGCGAAGTAAATTAAGGACTGCGCGGAGCCATTCGAGAACGCCGCGAAGTCGATTAGGAATCGCGCGGAGCCGATTGAGATTGCCGCGGAGTCAAATAAGAACGCCGCGGAGCGTGTTAAGAACAATTAATCTTTCAAAAAAATATTACGCAAGTAAAATGTTTCCTTTTAAAATATAATTCATTTGCGTAATTTTACAGAAAATTATTCCCGCAATCGAAATGTGATGAAAAAAATAGCCGTAATTATTTCCGCAATTATTATTGTTGCGTTTGTAACGTTGCTTGCTGTGCCGTTACTGTTCAAACAAAACTTAGTTGACGCAGTAAAGGTAACCGTAAACAAAAACATAAATGCCGATGTTAATTTTGAGAATGTAAAACTTTCGCTTTTGAAAAGGTTTCCAAAGGTTTCGTTCGAATTACAGAACGTAATCATAACCGGAAAGGGCGAATTTGAGGCCGATACGCTCCTGCATATCGCCTCGCTGCAAACCCGGATGAACGTTAAGTCGCTCGTGAATAAAGCCGGAAGAAGTATCGAAGAGGTTTACCTCGTTCAACCGAAATTAAAATTAATAACCGGACAAACGGGAGAGGTTAACTGGAATATTATGAAGGAAACTGCAGGAGTTTCAAACAGCGAGAACACTTCTGAGGCAGACAATGTATTCGATTTCAGTTTAAATGATGTTGAAATAACAGGAGCGGACGTAAAGTACATAAACCGCGTGGCGGATATGATGTTCGGGTTTGAAGATATGAATATCGACATGAACGGGCAGATGTACGGGCAGTCAGCCCAGCTCGGCGTGAACGGCAGGGTAGGAAGTTTTTCAACCGAATACAAAGGCGTAACATACGTTTCAAACATTTCGCTCGAAACTAAAACAATACTCGACATAAATTACGAGGCAATGGACATAGTTTTTAATGAAAACGAACTGTTAATAAACCGTTTGCCTCTGGAAATAACAGGTTCGGTGCATGCGCCGTCAGATTCGGTGCATTTTAACATGATTTTGCAGACAAAAGAATCGGGTTTCGACAACTTTCTGGCGCTTGTGCCGCCCGCTTACGAAAATTATCTTGAAAATTTTGAAATTAACGGAACAGCAACAGTGTTTGGTACCGTTACGGGCTTTTATTATAATGACGATTACCCCGCCGTTGAACTCGCGCTGAACATTAACGAAGGAAATTTCAAATACGCCGGCATGCCCGAAAGCATTAACAACATCGAGGCAGGTGTTTCGGTCGTAAAACCGCAGGGTGTATTAAATTCAACCGAAATTAAAATCACCCAGGCACATGCCGACATTAAAAATAACCCGGTAAACGCCACCCTTTTATTGAACAACATCGTATCTGACCCGTATTTTGACGGCACTTTTACAGGAAAAATCGATTTTAACCATCTTAAAGACATCGTTCCGTTAGAAAATGTAAACATAACAGGCTCTGCCGATGCCAATTTGCTGGTAAGGGGCAACTATTCGTCAATCGAAAACGAACAGTACGATAAAATAATGTCAGATGGCACTATTTTGTTGAACAATTTTATATATGAACACGCCAACCTGACGCAACCCGTTGCCGTAAAATCGGGCAAACTCGACTTTTCGCCACAAAACATCAGCCTTTCGCAGTTTTACATGAACGTTGGAAGAAGCGACTTCAACATTACAGGAAAAATTTCAAACTATATTAATTATGTTTTTAAAGAAGGAATACTTGAAGGCGACTTTCAGCTTAATTCAACCTATGTAAATTTAAATGAACTGCTGCGGCTGCATGTCGAAACCCCCGATACGGCAAGTACAGGCGCACAGCCGGAAAACGCGGCAGAAAATCTGGCTTTTGACGTCCCCGAAAACATAAATTTCACCTTCCGTTCAAAAATATCAAGCGCCAATTTCGACAGAGTTGACATCTCAGACATAAACGGGCTCATAACTGCAAAAGAACAACAGCTAATTCTGAACGGGCTAAACATGAATATGCTCGATGGCAAACTGAAAATTAACGGCTCGTACAAAAATACCCCGCAAAACCAGCCCCTTTTCGATTTTGGTTTCGATGTTGAAAGGTTCGACATCCCGCAGGCATTCCAAGCCATTGGCGGATTGCGCAATATAATGCCCGTGGCAGGTTTGAGCAACGGAAAAGTAAGCGCTTCGGTTAAAATGAACGGAAACATGGCCGGCAACCTGAAATTAATACCAACATCAATTAACGGCGGCGGGCTTTTTAATACGGAAAACCTCCGGATATTAAACTCAACCGTCTTCAACCAGCTAAACGGCATCCTGCAAGCCGAAAAATTAAGCAACGTTTCAATCGATGATTTTAACACCGACTTCACCATTCAAAACGGAAACCTGCTGCTTAAGCCTTTTATTACAAGAATATCGGGGCAGGAAACCCGCATCAACGGAAGTTTAAACACAAACAACCTGCTCGACATGCAGCTCAGCCTCAATATACAGCGCAATGCCTTCGGATCTAACATACAGGATATTCTGAATGTCATTCCCGGAAACCAAAATATCACATTAGTTCCCGTAGGAGTACATGTAATTGGCCCCGTTGATAAACCTGAAATAAAAATAGACCTTTCGGAAACACAGAAAATGTTGCTGAACGCCACAAAAGATGAACTCCGCAACAGTATAAACCAAATTGGCGAAGGTTTAAGAAAGTTGTTGAATTAATATTCCAGACAACATTACGGTTTTCCGTACTTCTTCAGCCTCTATGTGCGGCCAACGCAAAATTTAAGCGTAACCAGACGCCGCAAATGAATAATAATTACCTTTGCCGTTCAAAATAAAAATTAAAAAATGGCTTTAAAATGTGGAATTGTTGGATTACCAAACGTAGGTAAATCAACGCTTTTTAATTGTTTGTCGAGCGCCAAGGCACAGTCGGCAAATTTTCCGTTTTGTACAATCGAACCCAACATAGGCGTTATTACCGTCCCTGACAACAGGTTGATAAAACTTGCCGAAATTGATAATCCTAAAAAAGTAATTCCAACAACTGTCGAAATTGTTGACATAGCAGGTTTAGTTAAAGGAGCAAGCAAAGGAGAAGGTTTAGGAAACCAGTTTCTGGGAAATATTCGCGAAACCGATGCAATAATTCATGTGCTGCGTTGTTTTGAAAACGATAATGTAACACATGTTGACGGTTCGGTAAACCCCGTTCGCGACAAAGAGATTATCGATATAGAACTCCAACTTAAAGACCTCGAAACAATTGAAAGCCGTATTGAACGGCTCGAAAAACAGGTAAAGCACGGCAACGATGCCAGAATAAAAAAAATGTTTGAACTTGCGCTTCGTTATAAACAAATTCTGATAGAAGGAAAACCTGCGCGAACACTTCAGGTTTACGATGAAGAAGAAAAAATAGCGCGTGAGTTTTTTCTGCTTACCAATAAACCTGTACTATATGTTTGTAACGTTGACGAGGCCTCGGCAAAAAACGGCAATAAATTTACCGATGCAGTAAAAGAAAGTGTTAAGAATGAAAACGCCGAACTTTTGGTAATTGCCGCAGCTACCGAGGCCGATATTGCCGAACTCGAAAGTTACGAAGAAAAGCAACTCTTCCTTGAAGAACTCGGACTTAATGAACCCGGAGTGAATAAACTAATCTATGCAGCATACCGGTTATTGCATTTACAAACATACTTTACAACCGGCCCCGACGAAAGTCGTGCATGGACATTTAAACAAGGAACAAAAGCGCCACAGGCCGCAGGAATTATACACAGCGATTTTGAAAAAGGTTTTATTCGTGCCGAAGTAATTAAATACGATAACTATATAAAATATGGCTCGGAACACGCCTGCCGCGAAGCCGGTAAAATTGCAGTCGAAGGTAAGGAATATGTTGTGCAGGATGGCGATATTCTGCATTTCAGGTTTAATGTTTAATAGTTAAATTAATGCGCCGGGTATTGTTAATATGTAGCTGTGCATTTGTAAACGTAATAATGGTGTTATTTTAAAAATACAATCCTTGCAGGGTTAACCCTGCAAGGATTGTATTACAAATTATTCAGCAACACGAAATTACAAAGTTACATAATTGTAACATTCATGTAAAAAACACCAACAGTAGTACCGTTGGGTGTTGTTACAGTACAGTGTACCGTATCATAAGTATTGCCTTGAGTATTTGATGGAACATTAAACAACCCTTCTTCACCACCGTTATTTGAAGCCAAAACAAGAGTTCCGGAGCTGCCCCAAGTATATGTTAAGCCCGGTACATAACTGTTATTCTGTACCCGGAAAGAAACGTATGTTGAGCCGCGTGATACTGTGCTGGGGCCTGTAATTGGCCCCAATGCGGGTGAAGATACTGTGATAGATTTAGTTGCAACAACCGTACCGTTTACTTTTGCAGTAAGCGTTCCTGAGCCTGAACTTCCAATTTGATCAATACTTGTTGTAATTCCATAAGTAGGATAGACTGTTAATTGACTGCCGCTTAATGACCATGTTACGGAACCTATTGGTGCATTCTGTAATGTGTAGTTCCCAAAATAGCCTGTAATCAGGCTTGGTCCAAGTATATACGTCAAGCTGGAACTTTTGGCATTCAAGAAATTATTTATCTCATTTTTTGATTGCTGAGAAAACGAGATGCTGAAATTTCCTGATAACCAACACATAACTGAAGCTGACGGTGTATAACATAATCCATCGGATGGATTATCCCATGCACCAAGATTATGACCTATTTCATGAGCTGCTATATATTCTATATATAAATCATAATTTGTAGTCAAAGAATATGCATAATTATCAGGTGTATTACCGTTAATATCACCTATCCATGCATATCCATGGACAGTTCTGCTGTTCAAATCTTTTCCGGTAAATAAATGGGCAATATGACGGTTAACTCCTCTAAGGTTAGCATTCCAGTAGTTCCGAAAAGAATTAAGCAGAGTGTCTGCATTGGTTGAAGTGTAAGGCTGGGAACTTGTAGTATAAATATTGCGAAATGTAACATAAAGACTCAACCCGAATGCTGACTCATAAGCACCATCAACAACATTCATTACATTAGAAATATAACCTTTGCTGTTTGCTCCATGTGCCTGATAAAATTCATAGTCAACATCAATTGCTATTTTAATAGATCTTGTTGGTACTGCTCTGGTTAAAGGCATACTTTGCGAAGTTACAGGCATGTCCTGCGTAAGTAAACTTTTGGGAACTTCTAAAGCATCGTTAACATAATCGGAATAACTGTCATCAGGAATAATATCCCAATTTTTATACAAAACCAAACTTTTATCACTACTGTTTTGCGTATAATCATTAGCAGACCTTATTACATAATGGTAATTTTCGCCTAATATAACACCAAATAACAAATTTTCGTCAATGGTAAAACGTACGATTTTACCATCAGAAGTAAAACCTTTGTATGTATTTACGACAAACGGTTCAGTATCTTCAAATACACCTTCGCCAGTAGTTATTGTTGCTTTAAAATCAGGCGCACGCAAATCGTTTAATTCCAAATCGATTATCCAATCCAACTCTTCATCAATTTGTAACCGCAAACTACCCGTTCCACTTTTAAAATGTCCTGCCAGTTCGTGTAAATCTAACGTAAAAGCAGTGTATTTGCTAAGATGTTTGTCGAGAATTGCTTTGTCACTTTCTGTTAACGAAACGCTTTCTATACTTGGAGTGTAAACTGTTTCCTGTGAACGTGTAACAGCATTAACATCCTGTTCTGTGCTGTAAGGTCTAAGTTCCTGTTCTCTACAGCTAAAAGCTATAAAAAACAGAACAAAAAATACAGTTATTAATTTTTTCATAGCTTATTTCTTTAATAATTTGTTTAATTTATTTTCAAACTCATCAATTGGTAACTTTTCAATAAACAATTTACCGACAAGTTCCGGTTCCGGCTCCAGTAATATACGTCCGGTTGCATAACCATCCGATAATTTGACAACAGAAAATGCACATTCTACAGTATTATAGTCTTCAGGTTTTTCTAACCATACATGACCGGTAGGAATTGCATGCGACCAGTCGTAATACGACTGGTCAATATGCATAATCAGGGTATCACCTTTATCATATTCCAAACTCAATTTTTCCATTCTGTTTGATTCTACAAATGAAACACCGTCTCCCCAAACTTTAAATACATCATCGTTTTTATCAAAATTACCTTTCAGGTCTTCAATAAGTTTTACACTAATACTATATTCAATCTTATCCAAGACCACGCCTTTAATAAGATAGCTCTCTTCAAAACCCTCAGGATTTGTTACTAACGCTGAAACACCTTCCAAAAAACCAAGAACCTCACAGATACTTGCTGGCATTCTTGGCACCTCAGGCTCTTCAGGTACAGATGGTTCTTTTTCAGTTTCCGGTATCGGTGGTGCCGGTTCAGGTTCTTTATTTTGCTTTTCACAGCCAATAACAATAACAAATACCATCACCATTGGTAAAATAAATTTTCTCATATTATTATGATTTATACGTTAATAAAAATATTTGTAAAGTTGGTACTTGTTTCTGTCTGTATCATTAAATACATACAAAAACACTGTTTAAAAGCCAGTCTCTTGCTTTTGACAAAAGACCACACCATATATGTATTGCTGAATAATTTTTTTCAGGAAAATAACATTGAATGTTGTGATAAGTGTTTAGGATATTCATTTCTTAAATATTAATAATTATGCAACGAATGTAAAAATATTATTTAATACTGCAATAGTATTTCAAATATATTTTATGAAATATCTTTTATTTTTTTTAAACAAACCGAGTTTTTGTGTTATTTAATGCGTAATGGGTTGTATAAAGTAAATGTAATGCCTTTCCCCTTTAAATATTCTTTCCCTAATTTTTATCCGTCTGTATGAAATGTCATAAATATCATTTACATTTATGGCCTAAAACTATAAAACATTCATGAAAATTTCCGACATAGTATCTGCCATAGACGGTACAATAATATGTGGTAGCCAATATCTTGAGAATAATGTTGAAAATGCGTTTGCATCCGATTTGATGAGCGATGTACTAACACTTAAACTTCAAAACCTCCTGTTAGTTACAGGGCTGTCGAACATACAGTCTATAAGGACGGCCGAAATGAGCGATATACAGTATGTGTTAATTGTTCGCAACAAAGAAGTAACTGCCGATATGGCAAATTTGGCCGAAGAAAGTAATATGGTGCTTATAAAAAGCCCTTATTCAATGTTCAAGGTATCGGGTATATTGTATCAAAAAGGATTAAAACCGGTTTATTAGTATGAGGCTGAATTTTAATATAGAAGGCGGTGATTTTACAAAAGCCGGCTCCGCATCCAGCCAGGTAAAAAAAACATTGAAACAGATTAATGTAAGTCCGACTATTATAAAGCGGGTGGTTGTGGCGCTTTATGAGGCAGAAGTGAATATTGTAGCTCATGCCTTTCGCGGTAATATTTCAGTCGATATTGAGCCGGAACAGGTGCATGTGCAATTAACTGATGAAGGCCCGGGTATTCCTGACATCGACAGGGCAATGCAAAAAGGATTTTCAACAGCTTCGCCTAAAGTACGCGAAATGGGATTTGGCGCAGGCATGGGGCTGTCTAACATAAGAGATAATGTCGATACTTTTAAAATTACATCGGAAGTTAATAAAGGAACTACTTTGGATATGACCGTATTAATATCAGATAATCAATAACAATCAGCATTATGAAACAGCAATCATTTTTTCATGCATTGAACATACGACACGATGTTTGCGTAGGATGTTCACACTGCATTAAAGTTTGTCCGACAGAGGCGCTGCGAGTGAAAGAAGGCAGGGCTTTGCTGTATCCGGACAGGTGTATAAGCTGTGGTGAGTGCTATCGCGTTTGCCCATTCCATGCTATTGTGGTTGAAGATGACGATTTTAACCGTATATATGACTATAAATACCGTATTTTACTTATCCCATCCGTCTTTTTCGGACAGTTTAACAAGCAAATTTCAAAAGAAGAAATTAACGGTATTTTGCTGGATTTGGGTTTTACCGATATATGCCCGGTAGAACACACTGTTAAAGTTTTGAGCGAGGCAATTAAACAATATATCCCACAGCATGAACGGCCGGTTATTTCATCGTTTTGTCCGGCAGTAATTCGTCTTATACAGGTAATTTTTCCGGCGTTGGCAGGTAATATCATGCGCCTGAAACAACCTTTGGAGATAACCACTCATTACCTTCAACAGCTTTATATTCAGGAAAAAAATGCTAAGCTCGATGAGATCGGTATTTTCTACATCACGCCATGTGCGGCAAAAATTGCGTCTAACAAAGCGCCTGTTGGAGAAAATGAATCGCCGGTAACAGGGGTTATAAACATGAAAAACTTGTATAACCGTGTATGTCAAGCTTACAAACAGAAGAATAAGCCATCTGTGGAGTTTAATACACTGCAGGTATCGGCCAGAGAAATGAAATGGACACTTACCGGAGGAGAGGCAGAAAACTTGGCCGGATTTCGATGTTTGACGGTAGATGGCGTTAATAATGTGATAGATATTTTAGAACGCCTTGAAAACGACGAAATTACAGGAATTGACTATTTAGAGCTTCGCATGTGTGATGAAAGTTGTCCGGGAGGAATTTTAGTTCAAGGAAATCGTTTTTTAACGGCTGCACGTTTACGCGGCTTAGCCGATACAGCTCCCATGGAAAATTCGGCAACAGACCGTTTTAACGATTATTTAATGCAAAACATGCCGGTAGGTGAAATACAGCCGCGGGCTATGGTGAAATACGATCGCGATATGGCAACGGCCTTGAAAAAAATGGAACAGGCGCGCCGACTGAAAAAACAGCTTCCAAATATTGATTGTGGAGCTTGCGGTGCACCCAGTTGCGAAGCACTTGCCGAAGATATCGTGAGAGGGTTGGCCGAACAAAATTCTTGTATTTTTATGCAGACACAACATCAGAAAGAAGGAACGTTATCCTCAGAATCGGCAATACGTATAAGAGAAAGCATTTGGGGTAAAGACCGTTTCACAGGTAAATCTTAAGATTGATGAAATAATTAAACAAAAAATATCATGACAGTAAGAGAGTTGGTGCAAAATTTAAATTTTCGTGTTTTTTGCGGCGAAGCGAATATGGAAAAAGAAATCAGCGGAGGTTATACTTCCGATTTGTTAAGTGATGTTATGGGACATGCAGAGGCCGGAAATGTCTGGATTACTTTGCAGACACATAAAAATGTGGCGGCAATTGCTTCTTTAAAAGATTTGGCGGCCATTATTTTGGTCAAGGATTTCATGCCTGACGACGACATGCTGGCAAAAGCCCAAGAAGACGATATTCCTGTTCTTGGAACCGGAGAACAAACATTTGATGTGAGCGGGAAAGTTTTTAACAGTCTGAGGGTTATTTAGGTTTAGTAAGTGAATAAAACTTTGTAGTATCATTTTATTAAGAGTTGTGATATGATAATGAAACCTCATTTGAGAAATAATAAGATTTTAACACAATAATTTTAATAATTTATAAAGTCTTTCAGGTTGCAGAATTCAGACTACAAATGATCTATCTCGCAGATATGCATATACATACTATTCTTTCGCCTTGTGGCGATATAGAAATGACTCCTCGGCAAATTGTTTCCAAAGCAAAAGAACGAGGCTTGCATATTATCGGCATTACCGACCACAACAGCACGCGGAACAGCGAAGAAGTGAAGAAAGTCGGAAACAGGGAAGGAATTTTTGTTCTCTGTGGTGCAGAAGTAACGACCAAAGAAGAAGTTCATTGTCTGGCATTTTTCGAAACAACTACACAGTTAGCTGCATTTCAGCAGTTTTTAGATGATAATTTGCCATCAATAAAAAATGATGAGGAAAAACTTGGTTACCAATTTATAATTAATGAAGAGGAAGAAATTTTGGGCAAAGAAGAATATCTGCTGATAAACGCCCTTAATAAGTCGATCAATGAAGTGGAGGATGAAGTGCATCGCTTGGATGGCTTGTTCATTCTGGCGCACATTGATAAAATGCAAAACAGCGTACTCAGCCAGTTAGGATTTATGCCGCCAGACTTGAAAACAGATGCATTAGAACTGTCAAAACATACCGATAAGGAAATTTTTCTGAAAAAGAACAAGTATCTTTCAAACCATTTTTTTATTCAATCGTCTGATGCCCACTATTTGGAAGATATCGGCTGTGTATATACTACCTTGGAAATGCAAGAACCGACTTTCCAAAACATAAAAAAAGAAATGAAACAACATGTTTACACTTATTAATAACAAAATACACCATGAACGACTTATCAATGCACGTTCTTGATATTGTACAAAACTCCATTACGGCCGGAGCCAACTTGATAGGCATTGAAGTAATCGAAAAAATCATGGAAAACACCCTGACTATATGCATATCCGACAACGGGAAAGGCATGTCGCCTGAGCAGCTAATACAGGTTACCAACCCATATTTTACTACACGCACCACACGCAAAGTAGGATTGGGTGTGCCATTATTTAAACAGAATGCAGAGATGAGCGGTGGAAGTTTTAATATCGAGTCAAACATGGAAAAAGGAACGATTGTAACTGCTGTTTTCGGCTACAATCATTTAGACCGCCCTCCTTTGGGCGACATGGCAAATGTAGTAGTGTTATTGGTATCATCTAATCCGGCGCTCGACTTTATATACACACACCGGTATAATGAAAAGACATATATTTTTGATACGCGTGAAGTGAAAGAAGTATTAATCCCAATACCGGTCAACGAACCCAGAATTATTCGCATGCTTACGGAAATGATTTTGGAAAACTGTAAGGACATGAAAGAGGGAAAAAGTAATTAATTTTCTAATATTTCAAGAAATTTATTATATTGATACACAAAAACGTTACATTTACAATCAAATTTTGTTTACCATCAAAAGTTATTAAGACATGGATAAAATTAAATCGTTAGATGATTTACGGAAAATGAAACAGGCGGTTCAATCGCAGCTCAATCTACGTGAAAGAGGAGAAAATTCTGAGAATTATGTGCAAATTAAAGTAGCAATGGCTACTTGCGGCATTGCCGCCGGTGCACGGGAAGTAATGAATGCTTTTCTCAGAAAAATAGAAGATGATAAAATTTTGGCTATTGTTACTCAAACAGGATGTATGGGTTATTGTCATTCCGAACCGACTGTGGAAGTAAAAAAACCAGGAGAAGAACCGATCATTTTTGGGCATGTAGATGCAAAAAAAGCCGATAGCATTGTCGATAAATATATCAAGAATGGTGAACTGCTCGAAGGTATTATTCCTGTAAATTATCAAACCATTGTCTAAATATACCAGTTAATATGTATAAAATGCATCTTTTAGTGTGTGGAGGTACAGGTTGCCGTGCCACACAAAGCAAACAGATTGAAGAGAATCTTAGAGCCGAACTAAAAGCAAAAGGATTGGAAAATGATGCGCAGGTAATCATTACCGGATGTTTTGGATTCTGCGAGAAAGGGCCTATTGTAAAAATTCTTCCGGATAACACTTTCTACGTAGGCGTTGAATCTGAAGATGCCGCTGAAATTGTGGAAGAACATGTACTCAAGGGACGCAGGGTAGAACGATTGCTTTATACTGACCCTGAAAATAAAGAACATATCAGCGATTCAAAGCATATGGGTTTCTACCAGAAACAAATCCGTATCGCATTGCGCAATTGCGGCTTTATTGATCCAGAAAACATTGACGAGTACATTGCTCGCGACGGCTATTTTGCTCTCGGGAAAGTGCTTGAAATGTCGCAAACTGAAGCTATCGAAATAATGAAGAAATCGGGGCTTCGCGGTCGTGGTGGCGGAGGATTTCCCACCGGTTTAAAATGGGAAATAGCTTATAACAACAAAGCCGATCAAAAGTACGTGGTATGTAATGCCGACGAAGGCGACCCGGGTGCATTTATGGATCGTTCAATTCTTGAAGGTGATCCGCATTCAATTATCGAAGCAATGACGATTTGCGGCTATTGTATTGGCGCTTCAAAAGGTTTGGTTTATATCCGTGCCGAGTATCCGTTAGCTATCACACGCCTGCAGATAGCGCTTAAACAAGCCCGCGAATACGGTTTGATAGGGAAAAATATTTTGGGTAGGAACTTCGATTTTGATATCGAATTACGCTACGGTGCCGGCGCCTTTGTTTGCGGCGAAGAAACAGCATTAATACACTCAATGGAAGGATTAAGAGGTGAGCCGACAGTAAAACCGCCATATCCTGCCGAGTCGGGTTATTTAGGTAAGCCTACTAACGTTAATAATGTTGAAACATTTGCAAATGTACCGGTTATTTTTCTTAAAGGACATGAATGGTTTTCAAGTATTGGAACTGCTAAATCCAAAGGAACAAAAGTATTTGCGATTACAGGCAAAATCAATAACGTAGGTTTGATAGAAGTACCTATGGGCATCACGCTTCGAGAAGTTATTTATGAAGTAGGCGGTGGTATTAAAGACGGTAAGATGTTCAAAGCTGTGCAAACAGGCGGCCCTTCCGGAGGTTGTTTAACAGAAAAGCATCTGGACACACCTATAGACTACGATAGCCTGTTGGCTGTTGGTTCAATGATGGGATCAGGAGGAATGATTGTAATGGATGAAGACGACTGTATGGTTTCCATTGCTCGGTTCTATCTTGAATTTATACTTGAAGAATCATGCGGGAAATGTACTCCTTGCCGTATTGGTAATAAAAGGCTACATGAGATTCTTAAAAAAATTACAGAAGGCAAAGGCGAACCGGCCGATATAGAAAGGCTCAAAGCATTGGGAAATGTTATTAAAGACACTTCGTTGTGTGGTCTTGGGCAAACAGCGCCAAATCCTGTTCTTTCAACAATTTCAAATTTTGAGGATGAATATTTAGCTCATGTAAATGAAAAAAGATGTCCTGCAGGACAATGTAAGGCGCTTTTGAAATATGAAGTTGATGAAAATTTATGTACGGGTTGTACGCTATGTTTCCGAAATTGTCCGGTTGGAGCAATAACCGGGGAACGCAGGCAGCCACATCATGTAAATCAGTCGTTATGTATAAAATGTGGCGTGTGTCTTGAGAAATGTAAGTTCAATGCAATTTTGCTAACCTAAATCAAAAAATATGGATACTGTAAATCTTATTATTGATAATAAACCAGTTGTTGTTAAAGCTGGGACAACTATACTTGAGGCAGCGTCAGGAATCGGAGTCCATGTACCTACACTGTGTCATATGAAACTCAGCGATCTTAATATAGAAAATAAACCGGGCGACTGCCGTGTTTGCATGGTTGAAGTAAAAGGAAGAAAAAACCTGGTTCCAGCCTGCTGTACCGAAGTCTCTAACGGTATGGAAGTAAACACTCATTCTATCAGAGTAATCAATGCGCGTCGTACAGTGCTTGAGCTTATACTTTCAGACCACCCTGCCGATTGTTTAATTTGTCCAAAATCAGGAAAATGCGATCTTCAAAACCTTGCTCATAAGTTAGGTATAAGAGAAATTCATTACCAGGGAGAACAGTCGCATTACCGTGCCGATACTTCTCCCGCTATTATTCGCGATATCGATAAGTGCATAATGTGCCGCCGTTGCGAAATGATGTGCAACAAAGTACAGACAGTTGGAGTGTTATCGGCTATAAACCGTGGGTTTTATTCGGTTGTTTCTCCTGCTTTCGAAATGAATCTCGATCATTCGGTATGTACTTACTGCGGACAGTGTGTGGCAGTTTGTCCAACCGGAGCCTTAACAGAAGTTGATGAAACAGGTAATGTAATCCGTGCCTTGTCAGACCCTTCAAAAACTGTAATTGTACAAACAGCACCGGCTGTAAGAGCCGCTTTGGGTGAAGAATTTGATATGGAACCCGGAACACTTGTAACAGGTAAGCTTGTTGCTGCTTTAAAACGGCTTGGTTTTGATTATGTTTTTGATACCGATTTTGCTGCCGATCTTACCATTATGGAAGAAGGTACCGAGTTACTCAATCGATTGTCGAGAAAACTTTCAGGTGATAAAGATGTAAAACTCCCTATCCTTACATCGTGTTGTCCGGCATGGGTGAAATTTTTCGAACATCAGTTCCCCGAATTGAAAGATATCCCTTCAACTGCACGTTCGCCGCAACAAATGTTTGGTTCGATTGCAAAAAACTGGTTTGCTGAAAAATTGGGAATCAAACGCGAAGATTTGGTCGTGGTTTCCATTATGCCATGTGTTGCAAAAAAATATGAATGCGGTCGCGATGAATTCAAAGCCAATGGTAATCCGGATGTAGATTTCGCACTTACCACCCGTGAATTTGCAGCATTAATAAAAGTTTCAAACATTGATTTCAGCACCTTGCCAGATGAAGACTTCGATAATCCTTTGGGAGAATCAAGTGGTGCAGGAGTTATTTTCGGTACTACAGGTGGTGTTATTGAAGCTGCAGTAAGAACAGCCTACGAATTATTTACAAATAAACCTTTGCCTCGCATAGATTTCGATGAACTTCGCGGAATGGAAGGAATAAGACAGGCTACCATAGATTTTGGAGGTTTGCCTCTTAAAATAGGAATTGCACATGGCTTGGGAAATGCAAGAAAATTACTTGAAGATGTTCAGGCAGGTAAAAGTGAATTCCATGCCATAGAAATAATGAGCTGTCCGGGCGGTTGTATTGGTGGAGGAGGCCAACCTTATCATCATGGAAATGCAGAAATTCTGAAAAAGCGACAAATGGCTCTTTACAGGGAAGACAAAAACAAGGTTATTCGCAAATCGCATGAAAATAAGTATATTATTGAACTTTATAAAGAGTTTCTTGAAAAGCCTTTGAGTGAAAAAGCACATCATTTGTTGCATACTGAATACTTCGATAGAACGTAGTAGTTTAATATGAAAAATTTTTATTATTCCTTGTCAAACGTTTAAAAAGGTCTTTAAAATGTCAAAAATAAAATTAGCTAACCATACAATACAGATTGTTAAAGATGTATGTGCCGAGTTTGAGAACAAAGAGGGTGAACTTATAAATATATTGCACCAAGTGCAACATAAACTTGGTTATTTACCTGCCGAAGTTCAAGAAGCTATTGCGAAGGAATTGAAAATACCTGTAGTAAAAGTTTATGGAGTGGTAACATTTTACAGTTTCTTTACTATGGTTCCACACGGCGAAAATCCTATTTCAATTTGTATGGGTACGGCCTGTTATGTTCGTGGTGCCGAGCAGATTCTTGATGAATTTAAGCGTGAATTAAAAGTACAGGTGGGTGAATCGACCAGTGACGGAAAATTTTCAATAAACTGTCTGCGCTGTGTGGGCGCTTGTGGTTTGGCACCTGTAGTAACTGTTGGCGAAAAAGTTTACGGGCGTGTTGCACCTAACCAGGTAAAAGAAATTATTGCCGAATATAGCAACAAAAATGTAACCGATGATGTATAAAATGTTTAATTGACACCTACTTCGTAATATTTTATCTGATAGGCATACTGGGAATATTTTTGCATTTTCCTTTGAAATTATATTCATTGGATTTGAGATGTCAAAAATAATCAGCACAAAAGCAAAGTAATTCAAAAAAAAAGCTACAACTATGACAATTCCTGTGAATCAAAATATATGCACAGGAATTTGTCGTAGTAGCAGGCAGTATTTATTAAAACCCTGTAGCCCGTCTTAAACAAGATGTGTTACTGAAATTACGCAGATTGGAAATAATTTTGATTTCACAATCAGTTTTTAGGAAGGAATTTGGCTTATTTTGTACTCATTTCCTTACAAGCCTCATAAATACCTTCAAACAACGGTTTTATATTAGATTTGGCTACTCCTGAAAAAGCAATACGCAACAGATTATCGAAAGCAATTACACCAATGCTGTATTTTTCGATAAGCAACTTACGTATTTTTTCGCCATCCAAGCCTTCAGCTAATTCAATACACATAAAATATCCTGAATTAAATGGAAGCGCTTTAAAATACGATTCGTACGTTTCATTTTTCAAAACCTGTTTTACTTCGCAGTAACGGCTCTTCATTATTTCGTATTTGGCTGTTTTTTGGGTTTCATATTCAGGATGACTGTATGCTTCTAACAGAAGCGATTGTGATATATTGGCCGCATTAGAAATATTTCCGCGTATGGCACCGGCGGTTTTCGATTCGAGTGCACCGTAAATTGCAGCATCGCCGCCTTTTATACCATAAGTAATAAACCCAACGCGAAATCCCCAAACATAATCCTCTTTTGTAGGGCCATCGAGCTTAACTGCAAGAATATTTTCATGTGCCGAGCAAAGACTTGAAAATATACTTTCTCTTGCAATTCCGTCTTCGTAACATAATCCAAAATAAGCATCGTCAATGAGTACAACAATTTTGTTCCCTTTTTCAGCCGAGGCTTTTAAAATTCTAACAAGAGATTTTTGTTCTGTTTGAGTAGGAGTGTAACCTGCCGGATTATTGGGAAAGTTTAACAGCACTATTTTTTTACCGGTTACACCTTCTTCCAGTGCTGTTTCAAATGCAGCAAGGTCGAGGCCGTCATTCTTAAAAAGTTTATACGGTTTCAATGGCGAGCCGTAAGCGTTTGTGAACGTAAGTGTGTAATTCTCCCAAAAAAGGTCAGGTACAATTACCTGATCGGCCGGATCGCAGAACATGTATCCCGCCATACTTATACCATGGGTAAGAGCATTGGTAACTATAGGAAGGCTTATCTCTGCATTTCCTATCGACGGGTTTTTTTTGTATATCATTTTTTTCCACTCAGCTCTGATTTCAGGACGGCCGAAACTTGGCGCATACAAAAATATCTTTTCGGGTTTTAAATCAACTCTCGAAGCAATAGATTCTAACCGCATGGGCGAACCATTGTCTTCAACAGCCATCCCAATTGTGGCATTAATACCGGCTTTACCGGCCTCGGCCGATTGTGCCAATATTCCTTTCTTGGGAAAATAAATTGCTTTACCACGCTGCGAAAGCATTTCAAATACTGCACTGCTTTTTTCCCGAATAATTAAGTTTAGTTCTTCAGCCTGTGGATTCATGCTTTGGATGTTTTTTAGATTTTTATTTCAATGTGCAATAATAAATAAACGTTGAATTACTTTTATTGTATTGATGTAATTTTAATGTCTTATTTCACAAAATGCTAACGAATAAATTGCAATTTACATACAAAACGCACAGCTTATAATTTTTTCGAGCGCTGTGTGTACCATGTAATAAGAGGCCGAAATATCGGTTAATATAAGATAATTACAATAGTTTAAGAGCGCCAACTATAACGAAAAATCCGAAAAGTGCAGTCAAGCTTGTAAGAATTATAAAAAGACGGCTTGGCTGTTTATTTTTCCAATCGAGAAACAATGCAGGAATTGCCATTATTCCACAAACCACAAAACTCCAATAGGCAGGAAGAAGCATTCCTTCAAACGGAATTTGTTCTGTAAGTTCTCCTTCCATTTCTTCTATGTAAAGTTCTTCGGGAGTTAAAAATTTCGACGACCAAAAATATCCCTGACTGATTGCCCAAGCAGCATAAACCCCAAGTGTTACCAAAATAAACATGCCAATTAGCCTGAAATGCTTTTTCTTTTCAATCCAGCCATAAACAGTTACAATAATTGAAGCAAAAATAAACCATTGTGGCAACGTGTATAAAAAGACATTCTGGTTCATTGAGTTTTTATTTATTTTGTAAAGTTGTTGAAATTAATTTAATACAAACGTCTTCAGATATAATTGAATGAAAAGTGTTGCAGGCAACTATTGGGCAACCGTGCCCGAATATGCGTTATGCGCTTCATTCTCTAAAATAACTCACCGTAAAGCTACATAATTTTTTCAAACCCCAAATAACTCTTTTCTTCTTTTGTTATATGTTAGCCTCCGGTTTTTTAACAATCATGCGCATGTTTGTGCTTTCGGAGGCTTCCGATTTAACAATCATGCGCATGTTTGTGCTTTCGGAGGCTTCCGGCTTAACAATTGTGCGCATGTTTGTGCTTTCGGAGACTTCCGATTTAACAATCGTGCGCATGTTTGTGCTTTCGGAGGCTTCCGATTTAACAATTGTGCGCATGATTGTGCTTTCGGAGGCTTCCGGTTTAACAATTGTGCGCATGTTTGTGCTTTCGGAGACTTCCGGTTTAACAATCGTGTGCATGATTGTTAAAAAAACCGGCGGCGGAAACCGGCGCAGCAGGCGTTGTTGTACCGTCATTACGAACCGCGAGCTTGCGAAGCGGAAAGCAATCCACGCAATATTGACAATTAAGAGAGTAGTTAGCGACTATTCTTTTAATTGTTAATCGCGAAACAGTTCATGGAAGGGGCTCAAAAAAAACTTATCAATTCAAAACCGTTTCTTAGTTGTATTGTAAATTGGTATTCAAAAGAAAATATTGATATAGTCGTACAAATGACTGTGGTTACAGCTAATGGATTGGTGAAAATTTTTTATCAGAAATCAATATATTTTTATCAGAAAGCGACATATTCTTTTGTTTACTTACTCATATTATTACATTTGTTTTAGAAAACGCCTAATCAGCACATAATTATGACCATTGTACAGTTAGAATATTTTTTGGCAGCAGCTGCCTACGGAAGCCTTACGACTGCGGCAGAACACTGTTTCGTTACTTCATCTGCATTGAGTATGCAGATTACCGGTTTGGAAAACGATTTGGGAGTGATACTGCTTGACCGGAGCAAAAAACCAATCGTACTCACAGAAGTGGGAGAGGAATTTATTGGGCAGGCTAAAGAGGCCATAGCCGCATTTTACAAAACGAAAGAACAAGTCAACAACATAAAAGGCAAGTTGTCGGGCAGGTTGCGAATCGGTGTAATTCCTACCATATCGCCCTACCTGATGCCTGGATTCATAACTCGGTTCATAAAAAAATGCCCTGATATCAAAGTCCGGATCTACGACATGTACACAGCCGATCTTGTTGAAGCTATCGCCCTCGATAAAATAGATATTGCCATACTTTCGGGCGGGCAGTCGGAGGTAAAAATCAAGGAAACAGATCTGTTCGACGATAAACTTTACGTGTACGTGTCGCCCAAAAACAAGTTGTACGGACGCAAGGAAGTCCTTATCGAGGATATCGAAGTTGAAAAACTTCTTATCCTTTCTGAGGGTAACTGTCTTCGTAACCAGACCCTCGAACTTTGCATGGCGCGAAAAGATATCGATCCGCAATTCGATTTTGTGAGAAGTTCTCTTGAAAGCCTGATGTTAACCGTTGATCAAATATCGGGAACAACTGTTATACCGGGTATGGCCATAAAATCTATTCCCGAAAACAAGCGCGACCGTATAATACCTTTCGGCAGGGTTAATGCTAAACGGAAGATAACTGTGGCTATTGCGCCCACCTTTGTTAAAGAGGCAATGATCAAAATTGTGAAAGAAACGATAATAGAAGTGGCGAAAGAAGATTTTGTACTTTCGGAATTTCTCATCCCTGTATAATCTGCCTGTTAGATAGGGGGTTCTGTTCAGGTCGAATCTATCCGAAATCATTAAGGAAATCAATATACGATGCATTTTCTAAATGCATAACAGGTAATCGACAAATCAGAAGTTTACTACTCCAAACTTTGATAAAAAAATATGTTATTTATTAATAAACACAGCGAAAATTGTTATTTTTATTGAGTGATTTTTTATACCGAATAACTTAGATCAAAATGAAATTGCCGAAAAATATAATAATACCGGTTTTTATGTTTTTATCGCTGGTTTCAACAGCACAGAAAAATGAAAAAACACTGGTTTACAAATTTAATATCAAAGAAGAAATTACTCGTGCAACTTGGAGGCAAACAAAGCAGGCTTTTGATGCTGCCGATACACTTGGTGCAAAGTATTTTATGATTCACATGAATACTTACGGCGGAACCGTGGTCGATGCCGATTCCATACGTACTAAAATACTTGAAAGTAGAATACCTGTTTTTGTTTTTATCGATAACAATGCGGCATCGGCCGGAGCACTTATTTCCATTGCCTGCGACAGTATTTATATGCGTCCGGGGAGTAGTATTGGAGCGGCAACCGTTGTAAACCAAACCGGTGAAGCCATGCCAGATAAGTATCAAAGTTACATGCGTTCGACTATGCGTGCCACTGCTGAAGCACAAGGGAAATATACCATAATTGCAGAAATAGATACAATTTATAAATGGCGGCGCGATCCGCAAATTGCCGAAGCTATGGTCGATCCACACATATTTATTGAAGGATTGACAGATACGGGGAAAATACTTTCTTTTACACCTTCAGAGGCTATAGAAAATGGGTATTGCGAAGGAACTGCTGAAAATTTGGACGAAGTGTTACTTAAAGCCGGTATTCATAACTACGAAATAGTAGAATACCAACCCTCATTTATTGAAAGAATTATTGGTTGGCTGGTGCATCCTGTAGTTTCCGGAATTTTAATAATGGCTATTATTGGTGGTATTTATTTTGAAATGCAAACACCTGGAATTGGGTTTCCACTGGGTATAGCCGTTTTGTCATCCGTTGTTTATTTTGCTCCTTTATACTTGGAAGGATTGGCCGCTAACTGGGAAATTGCAGTTTTTATTATTGGAATTATTTTGCTTGCTATAGAGATTTTTGCTATACCCGGATTCGGCATAACAGGAATTACAGGTGTTATTTTTATTTTTACAGGATTGGTGCTTAGCCTCATAGACAATGTTAATTTCGATTTCGAATATGTTCATATTAAAAGTTTTGGAATTGCCATGCTAACAGTTATACTTGGAATTTTCGGCGGGTTTATACTTTCGCTTTATTTAGCGAATATGATTTTTTCCTCAGCAGTTGCCCCTTTTAAAAATATGGCACTGGATACGGTTCAAAATGTTGATGAAGGTTTTATTAGCGTAGATACAACACTATTCAGCCTGAAAAATAAAATAGGTATAGCGGTAACAGTATTACATCCCAGTGGTAAAGTTAAAATAGAGAATAATATTTACGATGCTGTTGCCGAAAATGGATTCATCGAAAAAGGTGAGAAAATTATGATTCTAAAGGTAGAATCAGCACAGGTTTATGTGGAAAAAATTTAATCGTTAACAAAATCAACCGTATTTATAAAACATGCTGCTTATGTTAGTAATCTTTTGAAGACTCAAGGTATTTTTATTCAAAAAAAACTATATTTGCCGAAATTTTTAAAACTTGGGGTGGAATTTCTTCCTCAATTTATTATTTAATTTAATAAATAAATTTTTATAAAATATTTAATTACATGAATCCATTATTTTGGTTTGTTCCGGCGGCGTCGCTATTAGCGCTGGGTTTCGCTTATTACTTTTTCAAAAGCATTATGAAAGAAAGCGAAGGCACCGCCACCATGAAAGAAATTGCATCACATGTGCGTAAGGGTGCAATGGCGTATTTGAAACAGCAATACCGTGTGGTATTGATTGTATTTATCGTGTTGGCCGTATTTTTTGCCATATTGGCCTACGGCTTCCATATTCAGAACCCCTGGGTTCCGTTTGCTTTCCTAACCGGCGGTTTTTTCTCCGGGCTGGCAGGATTTATCGGCATGAAAACTGCTACGTTTGCTTCGGCGCGTACTGCCAATGCCGCACGCAACTCGCTTAACAGCGGTTTAAAGGTTGCTTTCCGTGCAGGTGCGGTTATGGGATTAACAGTTGTTGGTTTGGGGCTTTTGGATATCTCTCTCTGGTTCCTGTTACTGAATGCCTTTTATGACGCTTCTGTAGCACAAAACTTAGTCATAATAACAACCACCATGCTGACATTCGGTATGGGAGCATCTACTCAGGCGCTGTTTGCACGTGTTGGCGGAGGTATCTACACAAAAGCTGCCGACGTAGGCGCCGACCTCGTGGGTAAAGTGGAAGCCGGTATCCCCGAAGACGACCCGCGCAACCCCGCCACCATTGCCGACAATGTGGGCGACAACGTGGGCGACGTGGCCGGCATGGGCGCTGACCTGTACGAAAGTTATTGCGGTTCTATCCTCGCAACGGCGGCTCTTGGAGCATCGGCATTCTTTACTGACACCGACATGCAGATGAAGGCGGTTTTCGCCCCTATGCTGATTGCAGCGGTGGGTATTGTATTATCCATTTTCGGAATTTTCCTTGTTCGCACTAAAGAAGGAGCTAACATGAAACAACTGCTCGGCGCTTTGGGTAAAGGCGTTAATGTGAGTTCAATACTGATTGCCGTTTGTACTTTCGGAATTCTGTATGCACTGGGCATAACCAACTGGCTTGGACTTTCCTTCTCAGTAATTTCAGGTTTACTGGCAGGAGTTATCATCGGGCAGGTTACCGAATATTACACTTCACATTCATACGAACCAACACGCAAAGTTTCTGAAAGCGGACAGACGGGCCCTGCTACGGTTATTATCTCCGGTCTTGGACTGGGGATGCTCTCAACAGCTATTCCCGTAATTACCATTGCGGCGGCTATTATTATTGCATTTCTTTGCGCTATTAATTTTGATGTAGATAATATGATGACTGCCGCTAATTTGAGCAAAGGTTTGTATGGTATTGGGATTGCCGCTGTGGGGATGCTATCCACGCTGGGAATCACGCTGGCAACCGATGCTTATGGACCTATTGCCGACAACGCAGGTGGTAACGCCGAAATGAGCAAACTGGAACCCGAAGTTCGTAAACGTACTGATGCGCTCGATGCTTTGGGTAACACTACAGCCGCTACCGGCAAGGGTTTTGCAATAGGTTCGGCTGCCCTGACGGCTTTGGCATTGCTTGCTTCATATATAGAAGAAATTAAGATAGGATTACAACATATAGGTCAAAACATTATATCTATTGTGATGCCTGACGGCAACATTATGGAAGTTGAAACTGCAAAAGCTTCGATTATTGATTTGATGAATTATTATCAAGTTAACCTGATGAATCCAAGTGTACTTATTGGCGTATTCATTGGTGCAATGATGGCCTTCCTGTTTTGCGGCTTGACTATGAATGCCGTAGGACGTGCCGCGCAGAGTATGGTTGAAGAAGTTCGTCGCCAGTTCCGCGAAATAAAAGGTATCCTCACAGGTGAAGCCACTCCAGACTACGCTCGTTGTGTGGCTATCTCTACCAAAGGCGCACAGCGCGAAATGTTATTGCCATCTATTCTGGCAATTCTAATTCCGATTATCACTGGCGTTATCTTTGGTGTAGCAGGCGTGATGGGCTTACTGGTAGGCGGTTTGGGAGCAGGTTTTGTGCTGGCAGTATTCATGGCTAATGCCGGTGGTGCGTGGGACAATGCTAAAAAGTATGTCGAAGAAGGCAACTTCGGAGGTAAAGGCTCTGATGTTCACAAAGCAACTGTAGTTGGCGACACAGTAGGCGACCCTTTTAAAGATACTTCGGGGCCATCGCTGAATATTCTTATTAAACTGATGTCGATGGTAGCTATCGTAACAGCCGGTTTAACTGTGGCTTGGACACTGTTCTAATAGCACTGAAGAATAATAATTTAATAAATGAACCACCGAATGAAGAATTGAATGCTTTATTCGGTGGTTTTTGATTATTTTATATGACACTTTAAATAGAACCCTTAGAAATAAAGGTTTTAAGCGAGATTGGTAATGAATTTGAACTGCACCCTATTCTGCGTTGCATTTCCCCTCAAATACTCACTACATAACTACATAATTCTTGAACCATACGGCGCAAGCCACTTATGCTTAAATCGTCATTTGCGATGAACGAAGCAGTGGCAGGATGCGCCCTTACATTTCTTAATTAACTAAATTTTACAGAGTAATAAAATATTCCTGAAAATTTCTTTTCTTATCTTTGGAATGTTTTTAATTATAACCTATGCCAGTGAAACTTAAACTTTTCGTTTTTATGTTATGCTTGTTTACGCTTCAGTCTAATGCGCAGTCGGTTGGGCTTGTATTAAGCGGCGGCGGAGCAAAAGGTATGGCACACATAGGCTTAATAAGAGTTTTAGAAGAAAACAATATTCCTATCGATTATATTGCAGGCACATCAATAGGAGCAATAGTTGGCGGTTTGTATGCAGCAGGTTATTCGCCCGATGAAATGGAAGAACTTTTTAAATCGGACGATTTTTATTTCTGGTCAACAGGAAAAATCCAGAAAGAATACCGTTACCACTTTAAAATATCTGAAACTACTCCTGAGTGGCTTGAGTTGGGTTTTACAAAAACAGAAGATGAAGTTAAACTGTTACCTCCTACAAACATAGTTCCAGTTGAGCAGATGAATTTTGCGTTCATGGAATTGTTTGCTGCCACAAATGCTATATATAATAACGATTTCGACAGCTTAATGGTTCCGTTCTTTTGTGTTGCAACCGACATTTCCAATAATGTTCCCGTTATACTGCGTAATGGTGATTTGGGCGAATCAATCAGAGCATCAATGACCATACCCTTGTATTTTAAACCAATAGAAATTGACGGAACATTACTCTTCGATGGTGGTATTTTAAATAATTTTCCACACAATATTATGCGAGAATTTCATAAGCCCGACATTATTATTGGCCATAAAGTCGCCAACGACGCCGAAGCAGCAACTGCCGATAATGTAATTGGGCAAATTTCGAATATAGTAATGCGCCCAACCAATTTTGAAATAAAACCCGAAGAAGGTATTTTACTTGAAACAAAATTCACTGATGTAGGATTACTCGATTTTAATAAGATTGACCAGGTATTGGAAACCGGAGAAAATACAGCTTTGCAGTATATCGACAGTATTATGTCGAGAATAGACAGAAGGATTTCTAAAGAATATGTGATGGAAGAACGTAATAAATTCAATGCAAAAAAACCACAATTACTTTTCCAGAATATACAGGTTGAAGGCGTTAACGACCCCGAACAAACCAAATATATTATTCAATCTATAAAACGTGGAGAAGATGTAGTGTCGCTTTCATCGCTAAAGAAAGAATATTTCAAACTTGTTGCCGATGAACAAATAAAATCGATACAGCCTGTTTCGAGGTATAATAATGAAACCGGTTATTTTGACCTGCATCTTAAAATTGAACCGGAAAAAAGAATTGAAACTAACTTTGGCGGAAATATTTCAACAAGGCCTATAAACCAATGGTTTGCCAGTATTGATTATCGTTTCTACAAAAACAGAGCCTATAATTTAAGCTCCAATGTTTATTTTGGGCGTTTCTACAATTCATTTAAATTTGGCGGAAGAATCGATTTCCCGTCAAAACTTCCATTTTATTTAGCCGGATATTCAACCATTAACCGGTGGGATTTTTTCTCGTCAAGTTCTGAAATTTTTTTCGAAGATGTCAGGCCTCCCTATATTATACAGTTTGAATATAATACGAGAGTAGAAACAGGTTTCCCGCTCGGTATGCATAGTAAATTACTTGCGGGCATTTCCTATTCCCGTTCTGTTGACGAATATTATCAGCCCGAAGTTTTTAAAAATGCAGATAAACCCGATAATACAACTTTTAGCGCCACTGCAGCAGAACTAAGAATAGAAAATAATTCACTTAATTATGACCAATATGCAACAGAGGGCGCTTTACATTATTTTTCATTAAAATACATTTCGGGTAAAGAATCTTACAATCCGGGCTCAATTTCGTCAACAAATAATGAAATTAGTAACCGGCATAAATATTTTCTTTTAAATGCACATTCTGCTCAATATTTCAATCTGAGCCGCAAATTTACACTTGGTACCGAATTTGAAGCAACTTTCAGTAACAAGGAACTTATGAGCAATTACACTTCAACTATGCTCTCAGCGCCGGGTTATCACCCTACTCCACACAGCAAATCTATGTTTATTAGTAATTTTCACTCAAACAATTATTTAGCCGCAGGATTAAGAGCCATTCTAAATTTTAATAAATCGCTGCACCTGCGTGTAGAAGGATACGGATTTTTACCTGTTAACTATGAATTATATTCAAGCAGTTTAACATTTTCAAAAAGCGGCATTCTTTTGAGAGATTATTATTTACAAGGATTAGCAGCACTGGTATATCAAACCGGAGTTGGCCCACTCAGCCTCGCTTTGAACTATTACGAAAAAGAAAGTTCACGTTTTTACCTGACATTGAATTTTGGCTACATTTTGTTTAATAAGCGTGGATTCTGAATAACATATTAATGGTGTAAAATTAATTTACTAAGGTTAGTATTTTAAAAAATTACACTTGTATCATGCCTTTTTACTCTTCTTTTTTTCAACTGACCAGCCAAATTTTCCAATTTTTCTGCCTATTCCAAAATAATGTCCATGACTGTAAACAATAGGTTTGGTTTTCGAAAAATTGAAAACATCATATTCGTCAATATAATCATTATCCACCGAAATATTAATCACCTCAGCAATAAACATGTGGTGTGTTCCAAGTTCGAGAATATCTTTTACTCTACATTCAATATTTACAGGCGATTCTTCAATAATGGGCGCTTTTACTACTTTTGCAAGTGCAGGAGTGAGATTCGTTTCTTTCCATTTGTTATACTTTCTTCCGGAGCGGCAGCCACACCAGTCGGTGGCTTTGGCTAACTCTTCGGTAGTAAGGTTTATAACAAATTCGCCGGTACGTTTAATAATATCATACGAGTGTCTGTCTGGCCTTATAGAAATACTACACATGGGAGGATTGCTGTTTATTGTCCCTGTCCATGCAATTGTAATTATATTGTATTCTTCGGGTGTTTCGCCACAACTTACCATTACTGCAGGTATCGGATACAGAACAGTACCGGGTTTCCAGTATTTTTTTGCCATTTTTATTATTTATTCAGGGAACAAAAATAGCATTAGTACACTTTAAAATAACATTAAATGCTATTTTAAAGTGTACTGATTAATTACAAATTTTTGAAACAATGTTGCAAAAACACGGTCGATTAATAAATTACAAAATATTCCCGTTAACATCTATTTTCAAATTGGTTTCACTTTTGCCGTATTCGAGTTCAAGCAAATAGTATTCGTTTGTTGGCGTTACGTAATGATCTATGTCGTCGATGCGCCACGAACTATACTGCGAAGCGCTTACAGCGTTCAATACTAATACCGGAATATCGGCCTTACGAATTTCTGTTTTAGTGCAAACCCATTCCCCCGACTGTGAAAATATCAATTCGCGGGGAGTATAACCATCAACGATGTCAATCTCTAACATTCCGTGTTCGTTCTCGATATCTACAATCCGTGCCTGCGGATATTTTTCAGTAATAAATGTTTTCACTGTGGGGATAACAGTTGTAGGCCGATGTTCTGAACCACTGTTGTTCCCGTTGCTGCTCCCATTATTATTATTACTGTCGGGAACTGATTTTACCAACACTCCGTCTGGAGAAAACCATAGATCGTATTCTGCATTTCCCTGTTCTACCTCGATTATATAAACGGCTTCCCTGTCAGGATATTCAAGCATGTCAATGTCGTCTATATGCCATTTGGGGTATTCACTTTGCTCGAAAGCTGTTTTCACAGCCTGTGGGAGATCTGTATAACGTACGTCGGTTTCAGTCATTTGCCATTTGCCTTGTGTGTTGTACCATGCCTCAGCCTCTGTGTTATTACGTTGGAAGCCGGCCACATAATAGTCGTTCTTTGATTCCCATCCTACACGGGCAGCATCGGGATATTGGCTGCGGAAATTAGCTTCTATACTATGTGTTACCAAAATGTTGTCGTCATCTTTATCGCATCCGGCAAAATGTATTCCGGCTATTGCCAATGTAATTACCAATAATTTTGTTTTCATGATTCCTGTGATTATTAAAATATGATCAATTATCTATCCCGATAAGTTGAAACTGAAGATTGAATTCCAGTTCAAGCCTGTTGTCGAGTTTCATTTCATAATCACGGTTGTCACGGTCTATTTCCGTAACATAGTGTCCTTTATGATTCGCATTTATGTAATTGCGAATAGCTTCCGGTATAGCTTCTTCCGGTACGCGGCCGTGTTTACAGTCAATATCTTTCCAATTGCCGCTCCTGTCAAATTCTACTTTACAACCGTTTGCAAAGAATACTTCATACGTTGTGTCCAATATTTCTCTGTCAACAGTTGACAGTGATACTTGAACATTTTTGAAATGTTTGTTTATAAATTCTTTCGCCGGCACAGGAAATTTATCTACGCCGATGGGCCGGTCATCTCCCGCAAACAGCGGAGAAGAAACAGCCATTGCACAAAATAACACAATTAAATTTTTCATTTTTTTCAGATTAATTAATTTATTTCGACAAAATTATGCCTCAATTCTGAAATTAATTTGAAATTATCAGGCAGGATGATTTTTTTTTTAGAAACTGTTTTTAATTTACCGGATAAGCTTTTTTTGATATTCTTACATGAACTGCCAGTATTCGCCGTTGTGGAGCGCCATTGTTTGAAATCTTTTTATTTTCATATTCTTTTGTTTTTATTGTTTGTTATTTTCTTGTTGTTTCTGCGTTTCGTTCTTTGCGAGGACTTTAGTCCGAGGCAATCCAGCGTTGCCGTGTTGTTCCGGACTGCTTCGTGCCTCGCAGTTGCGAGGAACCGTATCGTTTGCCCGTTGCGCAAACTGCGCAAGCGGTAAATCGTGCCGTTTGGTTGTTGCGCAAGCTGCGCAAGTCGTAAATCTCGCGATTTGGTTGTTGCGCAGGCCGCGCAAGTGTTAAATCTTGTGATTCGGTCGTTGCGCGGGTTGCGCAAGTGTTAAATCTCGTCATTTGCCCGTTGCGCAAACTGCGCAAGTAATAAATCGTGCCGTTTGGTTGTTGCAGAACTTCTGCAAGATGTAAATAACAGGGTGTTGCCGGCTGAGGCTCGCATACTTTATTTCTGTTTAATTAAACTTCCTATAAATATATGTAAAACCATTTTAAACCGCAGAGAAAAATAATGTAAAATTATGCCTGAACTGTGATTTGTTTGTTTCTCCGAATTCAAAACGGTTTCTTGGATAAGGATATTGTAAATCGATGTAACCCATTGCGGAAATCGTAGATGATACTCATGCCATAAATACGGCAAATAGATTCAACCAATGAAAGGCCCAGTCCCATCGACCCTGATTTCTTGTTATCCTGATAAAAACGCCGGAAAATAAGTTTTTCATCTAAGATGTCGCCCTCAGCCGTGTTTGATATGGAAATGTACCTGGAAGAGATATGTATATTCACAATGCCTCTTTCCGGAGAATGGACAAAAGCGTTCTTTATAAGATTACTCAACAGCGTGGAGGCTAACGATTCGTTCATGGTGAACTTCAATAAAGCCTCTTCTGTGGTTTCTACCGATATTCCGCGAGCAGAATAAACTTCGGAGTAGTCGGCTGTAATGTTTTTAACAATCTTATTCACGTCTATCTCAGAACTTTCTGTAACCTGGGAGCTTTCTATCTTGGCAAGCAGCAGTAATGTACGGTTCAGTCTGGAAAGGTGGTCGAGTGTTTGCATAACTTTGAGCACTTCACCCAATTGCTCTTCGGTTAAAGAGGGGTCGTTGGCGAGTATTTCCAGCCGGTTTATACAAATAGCTATTGGAGTCTGCATTTCGTGCGAGGCGTTACCTATAAACGACCGTTGCTCTTCATACATTTCGTTGTTGCGTTTGGTATTCAACAACATTGCCTCGTTCAACCGCCTGAATTCCGTAACTTTGGTATCATTTTTCAAAGGTGGAACTTCGCCGCCAAGAGTAAGGCCATCGAGCCAGTTAAGCAGCGCGTAAAGCGGCCTGAAACTGCGGTATATAACCCATGCATTCAAAGCTATTATAGTCAACAATAGAATAATGTAAAGCGAAACGCTCCACCAAAGTATGGTTGCCAGTATGTCTGACTTTTCAAACGTAGGAATCATTACGTTCAACTCGTAGTACCTGTTGTCGGCATTTCTGAATATGGTGCGAAGTACGCGGGCAGGTTCCGTTTCTTTCATCGATTCGATATAAATTTCTCTATCAAAATATTCTACATGGGAGACCTGTTCTGCATATTCGGCCGTAACTTCTTGAATGTGATAGCTGTTATTAGTGCCATTATCTGCAGAAGGCAATTCCTTTCCCGCCAATGCCTGCATAATTATATATTCCGAGTATTCCTCAAGCGAATCATCCGTTTCGTCGTTTATTTCATCTACCATTATATAGTGGAACATGGTTGCCCATACAGCCAGTAAAATAAGCAAAGCCACCGAAAGACGAGATACTATGCGAGATATCAGTTTCATTCTTCTATAATAAGTTTATATCCAAAACCATATATGGCTTTTATTTCTATACGGGCTCCTGTTTCGCGTAACTTCCTGCGCAGATTTTTAACTTGGGCGTATATAAAATCGAAGTTATCGGACTGGTCTATATAGTCGCCCCATACAGCTTCGGCAAGGGTGGTTTTCTTTACC
>JAITWJ010000035.1 GCA_031285325.1 Bacteroidales bacterium
GGTAGAGCGTTCATTCGCTTGGCTCGGAGACTTCAGAAGGCTAGCAAAAGACTATGAACGATCGATCGAATCGTCTGAAACAATGATTTATCTCGCATTCATCGCCCTGATGATTAAACCTTTATAACACTAATTTTTAGACAAACTCTTACTTTTTTAAAAATTTTCTCATATAAAAAAGTAAGGATTAAGGTTTTAAAATGCAATATGTCAATAGTGGTTAAGAAACGGATAATATAAGTGTGGTTTTATCAAATAAACCGGAATAGTAATAGTTTGGTATATACCCTACTCTATTAAATTTTAATATAATTTCTAAAAACAATTGTAAACTTTTCACAAAAAGTTGTGAGTACTGCATTTTTTTATAGATTTGCATCTTCAAAATTAAAAAGGTCTCTTGGCCGAGTGGTTAGGCAGCGGTCTGCAAAACCGTGTACGGCGGTTCAAATCCGCCAGAGACCTCTTTCTTTATTAATTTTGAATTTCCTTACAACCAATGTAATGCATAAATTGAATGTATTTGGGTTTGATAATCTCGTCCTTATATTCGCACAAAAAATTCCCTGAACAGTAAGTATATGTAGTTCCGAGCAGGATATTGTGCTGATTTCAGTTTGAAAATCATAAATGTACAAACTTTTATCTATTTTTATTGCCAGTTCTTATTATAAACTCATGCAAAGTATGGCAGCAATCATAAAAACAGAAGATAGAGAATTTGAAGAAAATCCTAACCGGATTGATAATTTTAAATTATTAACCGACATTTCCAGAATAAAAAAAGGAATAAATCCGGATAACTTGGTTTTCGATTTGCGGCAATTAAATTCGGGTGAATTTTGCTCGGCATATCATTTTCACAGGTACGCCGAGGAATTATTCCTGATAATTTCGGGGGCGGTAACACTAAGAACACCAAAAGGATTAGAAATTGTTAGAAACGGAGATTTAATATTTTTTGAAAAAGGCGAAAACGGGGCGCACCAATTATATAACCACACGAGCGAACCATGTATTTATTTAGATATTCGCACGTTTATCGGATACGACATTTGCGAATATCCCGACTCGAATAAGATCTTCATGATTCCTACGGCAGAGATATATCGAAAAGACTCTAATTTGGAGTACTTTGACGGCGAAGAGAATATTTTAAAGAAATGGCAAGAACTTGAAAACACAGAAAAGAATACTCATAAATTTCCTGAAGATTTATAAGATAAAACAATAACAGTCAAGTTTTTTGACTATTAGTATTTTTTACATGCAACTATAAATTACAAATTAATTTTACACGCTTTATGAGATTTGTTAATTGTTTTTAACAACTCTCTTTACTTTACTTCCCGGATAAACTTTTAAAGCTTCCTGTAAAATGTTAAGGCAAGCCGCCAGGTCTTCTTTTTTCAAAACGTATGCAATTCTTACCTGGTCGATACCATTATCAGGGTCGGTGTAGAAACCCGAAGCCGGCGAAAGCATTAGTGTTTGTTTCTCATATTCAAAATCGGAAAGTAACCATGTACAAAACTTATCGGCATTGTCAACCGGCAGTTTTGCCACAGTATAAAAAGCGCCCATAGGTATTGGCGAATAAACGCCTTCAATGCGGTTTAATCCGTCTATAAGAAATTTTCTACGGTTTACATATTCATTGTAATTATTGAGCATGTATTCAGGGCTGGCATCGAGCGAAGCTTCGGCTGCAATTTGCCCCACAAGTGGCGGACTTAACCGTGCCTGACAAAATTTTATAACACTTTGTTTTACTTCGGCATTTTTTGTAATTAGTGCACCTATGCGCAAACCGCATTCATTGTAACGTTTGGAAACGGAATCAATCAAAATTGTATTTTGTTCGATTCCTTCTAAATGAAAAGCCGAAATATATGGGGCTCCCGTGTAACAAAATTCGCGGTAAACTTCATCTGAAAAAAGAAACAAATTGTATTTTTTTACCAAGTCACGAATTTTATTCATTTCTTCGCGGTTATATAAATATCCGGTCGGATTGTTGGGGTTACAAATCATTATCCCCTTTGTTCTCGGTGTGATAAGTTTTTCAAATTCATTAACAGGTGGAAGTGCAAAACCATCTTCTATTTTAGCTACAATTGTTTTTATTACGGCGCCGGCAGCAATTGCAAAAGCTTCATAATTGGCATAAGCGGGTTCGGGTACTATAATTTCGTCGCCCGGGTCGAGGCAACTCATAAAAGCAAAATTAACAGCCTCGCTACCTCCTGTGGTAATTATAATATCGTCGGCGGTTACATTAATTTGAAATTTACTGTAATAATGCACGAGTTTGTTTCGTAACGAAATAATTCCTTCACTGGGCGAATATTCAAGAATATTACGATCAATATTTCTAATTGCCGCGAGCGCTTCAGGCGGAGTTTGTAAATCGGGCTGACCGATGTTTAAATGATACACTTTTATACCTTTAGCTTTTGCCTTGTCGGCAAGTGGCACCAACTTGCGTATAGGCGAGTTAGGCATCATTTTTCCTCTGTTTGAAACTGTCGGCATGTTTTTAAAATGTTTAAAAGTCCGCAAATATACAAGTATAAAATCGAAATAAATAACTTTTAATACCTTTCAGTTTAAAATATTTAACAACGGTATATTTATGAAGAAACAGGTATAATTTCTATTTGAACGTATGCTTTTTCAGTGTGTCGAGGTTGGCGCGGAGGGCGGTTGCCATAATATGTTAGGCGAATATATTCTATTTTGAGCCATATTTCTAATTTTTTAATAAAAATTGAATATTTTTCAAGAATAATGATTTTTTAGTCTTAAAAATAATTTTAAAGCCAAATAATTTATTTTTTAAACGAATAATTGAATTATGTACGTTATAATTAATTTTTTTGTCAAAAAATTGAATTATTTACGAAATATTTTAATTATCTGCCGAATAATTAATTTATCTAACAAATATTTGACTTACAAGGCTTATAATTGATTTATTTCACAAATAATTAATTGGAAAGCGAAATATTTGTTTGAAAAATTACCCCGCTGTCTGAAACGCGATTTATTTGATTTTGGCGATTACTATGATTTTCTTACCGCAAAGCGCACGAAGTTTTACACTAAGGACACAAAGGATAAATACGCATATTTCAGGGATTTGTGCACTTTGTGAAGTTTCTTTGTGTTCCTTGCGGTAAAATATTCATAAGAATTATTTTTAAAGGCGCAGGTTACCGCTGCGCCAAACGGAGTGTTTTAACCTGCCAAAGATACACCTTCATAGTTTCCGTCTTTGTCGATGTTGATTTCAATGGTATGTCCCCAAAAAATATCGCCGTCGTTGCAATAAATTGCAGAAGAACAGTCTTCATGAAAACTTATACTGTCGATTGAAATCCGCTTTCTAAAATCATCCACGGTGATTGGCGGCTCTTCTTTGCCTGTTTCTTCATCTTCGCCAAGCCAAAGGTCATTTTTCAGCGCTATCATTTCATTTTCCATTGCCAAAAGCATCGGCTCATAAAACTTTGATTTCAATTGGCTGTCGGCAAAGGAAATCAGCTTTTCCAATTCTTCGGGCGCGGCAAGGCTGATGTTTAACGTAAATGAAATATTGCCGATATTGACTTTGCTTTTGTACCATTCATATTTTTTGCTGTACTTCAATTTTCCGATTGAAGGCAGATTGATAACCTTATTTTTTACTTCGATTTTTTTCGGTTTTTCATATTGCTCGTTACACAAGGTATTAAATCCGTCTTCAATGTCTTTTTCCGTAAACTGTCCCCAAAAACTTAATTTTCTCAACAGTTCAACCGTATTTGTTTTTGTGCTTTTATTGCTGTCTGTGAGAATCTCAACTTCATTGCCTTGAATTTTCAATCCTGTATAATTTTGGTTGGGTAAATAAATATTACTTTCACAACCTCCATCGTTATCCCTCATGTTTACTGTAATTCCCCACTGAAAATGTTCATCTTCGGGCGCACAGTTCAACACACGCCTTTCGTCTTTCCAGTACTGCACTTTGAAATGCCTTAATACCAACAGGATTGAACAGTCTTCATTCGCTACTGCAAAGGGCGAATATGTTTTCAGAAACCCGTTCAATTCTCCTTTGTTGCCAAGCCTTGCGTTTTCCAGCAAGTCCATTAAATTATATTTCCAGATATTTTTCATTTTATGTCTTTCAATTAACCGGTGAATGATTTTGCTGACACGTCAACTCCTGCTTTAATTTTTCAAGAGTTGGCTTATAATCTTCACTTGCCCCTTTTATTGCCTGTTCAAATAAATTCAAAGCACGCTCCTGTTGTCCGTTATAAAATAAAGTTTTAATTACGCCATAACCATAAAAACCATACACCTTACTGTTTATGATAATTTGATTTATAACGTCTTCT
>JAITWJ010000060.1 GCA_031285325.1 Bacteroidales bacterium
CAGTCACCTGCTGTCATTCCCGGTGCATCTGGTTCTTCAGGTATTTCCGGTACAGATGGTTCTTCTTCAGTTCCCGGTATCGGTGGTGCCGGTTCAGGTTCTTTATTTTGCTTTTCACAGCCAATAATAAAGATACACAGCATAATTGGTAATAGTATTTTTTTCATACTGAATAATTTAATTTAAGATAAACAATATTCTTGTTTTCATGGTTTAATAATGATTAAATGTTACATACAGTTCTATTTTATTTTCGGCACTCAATTTATCGATGAGGATTGCAACCTGCCAATCTTGAACTATATCCGCAATACCCAAATATATTTCGATACTCCATTTGTATTCACTTTCCAAAAGTTGCTGTAAACTTTGATCAATTTTGTTCGAAATATTATTTGGAGCCGCACCGCTTGCCAGCAATAATGTCTTTTTCGTAAAATCAACGGGGGGATAATCGCCCTCAACGTACTTTTTCAGTTCCTCGTCGCTGTTAATTACGAGGAGTTTACTTTTATAGCCTTGCTCGTAATAATAAAGATTGACCCATCGGGCCGATGATCCTTCTACAAAAGAGTACACGGTAAATGGCAATCCTGGTTCAGGCTCGGGTGGCACCGGTGCCGGTTCTTTAGTTTGCTCTCCGCAACCCAAAACAACAGAAATTAAAATCAATAATAAAACTTTAAATTTTTGTTTCATAATTACGTAAATTACTGCTTGTTAAATAATATGCTTGTTTTCAAAAAGGACATTTTCAATAAGTTTAATCGTATTGATTTTATTTACATGCTCCTGCCTTTTTTATCAGGAGCAAACCACAATGCCGCTTCTCGGGAAATCGAACAAAAACATATAATTCAAAATTTAAAAAACATGTTAACGACAATTTAATTTTAAGTAAAAGTAAAAATGGGTTTTGTAACATCCAAGAAAAAAATATATCATATTCCCACATATTTATATCAGATTAGCACAATTTATTTCATTTTTTTAAACAAACCAAGTTTTTGCGTTTTTTAATGCGTAACGGGTTATCTAAATTATCAATAAATTACAATTGTTAATATTTTAACAGAGAGTTTACCGAATTATTTTTCAATATAATGTGAACTAAAATTAGAGCAAAATAATTGATGCAATAACTAAATTCTTTCAATTTTCGATAAAAAAGTAAACTAAACTAAAATTAATACTATATTTGCGATTCAAATTTAAAGGTTATGGCGAGGTAGCTCAGCTGGTTAGAGCGCATGATTCATAATCATGAGGTCGGCGGATCATGCCCGCCTCTCGCTACTTGAAAATAAGAGGCTTACAACGAATTGTGAGCCTCTTTGTTTTTATCTTGTATGTGTGTTAGAAATTTATGCTACCTTTACCCAATAAAATAATTTATGGAGGGAAAAATAATGAAAGTATTACTGATTAACGGAAGTCCTCACGCAAAAGGCTGTACCTTTACTGCGTTAAATGAAGTTGCTAAAACTTTGGGTGAAAATGGTATTAACGCTAATATTGTTCATGTTGGACATAAGGATATTCGTGGTTGCACAGGATGTAATAAGTGTGGAGAAACGGGAAAATGTGTGTTTAATGATTCGGTTAATGAACTGGCTCCGTTATTTGCCGAATGCAATGGTATTGTAGTTGGTTCTCCTGTATATTATTCGTCTGCTAACGGAAGTTTATTGGCATTTCTTGACAGGCTTTTTTACAGTACTTCTTTTGATAAAACTATGAAAGTAGGAGCGGCAGTTGTATCGGCGAGAAGAACCGGCTGTTCATCGACATTTGATGTATTGAATAAATATTTTACAATTTCCGGCATGCCGATAGTATCAAGTCAGTACTGGAATGAGGTACATGGAAACAAAGCCGAAGATGTTATAAAAGACGAAGAAGGAATGCAGACAATGCGAGTTTTAGGAAGAAACATGGCATTCCTTATAAAAAGTATAGAATTTGGCAAGGAACGTTATGGGTTACCGGAAAAAGAGAAAAAGATATTCACAAACTTTATTCGTGGGTAATTACTAAATTGAAGTTAAAATTGACTGTAAAATAATTGATTAAAAATTTGATAAATATATTTTATCAAAACAGAAAATATAGCTTGTAAGTTTAGTATTAACGGGCTGTTAATATGGCTGTGAACTAATTTGGTAACTTTTGTTGGTTGTTTCAAATATTAACAGTTACACACAAAGAGTTATGATCAGGAAAGATACAAAATTACAATTAGAAGGGATGAGGTGTGCCGCGTGTGCAAGGCGCGTAGAGAAAACAGTTAAACAATTAGAAGGAGTAATAAGCATTTCTGTAAATTTTGCGACAGAAAAAGCAGTTGTCACATATAATCCGCATAAAATTAGTTTGTCGGCAATTTGCGAAGCAATAGAAAAAATTGAATACAAAGTTACTGATAATAATCGTTTTGACGAATATAAGGCACGAAAGCAAAAAGAAATAAACACGTTATTTACTAAATTTACCGTTTCGGCATGTTTTGCCGTACCTCTGTTGTATATAGCCATGGCTCCGATGATAAATATTGTCAGCCTGCCATTTCCCGCTATACTTGTACCTATGCACCATCCGTTGGTTTATGCACTCTTGCAGCTCGTTTTAGTCGTTCCCATTATTGGTGTTGGATACAAGTTCTATACAGCAGGTTTTAGATATATGATACAGAGGAGTCCGAACATGGATTCGCTTATTGCTACAGGAACAGGTGCGGCATTTATATACAGTGTTTACAACACTATTCAAATCGCCAATGGACATAAAGATGCTGTAGAATCGCTGTATTTTGAAACTGCCGGCGTAATTATAACTTTGATTTTGCTTGGTAAATTGATGGAAGCCATTTCAAAAGGCAGAACAGGCGAAGCCATCAAAAAACTTATGGGGATTACCCCTAAAACTGCTATAGTTTTACAAAACGACACTGAAAAAGAAATCCCGATAGATGAAATTAAGATCGGCGATATTATTGTTGTGAAACCGGGAGTAAGGATTCCGGTAGATGGTACCGTTACAGACGGTTACACGGCTATTGACGAATCAATGCTGACCGGTGAAAGTACGCCCGTTGATAAAAAAGCAGGTGATGTTGTTTACGCCGCCTCGTTAAATACAGTAGGAGTTATCTGGTTTAAAGCCGAAAAGATTGGGAATGATACGGCTGTTGCGCATATTATTAAATTAGTTGAGGATGCGCAAAATTCAAAAGCCTCGATTGTAAAATTGACTGATACGGTGTCGGGGTATTTTGTTCCCATAGTATGTGTTATTGCGTTTTTGTCAGGTATTGCATGGTTTTTCGGGACAGGTGGAGATTTGAAATTTGCATTAACCATTTTTATTTCTGTACTCGTTATTGCCTGTCCGTGTGCTTTAGGATTAGCTACGCCTACGGCAATAATGGTTGCTACGGGCAAAGGCGCAGAAAACGGTATATTCATAAAAAGCGGCGAAGCGCTTGAAACCGTTCATAAAATTGATACTGTTGTTTTTGATAAAACGGGTACAATTACAGAAGGTAAGCCTGTAGTTACAGACATAATAGGTGGTTTTGATGTGTTAAAATATGCTGCAAGTGTTGAAAAATTATCGGAACATCCGCTTGCTTCAGCAATTGTAAATGAGGCAGACGAACTGTATCCGGTAACCGATTTTTATTCGGTTACTGGTATGGGAGTTCAGGCAAATGTGAATGGTAAAACAGTAAAAGTGGGACACGCCGGATTTGTAGGCGTAGAACAACAATACGGCGAATCGTTTGCAGAACATGGTAAAACACCTTTATTTGTTTCTGTTGACGGCCATTACAAAGGTTTGATAGCCGTAGCCGATGTAGTGAAACCAAGTAGCAGTGCAGCTATTGAAACACTGCATAAAATGGGTATAGAGGTTGTAATGATTACTGGCGACAGCGAAAAGACGGCGGCAGCCATTGCAAAACAGGTTGGTATAAACAAAGTATTTGCGGAAGTTTTACCGCAGGACAAGTCAAGTGAAATAAAAAAACTGCAGGAAACAGGCCGTAAGGTTGCTATGGTAGGCGATGGTATAAATGATGCGCCCGCACTTACACAAGCCGATATAGGAATTGCCATTGGTTCGGGAACGGATGTTGCGATTGAAAGCGCCGATATTGTACTTATGCATTCCGATTTAATGGATGTTCCGATGGCGATTCATCTGAGTAAACAGACGGTTAGAAACATCAGGCAAAATTTGTTTTGGGCGTTTGGTTATAATATTTTAGGTATTCCAATAGCGGCAGGAGCATTGTTCCTGTTTGGCGGACCGCTTATAAATCCAATGTTTGCGGCGGCGGCAATGAGCTTGAGTTCTGTGTCTGTTATTATCAATGCATTGAGGCTAAAGAATATTAATCTGAAATAATCTTTCTACTCAACCATATTAACATTACAAGGAGTAAAACCATTTAAAAGCTTCAGTTTTTCGGCGAGGCTCAGTTTAGGTCGTACGCCTTTACTGTTTCTCGTAATTATTTTACAAGTTTTGAATTGATGCCGGCAAAGTAATTCATCGTTTGTAAACACCGGCCATTCCTCTCAAGGCATAGCTCGAACAAGTTCGGTTCTGCATTTGTTTTATCCGGTTTTTTTGATGTACTCGAAACATTAACTTGCACTATATTCCAAAATAAAACCATATCTTTATGTCCGATAAAACAATTTTAATCATTTAACAAAATATTATGGCAGTAAAATACACCGTAACAGAAAAGGGCAATCCGCAAAAGCCGAAAGACCCTAAAAAATGGTATGCCAATGCTAAAAGCACGGGCGACACTACACTTCGCACACTGAGTAAGGAAATTGCCGCACGCAGTACCGTAAGTCCCGCCGACACGCAGGCAGTGCTTGTTGCCCTTACTGAAGTGCTGACCGAACACCTTGCCGAAGGTAAAATAGTCCGCTTGGGCGACTTTGGCGCGTTTCAGGTAAGCATTAGCAGCGAAGGGGCTGAAACAGCCGACAAGTTCAACGCCTCAATGGTTAAGAACCAGAAGGTCGTTTTCCGCGCCGGCATTGACATTAAGGAAATGCTCAACAATCTGAAATTTGAAAAGGCATAACCGCCATTCCAAAACGATACGGAGGGTTTTAGAAAAAGGAATAAATGTTTAATAAAGAGGATTTATAAGGATATAAAAACAACAGCGCCGGAAGGCGAAAAGACACATTAGAATAGCGTTTGCTATATTCCGGCTTTCGAAATTACCACAAAAAAAAGTCCCAAGAATATTGTAACGCTCGCAGAGTTGCGGGCTTGCTTTATTTGGGACAAAGGTTGTGGTAAACCTCGAAAGCATATAAATGTAAGTCCGCTTTTTTATTTGTCGAATTTTTAAGAAGTAACAATTTTTATAAACAATAAAGTCAAACAATATGAAGAAGACAGTAATTTCTATAATTGTTGTTTTATCAACAATAACTGCGTTTGCTCAAGCTCAAACAAACGCAATTTCGATTGTTTCACCTGACAGCGCCATTGTTTACAAGTACAGGCTTTATCCAACTGAAAGTTCATGGAATTTCATTAAACTAAATACACGAAACGGTCAAATGTGGCAAGTTCAATGGGATACAAAAGACAGGAATCAGTCTGAAGCTCCAATATCTCTAACTGCTCGTGTTTCAACAGAAGAGGAAGTAAATGGAAGGTTTATTATTTATCCTACAGAATATATGTATTACTTCGTTCTACTTGACCAAATTGACGGACGAGTGTGGCAAGTCCAATGGGGAACAAAAGGAAAAGACATGATGGTTGTTCCAATAGAATAGTAATAAAATTTAGCAAATGTTGTATATTTTATAAACTTTAATTAAAAGCGTTATGAAACAAAATCGGTTATTTCTTTCGATGGCCTGCGTCTGCCTGATCGCTATGTGTACGATGTCGTCATGCCTCGGTGATGACGATGACAAAGTTACGGGTTCGTTGTTGTACGATGGGGAAAAGTATTCCATCCACGATGCCAAGTATGGCCATAATTCTTTCCATTTCTCTACTCATGGACAGCAGGAAGTAGAAGTCTGTTATCTCAATTTTTATGTTCCAGACGAATCAAAGCGTGTAGAGTTGATTCCGGGTGAAGAAAATTTCTGGCGAATCGATATCACCCTTGATAATCTCGGCCTTTCGGCCAGTAACACGGAACCCGGTGAAGTTGGCGGCGGGGAGATTTCCTGGCAACGGTCGGGTTACGATAATTTCACAGTATCGTTCGACATCCGCATGAAAAGCGGCAAACGCTTGCAGGGCAACTGCAGCGGCAAATTCCCTGTGGCGGTGGTCGATTAAGTAAATACAGGTGTAAACGCCCTCGCACGTACTGTAAGCCACAGGTATTTGTTGTAGCCTGCAAGGTTGGCCAATAGTTGGCAACGTTATGGCAGCGAAGAAACATTCTGTTTTTGATACTTTTCTTGCTGCTATTGAACAGTATAAAACAAAAAACAGTAATAAGACGGAATAAGTCTTATTACTGTTTTTATTTAGGTTATTATAAATTAAGTATTACTTCTGTTGAGTAGTGTCGCTTGTGTCTTTTAATACCCCATTTTTGTCAACTTTAATTTGCACATTGGAGGCAATTTCAAGAATAACAGTGTTGTCTTTTATTTCAATAATCTTACCGTAAATACCTCCGGTTGTAACTACTTTATCGCCTTTTGCCAAACTTTCGCGAAACTTTTGCATTTCTTTTTGGCGTTTAATCTGTGGACGAATCATTAAAAAGTAAAATATTAAAATAATAAATAAAAGCGGGAGAAAACTTTTAAGTAAATCTGTAGTCTGCCCCGAAGGCTGCATCATTAAAATTGTATTCATTTTTATTAAGTTTTAATTTATATTATAAAAAGTTCGTTTTGTACATCTGCAAAAATAACCAATTGTTTTGGTTTTTTTGTATTGGCGTGTATCTCAATTATTTTTAGTTGTCTTCCGTTTAATCCGGCTGTATTGAACTCAACTTCAATAAATCCTGAGCTACCGGGTAAAACCGGCTTTTCAGAATATAATGCTTTAATACAGTTACAATCTGTTTCTGCCGAATGGATATATATACTTTCAGTTCCCATATTTTTGAATTCAAATGTATATACCACAATCTGCCCTGCAGTCAGGTTCCCAAAATTATGTGTTTCTTCGGTAAATTCAAAATCAACCAATTTATCTTCTATAATTTGCATGTTTAATGCATCGTTTTCATTATTAGTCTGATTTCGCTGTTGGCATGCAAAAAGCATCAGTAAAAAAATAAAATGTAATGTATTTTTCATCATGATTCGCCTACTAAACCACGTCCGGCTTTTACAATCTTTTCTCCTTTTTTCAAGTCTTTAAGCGTTTTATCAAGTATCCCGTTAATAAAATTACGGCTTTTATCGGTGCTGTAAAATTTAGATAACTCGATGTATTCGTTTAGCGTTACTTTTGTAGGTATAGAAGAGAAAAAAAGAAATTCGGTAATGGCAAGTTGCATAATTAGTATGTCCATGAATGCTATGCGTTCAACATCCCAGTTTTTTGAGTGTTCCTTAATCATCTCACGCAGCTCGTCGTTATTAATAATGGCTTTACGCAATAAATCCCTGGCAAAATTTCTATCCCCTTCGTCTTTAAACATTGGCATAAACTGCTGTTCCGAATCAGATACATCGTTAAATTGTTTAAGCGTCTTCGAAATCATTGATATTACAAATTCAATATCGTCGTTCCAGTAAATGCTTTGATCTTCCAGAACAACGTATAAATCTTCTGATACAAGTATAATTTTATTGAAAAGATTATCAATAAATTTCCTATCGTTGAGAAATGAATTTTTCGAATCAGTCAAGTACTCATTATAAAAATCCGACTCAATCATAAAGTTATACAAATCCTTTATCAGTTCAGGATAGCATGCCCAACTCAGTTTTCGTTGATTAACGTAAGTGTAAAGTTGTTTATTTTGTTTTAATTGAGAAATAATTTGATTGGAAATGAATTTGGTATTTGAGTGAAGGTCTTCGTAGGTAGGCTGGTGTTTATTCTGGCGGATTTCAATACGACTCTCGGCGTAATCTGCTAATTCAAGTACCAATGCGAAAAGATAATAATACAGATCGTATGTTTTTTGAATACAGAAAAACAATTCTTTTTCAATTTTATTGACTGACTCTTCTTCTGACGAATAATAGGCGTATAAAACCTGTAAAACCTTTGTGCGTATAATTCTTCTGCTAATCATTCTAATGAACCTCTAATTTTGTCGGCAAAATTAATTTTTTTGAAAACAATTATTAATATTTCAGAAAGTACCCGAAATTAAAGAAAGTATTAAATGAATGTACTTCTTTTATCAAATCCAACGTACGCATACAAAATCTTGACGGTGTGGTAGATTTTCATTTTTAGGAAATAATCTGAATCCATAATTAAGCGAACCCGGATGATTTGGATGAAAATTTAGCTTGTAATTTGTTACATGGCCTTCATTTTCAATTTGGTTAAATTCTATTGTTTCAATAATTTTAAAAGAGTTTTCACCTTCATTTTCAGCAATTACAAGTTCAAGGCCAACATCTTCACTCGAAAGACTTTTTAAATCGATTTTCACCGTAATAGGATATTCTTGCCCTATTTTCATTTTGTTGGTTATCTCTCCAGACATATCTATGCTTTTTATTTCGATGTTATTCCATTGCGAGCTAACCCATAATTTCCATGAGGCAATTTTTTTAGCCAAAGCAAAGTTGTCTTTTTTAATTTTTATGCTTCTCTCAAATTGTGGATTATAATACCTGTCTTGATAATCTTTAATCATTCTCCCTGTGGTGAAGTTTGGGGCTACTTCGGCAATGGTATTTTTAATGAAACCTACCCAGCGTTCAGGAATATCCTGTTTATTACGATCATAAAAAGCCTCAATAATCTCATCTTCGAATATTGAATAAATAGTTTCGGCATCTAATTCATCTTGAAAGTCGTTGACATCGTATGTACGTTCAATAGGTAGAGCCCAGCCTGCATCCTTTTTATACCCTTCAACCCACCAACCATCAAGAACTGAAAAATGCAGAGTGCCATTCATAATTCCTTTTTCGCCACTTGTGCCTGAGGCTTCCAACATTCGGGTTGGTGTATTCAACCAAACATCAACTCCCAATAGAAGCATTTGAGCCAGGTTCATATCGTAGTTTTCCACAAAAATTATTTTACCTCTGAATTCAGGGCGTTTTGAAATTTCAACGATATTTTTAATTAAATCTTGTCCGGCTTTGTCAGCTGGATGAGCTTTCCCTGCAAAAATAAACTGAATGGGTTTTTCGGGGTTGTTTACAATTTTTGCCAAACGGTTCAGGTCGCGAAACAAAATATTACCGCGTTTGTATGTTGCAAACCTGCGTGCAAAACCTATGGTCAATGCATTTGGATTTAGTTTGCCAATAATTTCGGCAATTATTTTTGGGTCTTCGTGGCGTTTAGTCCAGGTATCGGCGAAACGTTGTTTAATATATTTTATAAGTTTTAGCCGCAATTCGCTTCTGAGTTGCCAAATATCTTTGTCGGGAACTTGATAAATATTTTTCCATACATTGAAATTGAGTTGATTTAACGGGAATGATTCTCCAAAATACTTTTTATGGATATTTTGCCATTCTTTTGCAGCCCATGTTGAATAATGTACACCGTTTGTTACATAGCCAATTTCAAGTTCTTCTTCCAAAAAACCCTGATATAATTCCTTCAGTACTGTTTTACTTACTCTGCCGTGTAACTTACTTACTCCGTTTATTCCCTGCGAAAGGTTACAGGCTAAATAGCTCATGTTAAAATGATCTTCGTGCGGATATGCTTTACCCAACATTTCGAATTCATCCCATTTTAATCCCATTTTTTCGGATATGGAATTCATATAGTAATGGAATACGTCTTTGTGAAAAGAATCGTGTCCTGCAGGTACAGGTGTATGTGTTGTAAAAACCGTTGATGCGCGTACTACTTCTTTGGCTTCGACAAATGTTAGTCCTTCATTCGACACCAAGTTCATAATTCTTTCAATGCCAATAAAAGCAGCATGGCCTTCATTACAGTGGTAGATATCTGAATTGTAGCCCATTTTATTTAATGCCTTTATGCCGCCCAATCCGAGTAATATTTCCTGTTTTAAGCGGTTTTCGTTGTTTCCGCCATACAAATGGTGAGTAATACTCCTGTTTTGTTCCTGGTTTTCGGGATAATCGGTATTAAGCAGGTACAATTTAACTGAACCTACATTTACTTCCCAAACCCTTGCTTTTATATTACAACCAGGACACTCAACTTCAATCTCAATCCAGTTACCATTATTATCGAATACAGGTTTTACAGGAATTTTTGATAAACGCTGCGACTCGTGATTAGCGATTTGTTCACCATAAAGGTTAATGGTTTGTTTGAAATATCCGTAACGGTACAACAAACCAACTGCAACTAAGTTGATTTTCGAGTCGCTGGCTTCTTTTAAATAATCGCCGGCAAGAATACCAAGACCTCCTGAAAAAATCTTTAAACTGTCGTGTAGCCCGTATTCCATGCTGAAGTAAGCTATTTGTGGCCCGTCAATATTTCTTCTTTCTTCAAGATAATCGTTAAATTTTTTATATACATGTTGCATTTTTAGAATAAATGCCCCATCTTTTTCAAGTTCTTTATATCTCGAAAAACTAACTTCATCTAAAAGTACTACCGGATTTTGTGCACATTCTTCCCAAATTTTTTCATCAATGTATTTAAAAAGTTCGCTTACTTCAGTATTCCATACCCACCAGAGGTTTCTCGATAAATCACGCAACGGGCTTAAACTCTCAGGAAGATTAGATTCAATTACTATTTGTTTCCATACAGGATTAACAGCAACTGGTTTCTCAATAAAACTAACACTTTCTGGTTCCATATTTTATTATTTTCTCTTTTAATTATTTTAAAAATAAACCTGTGAGAATAATCTTTCTAACAACATACAAGAACACAATTATTGAACAAATTGGAAATAGTTTTGTTTAATATGAGGTTGTTTTGGTTTATTTTATCTTTTTTAATACGATTTTTATGTAACAGCATGAATTTAACTTCCATTTAAAATTTTAATCAAAAAAGGTATTTAATTGTAAATGCAAAATCAAGTGGCTGTATTTTAATTGTTTCGCGGCCAAATAAATCGATATATGGTTTTACTTCCACACCCAACGAAACAGGAGCATCATATAGTATATATTCCAGTCCGGCAAGCCCGTCAATTCCGGCAATAAATGCTGTATTAATTGAATACCAGAGCCTGTCATAAGCTAATAAATGCATTACATCCCATGTTTGGTAGCCGGCATGTATTCCTGCCCCGAATACAAAAACAAGTTGTTCGGAGAAATCGAAAAGATCATAACGGTGAAACTCTTTCAGGGCATGTAACTGCAAACCACGGTCGCGGGTGCTTAGTAAAATTTTATACGAACTTTCGTCGGAGGCATAATAGCGGTATTCAAAACCTGAAGAAAGGCCGCCGCGTAAACCTAAATTATGTCGATATCCCTGTGCGTTTGATACAAATACCGATAAAAGAAAAATAGCAAGAATTAAAAACCTTTTCATCCGTTTAAATTTTAATTTCCATAAAATTAAGGTTGATATGCGACACACTCATAGAGAGTTCACAAAAGTAATATTTTAATCTTAACTTTTTCAAATTACAGTTTGCGAATGCGAGATTTGCTTTCAAAAAATAATTGAGGATTAAATTATGAGTGTATTTAGAATTCAATGGCTACCTTTGATTTAAAATATATTCGCAATGTGACAAAGCAAATAGAATTTCATACAAGATGGTTTTCCCCATTGCATAGAATGGCCATACAGAGGTTATAAATAGGCTTAGTAATTCTCATTATTGAATGATTTATTCATTTTTAAATAAATAAGGAATGGCAGGAATTTATATACATATTCCTTTTTGTAGGCAAAAATGTTATTACTGTGATTTTTACAAAACTGTAAATACTTCATTAATCGGTAATTTTATTAAAGCTCTTTTGAAAGAGTTAGAATTACGCAAAGATTATATTGACGGTGAAAAAATTGAAACTGTTTATTTTGGCGGTGGCACACCATCAATTTTGAAAAAAGATGAACTGCGGCAAATAATATATTTTCTTAACAATACTTTCGACATAGCTTCTGATGCAGAAATAACTCTTGAGGCAAATCCGGACGATTTATTGCCTGATTGTATTGAAATGCTTTTAAATAGCGGTATAAACCGGCTAAGTATTGGCGTTCAGTCATTTCAAAATGAACATTTAAAACGAATGAACCGCCGTCACAATGTTCAGCAGGCTATTCAATCTGTTGAAAATGCTGCAAAAATAGGGTTTAAAAATATAAGTCTTGATTTAATTTATGGCTTGCCGGAACTCACTCCCAATCAATGGAATGAAACTTTACATCAGGTATTTGCACTTTCATTTCAGCATCTTTCTGCTTATCATTTAACCTATCACCAGGGGACGCCATTTTATACATGGCTAAAAAAAGGTAAAATAAACGAAATTTGTGAAACTGAAAGTGTTGAGCAATTTAACATATTGATTGATATAGCCGAAATGTATGGTTTTGAACAGTATGAGATTTCAAATTTTGCCAAAAATAAAATGTATTCTAAACATAACTCTTCATATTGGTCTGGTGTAAAATATATAGGGGCAGGCCCATCGGCTCATTCGTTCAACGGCGACGAAAGACAGTGGAATATTTCGAATCTGAAAAACTATATTAATGCTGTTGAAAACGGATTGTCTTATTTTGAAACAGAACAACTCTCGAAAAATGAAAAGTTTAATGAATTTGTATTGGTACATTTAAGAACGAAGTGGGGTATTTCTATTTCAGAAACAGGACGAAAATTTGGTAAAGAGAACGCTAATATTGTTGAAAAAGAATTACAGAAGTATCAAAAATATGGATTCGTTAAATACAATGGAAACTATTATGCTCTTACTCGAGAAGGTATGTTTATTTCAGATGAGATTTTATCGAACCTCATGATTGTATAATCATGAGGCTAATTATTTTGAGTATGGTTAATTTTGATAAATATTATTAGAAACTGTTTTTGAATTTCAGGAAACAGGGAAAAACAATTGATAATTGACAATGGACAGTTGACAGTTAATAATTAAGAGGGAGGATGCCTGTCGTTATTTGCGAATCCGAAGGGTGAAGCAATGATGTGTACCGGTTTCCTCCGCCGTTTTTTTAACAATTATGCGCACGATTGTTAAATCCCAACCATCGGAAAGCACAAACATGCACATGATTGTTAAATCCGAGCTCTCGGAAAGCACAAACGTGCGCACGTTTGTTAAAAATACTGTCTTTGCAGGCACGAAACAGACGAAATATACCCAAATTCCGCCTGCGGGAATATCCAAAGTAACCGTCGGGCGCACCGTGGCGCTCTGTAACGACTAAAAGACAGACACGCATCCCGTCATTTAATTGATGATTACCCCCCACCCCCTAAAGGGCAGGGCTGTTAAGTTATTTTGTCAAGTTCTTTGAGATTACTATATTAGCGCAAAAAAACATGACTCTACAAGAAATGTTATCCCAGGTGCAAGACCCCGTTCCAAACACGGACTTCGTCATCAATTATCAGATGTGTTACTGATGAGTATCCTTGCTATGATGAGTGGCTGTCAGGGTTACCGAGAAATAGGACGCTTTCTGGATAGAAACCGTAAAGACCTTCAACAAGCCTTTCGTTTACTTCATCAAGTTCCTACTTATGTAACCATTCGAGAGATATTTCAAACTGTTGATTTTGAAAGTTTTTCTCAGGCATTCAATCAATGGGCAATGCAATATGTTCCGATGTGTAAGGGAGATACAAAAGCTATTGATGGAAAATCCATAGCCAGTACTTCTTCGGATTATTTTAGCCCGTATCAGAACTTTGTCAGTATGGTTTCCGTCTTCTCTGCCCAAAGAGGCATTGTATTAAGTTGCTCTAAAATGGAAAACAAAAAAACAGGAGAAATACCCACCGTTCAGCAACTTATCAGAGCTTTGGACATAAAAGGAGAACTGTTTACCCTTGATGCCCTGCACTGTCAAAAAAAACGGTAGAACTCATTGTTTCAACAGGAAATCACTATTTGATACAAGTCAAAAGAAACCAAAAGCTATTACTGAAACAAATGCAGATAAACACTCAGCAAGAGCAGGACTGTATTGATTCCTGTGTAAATATTGTCAAAAACAAAGGTCGAATAGAAAGCAGAAAAGTATTTGTTTACAAAAATATCAATCATATTTCTACCGA
>JAITWJ010000113.1 GCA_031285325.1 Bacteroidales bacterium
TTATCCGTCAATCAGTATGTGTTTTGCCTCGAAGCCGGACATGGTTACGGTAAATGAATGTTCGTCATCAAGTTTTGTTTCAAACGAGATTTCCCATTCAACAGGCGCGGTTTCGCATCGCGGTAAAACCAGATAAACCGGTTCAAACTGCTTATCAAAATCGGCAAGTCTGAAATCGCTGTTCCTGTTTTTAAACTCGCTTTCGACAAGAGGTGCAATTGCCCGGCAAATCGCCCCGTAATTGTCTTCAATGCGCTTGAAAAATGTGGTTTGTTTTTCCATTGCGCCCGACATATCGCCGTTAATTGCCATCTCAATTGCTTTACCCGCAGGCTTGAAATGCCGCTTACATTCAAAATAACTTTTGTGCGGTTCTTTCTTAATTTCAAAGAACAGCATCGTGCCGAAAAAATCGTTTTCAACACGGCGCTTTTTGCCAAATAAAAAATCTAAAAATCCCATTTTTCTTTTTCTTTAATGCCCCAAAGGGCGGCTAATATTTATAATTTTTTGAGAGTGTAAAGGTAATGAAATTTGGGTTGTGGGTATTTGGGGGTGTTATTGAGCAAAAATCCAATCCTTATTTTTAAACAAGCCCGCGAGCAAGGCTAACCCAAAACTCGACACATAATAAATAGCAATTACAATGAACGGGTGAATTTTCTTTCCTGCACTGGCTTTCGCCTCGTAACGCTCTATTATCTTTTTGTACCTGCCCTTGTAGTAATAATAAAACAATAACAACGCCGTCGTTCCTATGCCCAAAGGGTATTTATGCCACCCGCCAAAGTCAATACCGACATTGATACCAAACCCTTCCGCAAGCATTACTATTGCGCTAACGTTCATGACCACGCAGAAACCGACAAAAATAATCCCGCCAAACACGGGAATACCCTCGAAGTTTCCCGACTTCTCAGCCAAAATATATGTTTTGTAAAATAAATAATCGTATATCCTCATCGTTTACCTCTTTTCTCTATCCCGAAAGGGCGGTTACTGTTTATATTGCTTTGAGGGTGCAAAGGCAGTTCTTAATTGTCGCCTGAAATAATACCTTCTATCGTTGTTGCATTTTTAACCGTTCTAATCCATTCGGCTTTGTGTTCGTAGTCGTCCAATTTTTCCAACTGCCGTACGATATGGTTCCTGATTTCTTCCCTGTCCATAGTTTCTCCTGTTTGTTCAAACACAAGTTCCGCTTTGTAGAAGCCGGGAATAAAACGCAGGATTTTCCTTACTCGATTAGTGAAAATCCTGCCTGTTATTTTAAAAACATTTCCGTTGGAGTCCACAAAAGAATGGTTTGAGAGGTATTTACCGTAAAATGTTTCTTTGGGTGTGAAAATATACGGACTGTCCAAAACATAAAGCAAATAATCCTCATTCTTGTCCCAATTCTTGATTGACACATTGGCTATTGGAAATTTTATTTCTTTCATTGTCATTTGTTTTAATGCCCTGAAGGGCGGTTATTATTCTTTTTTACCACAAGGAACGCTATTGTTGTTGTTCATTGGGTGTTTATTCTACCGGACAATAGCCCGTTTTTTCGACTAAATACTGCCCCTGCTCCGAAAGTATCCAGTCGAGCAGTTTCGCCACGTTTTCATTCGTGTTTTTTGCGTTTGTAACGGCATAAAAATCGCCTGAAATCGGATATTGTCCGTTTTTTATTGTCCGAATGTCAGGATAAACGCCATTGACTTTCAGAATCTTTATTTCCGAAGAATTGACCATTAAATGAACAAAAAACTTGAATGAAAAACCTATCGAATTGCCGTAATTTCCATAGTCGGAAACCATACGGACAATGCCGCCCATGCCGCCGGGTCTGTTTTCTTCAATCGGTTCGATTATTTTTTTACCTTTCATAAAACTCAGAAAAGCCGTTTGCGAACCGCTGCCTTCGTTGCGCTGAAAGGCGCGGATTTCCTCGTCGTTACCGCCCACTTCTTTCCAGTTCGTAATGTTGCCCGAATAAATATCCTGTATCTGCTCAACCGTCAGATTATCCACCGGATTTTGGGCATTGACAAAAAACACAAACGCTTCTTTCCCGATAACTGTTTTTTTCAATTCAACGTTTTTTTTTTTGGCGTATTCCAATTGCTCTTTTGACGGCTCGGCAACGAAAATTATATCGGCGTTACCGTCAGCAATGTTTCGGTAGGCTACTGTTGTATTACTGCAATGAACTTCCGAACTGTCGGGAGCAATCCAGTTAGAATCACTGCTATAATGGGCATAGGCCCAATCTAACAGATATTCTTTTTCAGGATAAACCGCCTGCACAAAAGCCGAATAAAGCGGGTAAAGAGCCGTTGCGCCGTCTAATAGCGGCAGGTTTCCTGTCAATGTCAAAGCGGATTTTTCGTTGAGGAAAGCCGCCTTTGTACCGTCCGTAAAAGGTTGATATTCGGATAAATCAAAATCGCTTTCGCTTACGCGCGGAATTTCGTAGTCGTACATTTTATCCTGATGGATTTTATAAAACGTACAACCCAAAACGAGCGCCAGTGAAGGAAATGTTATCCATGCGATTTTCAAAAATCTTTTCATTTTTTGCAAAGAAAACACGGTCAAAAAAGTTAAAATTAACAGGGCGATGACACTCGCAAAAGTCAATATTGCCAAAGCGCCGTTGCCCGAAAATGCAGTAATGAGCAAAGCCCAAAAGCCCACAAAAAGTATGCAGGCAAGCAGGAGGATAAATATGAGGATTTTTTTCATTTTCGTTTATTTTTCAAGCAAAGGTAATGTTTTTCCAATTCCCGTCAGGGAATATCGCTTGGTAGAAATGCGTATCCATACACTTTGTCTGCATTCCGTCAGGAATGCGTCCCTAATCTTCA
>JAITWJ010000116.1 GCA_031285325.1 Bacteroidales bacterium
GGCATACAAAAATAAAATCAAGTATCAGGTTTTGCTGCAGGTTGGAGATGGTGTAGTCGAGTAATTCTGTCTGGTTCTGCGAAATATTTAATTCAATGTCGGGATAACTGTCTTGCAAAAAACCTATTACTTCGTTCAGAGCTGTTTGCATATTCGCCATATTTTCGTCCGACTGTTTTATTATTTCCATAACAACGGCGCGTTTCCCGTTGTACAGGGCTAATCCTCTTTCCTCTTCAGGAACTATTGATACTTCGGCCAGTTCTTTCAGTTGAAATATCTTGCCGCTGTTTCTGATATAGATGTTACGAATGTCTTCTACAGTTCGGAGTACTGACGAGAATTTTATGTTGTATTCGTAATAACCATCTCTTACTATCATGCTGCCTGGCTCTATGTTGTTGTTGTTTAGCGCCGATTCTATGTCGGCAAGCGTAATGCCGGTTATGGCAAGCAAGTTGTTGTCGGGCTGTATGAGCACTTCCCTGTTAACCAAACCGGTGACGTCAACCATTGCAATTTCGGGCAACTGTTCTATTTGCCGTTTTATAACTGTTTCGGAAAGTTCGCACATGTCGAGAAAACGCTCCTCATTGCCATAAATTTTGCCGGTGCCTGTAGCAAACGCGGCATCATTTTTCAATGTAAGGTTAAGGCTAAATACGGGAATATCGGTAGCGCTTGCCTTGATAACGCGCGGTCGAACAATGTCGCGGGGAAGCCGGTTCATGGCAGCATCAATCTTCTCGTTTACTTCGATAAAAGCCAGGTCTGTATTAGTTCCGTATTCAAAACTGAGACGGGCTATGGCATTTCCGTCGCGGGTTTCGGTGCGTATATCGCGTAGTTTTACGAGTTGCAGCAACTGTTGTCTTATAGGTGTAACAACGGTATTTTCAAGTTCACGCGCCGACACGTTTTGCCCCGACACCTGTACAGTAATTTCAGGAATGGCAATGTCGGGCAGAAGCGATACGGGCACATTCAGGTAAGTAACTACGCCAAGTATGAAAAACGCAGTGAATGCCATGAATACGGCTATGGGGCGTGATATCAGAAATCTTATCATAAGTTACCGGTTGTTAATTATGAATTGTGTTATGTGTATTGTACCCTGCCGACTTCGCAGGATGTGTTGGCAGTGGTACCTGTGCATGCAGTCGTAGTTGGGCAGATATTATTTGCCTCTGCAATTATTCTCTTCTCTATTTCTCTCATATCTTAATTACTAATAACTTTCACCGGCGCTTCGTGCGCCAAGTTTATGTTTCCCTGGTAAATTACGCTGTCGCCCTCATTCAACCCTTCGGTAACTACATAGCTGTTGGAGTTTTCGAGGCCGGTTTGGACGTAAACCCATTGAGCTTGTCCATTTTTCAGAGTGAAAACCACTTTGCGGTTGGTACGCAGTACCAGCGCTTCTTTTGGAATAACCAAACGGTACCCGAGCGAACGCTGCAGGTGTATTTTCACATTCATTCCATCGTATAACCGGTTTTCATTATTATCAAAATATGCTTTCACCATTACCATACCGTTTTTATCGACCGAGGGGTTTATTTCCACAATTTCTCCTTCGCATGAGTAGTCGTTGGCTGAAAAGGGCGAGATACTTATTTTATCGCCTGTTTGCAGATAGGGTAATTCGCTTTCCAGCACTTTGAAATCGGTTTCCGGATGCAGGTTATCTATAATGGTACAGAACGGTAGCGAGGCATCGGGCTGGTTATACACCTTGGAAAACAGGTTGGCTACTATTCCGTCGAAAGGTGCATAGAGTGTTGAATTGTTTAAATTATACTCGGCAAGCGTATGTTGGTTCAGCGTATTGTCGTAATTGCTTTTCACTCTTGCCAGTTGCATAACTTCGTTGGGAATACGCGCCGAATCGCTCCACGAATACCCTTGGCTTATAAGAACATCCTGCAAATCGAGTTTTGCACGTTCCATATTGTCTTTGGCTTGCAACAAGGCATTTTGCAGTTTGAACTGGTCGAGCATGGCAATCTTTTGGCCTTTTGTTACCCTGTCGCCGTTCTTAACGTATATGGCAACTACATTATCGGAAAGTTGGAACCGCAAATCGGCTTTATTACGGGCAGAAACAATACCATTGGCAATCAACTCATGATAGAAATCGGTTAATTCCAAACGCATGGCGCTTACTTCGGTTATTTCGTCGGGCAATACTGTTGATATGTTCTCTTCCTCGCCATTATCTTTCCCCGAACCACAAGAAACTGCTGTACAAAGTAGGCAACATGCCAGTAAATTAATGCACCTGTTTGCCCACATATCAATATGCCTGTTTTTCATCATAATATATTTAGTTATTAGTTCTTAACGTTATTACTTCCATCCTCATTTCATCTATAGCTCTCGAATGTACTTTAGGCTCCTTGGTTTGCACTACATCGGCCATTTCGTTTACTTTCTCCTGCAACCCCATTTCGTGATACAGTTTCGTTAGCAGGTAAAACGGGTAAAGCCGGTTTGGAACAATATTGGCTGCTTTCGTAAAACAGGTTTCGGCCTGCCGGTATTCTTTCAATGCCTGATGGTTTTTACCCATAATATTATACAACATAGGGTCGCAGCTAATTTGTACAGCTCTTTGCAGTATGGTGTTGCTTTGTTCATGTTTTCCGTGTCCGGCTACATATTGTGCATACTCAAACAGAAAATTAATATTGTCTTTCAGTAAAGGGTAAAGACGATAATACTTTTCATTCACATCATCATATAAACCGTAGCTGGTATTATCGCTCCAGTCTTTGTAAGCCTTGTACACGGGATAACGGTTTATTAAACATAAAGCGGTTATTACGGTTAACGATAGTATAGCTGTTCCTTTGAATGCCAGACTGCATAATTTTTCTTTTGAATAGCTATTTGTATTTGATGCTGTTGCCGCTAATAGAAATACAAGGAGTATAAGGTGCGGCGCCATACCGAAGGGATATGAAAACAAAGCAAATACAGACATCGATATAAAAGCCCCGAATATTCCGTATTGCCTGTTCTTTAACGTTTCAAGCATGGCGAAAATAATTAGGGCGATATATAAAAAAAGTGATATTACACCCGATTCAATGCTTATTTGTAAATATTCGTTGAATGCATACTCAGGAGCTCCTGCCACATATTTTTCCTTTTCAGAGACTTCGTTCAACGAAAAATATTCTGCCTGCGACTTACCGTAGGCTTCGGGGAAATGTCCCAATCCTATGCCTGCGGGATTTTGTAAAGCAGATTGCATAGATATTTTCCACATTAACAGGCGACCGTCTGACGAATCTTTTTTAAGATTATAAATTCCGTAAAAGCCTGATAGCAATATGCCTAAAAATACACAAATCATCCAGATTTTAATTTTTCTGAAGCTGTATAAAACTATTACCGCAACGCTTCCGAACAAAAGAGCAAGCCACGCGGCCCTGCTCATATTTGCAGGTAAAACGAGTAAAATAGCAATGGCAGAACTAAAAGACAGGATATATGAACCGAGAGTAACGAGTTTTTTACCTCGTGTTGTGTTTTCTTCATTCTTAACTCTTAGTTTATAATAACTCATAACTCTTTCTAATGCGACGGGAAAAATAACAGCCAGATACCCCGCATAAGGCCCCGGATTATGAAATGAACCGGTTATTTTGAACAGATTATGATTAGATCTCGCAAAACCGTATAACTGCATTAATCCTAAAACAGACTCAATCAGCGCTGTAATAACCAATACCGACAAAATAATTTGCATGCTGCCTGCCGATTGGCTGAATAGAATCCGAAAAAAGAAATAAAGCGTAACAAGCAATATAAAAGTAACTATTTTGGTTGTATGAAAATTGCCATTAACAACTATTGCCGATAGCAGGGTAGATACTGCAAACATGAAGACAAAACAATCGATAACCGTAATTTGAATCTTGTTACGGTTAAGAAAATATATTACAGGCGAAATGAAAGCTACAACAATAATTGACCCGTAAAACCAGAAATATTTTCCAACGATAATACCATCTCGCAGTTCGTTATTAACAATAAACACGGTTAATAAAACCATTACGAAAGGTATTGTAAACAGTAAATTCAATGTGCGTTTATATGGTTTTATTGACAATTGCATGTTATGTTGTTACATTACTCTCTTTAAAAATCGTTCAAAACGATATTTCCCTGTTAACGGGGTCTTTCTATTTCCATATAAACAACGCCTTTCCTGTGATATTAGGTAAAAGCCCCCAGTAACGCGAATCGCCCGAATTGAACAGATAATCGCCAGCCACAAGGTAATATTTTTATAAATATATATTCATTTATAAACGAAATTATTTAATAATACAGAATAATTTCGTATTGTAATGTTTATACCATGTTTTTTTACTCTTTAAATACCGCTATACATTTAAAGCGTATCGCTCATAAGGCCTTTGCAGTAGCTTACGCAAACGACAAATAGGGTAAAAAGTAGTTTGCAGAACGTTCTGCAAACGGGAAATATGACAAATTGTTATTTGCAGAAGTTTCTGCAAATGCAAAAGAGGGTGAAATGTTGTTTGCAGAATATTCTGCAAACATAAAACGGGGTAAAATGCCGTTTGCGGGACATCCCGCAAAGGAGGTAAGCAATAATTTCTTATTTCCAGAAAGACGGAACGGGGGTTTTTAGAGGCATGCTTTAAGCGCATTACAGTTATTCAATGTTATTCAAATTATATAACATTAGAACAGGATTATCATTTGTGTCAAAATTTTCGTGCAGTACATTTTTTAATTTCGCGTCTTTCACCATTGATTCGTCCATTTCCTGAGGGCTAATAAACCCGATATATCGATCATTACACATGCCAACCGGTAATGGGTGCACTCCGCCAAGCCCTATATCATCATTTACGTCCTTTTGCCTGTAATGAATTACACTGCCATTTTGCTTGTTATAAACTCCCACATAAAAATCTGATTTGATGTAATATTTCACCATCAGGTATTTTTGACTTTCATAAACATACATCATTCTAATCCAATATTCTTCACCATTCATTATTGCCTGAAAAATATTATTGGATCCTTCATAGGTTCTGAAAACAATATCATCTACCATTTTGTTCTTACCCCAGTATAATTCATATTTGCATTGAAGGGAGTCTTCTTCTATGGTAAAAATCTGATTGGAAAAATATGGGTAAAAATGAACTTTATTGTTGAAATAGTAAATATTACCAGGGTATCCATGATTCAGCTTACTTGTAACAGGGGTATCCCAAAGTTCGTATTTAGTGTTTCCACTTTTATCGGCCACAATCAATTGTTTATCGAACATATCTGTACCCGCGTTGGGGACGCAGTAATAAATAAATTCGTCTTCTCCCGGAGTTTTAAAGAAAGAAAGAGGAGACCGTGCCGGTAAGTCAATTTGCTCGATAAAACTTAAATCGTCCTGGTTATATTTTTGCAGCCGCTGTTGATACATATCATAAATGTATATATACCCCTCGTCATCAATCTGAAAATAAAATGGAACCATAAACTCTCCCGGCCCATTTCCTGTGCCTTTTATTGAATTAAGAAATTTGCCGTCGAGAGAAAATATGAATAAACTGCGGGCTTTATGCGTATCCAGTATATAAATTTTATCATCCTTAATTTCTATTTGCGATATATCTCCAATCAATATATCGCCGCTCGTTTCCAACTTTATAAACGAATAATCGGCTATTATTTCAGATGACCGGTATGTTTCAATATCGCCTAATTCAACAGGTACACCCCCTGTGTCGGTTTTTTTGTCTGAAAAAGTACAACAGTATAAAAAGTTACTTACAATAATTATTAAGAAAAACTGTTTTTTCATACTTTGATACATTTTAGGTTTAAATTTCTTGTAAACCTAATAATAAAACGATTGTATTTATCATCTCAACAACCAAAACCTTTACAGGTTTTAAAAATTAATTATGTATTTTTCAACTTGTTTCCTTTATGTTGATAATTATGTTAGAAGTGCCACAGAAAGTTAGAAATCTTTTAACTTAAGAAATATAAGCGCAGGATTATCATTTTCGCTAATAGCAGCTATTTCCGGATGCAGC
>JAITWJ010000009.1 GCA_031285325.1 Bacteroidales bacterium
CGGAACAATTGAGTTTACGGATGTCTTCAATGTGAGTGTTACCTACAAGGATGTGTCAGGAACGCCAATTACGGTAAATGAAATTGCGTTGCCGTGGGAGTACGAACAGGTGGTTGAGGCGCCCTTTACGGCAACCATCGAAGTAAATATAACACTCAAACAGTTGATGGATCCGCCTTACGAGTTTCCACGTCCAAATGGTGACCTGACAAAGATACAAATAGAAGCCGGAGGGAAATTGTTGAACGAGGGATATCCGGCGCCAGGTACAGGTTCTGGACTTTACAGTAATATAAACGATTGGCTGACAACAAACGGACATGTGTATCATTCGTTGATTTTTACTGTAGAAACACTCAATAAAGACGGTAGTAGTATCTGAAAATATGTATCAAGACAACCAACATCCTTGCCAAAAATAAACGTCTGACAAGGATGTTGCGTTTTGGCGATTATATATTGGATAACTTTTTTGCTCGCAGTTGTCGTTCATTGACAATTTATTCCTGCCTTTGTCGGAAATGTGATAACACATATCAGACCAGCCTCGAAGTTGCATATCAATAATGACAAAAGGATTAAATCGCAATACGAGAGTTTTATTGTCTTGATATCAGAAAATTATTCTCGTGTAATTTTTAAAAGTTTACCAGAGGATTTATTTCAAGAATATTTTTTTTAATGTTGAAACACTATTATCTTTGCGAAGAAAAATAAATATAAAATACACATACTGTTTAGCCTTAAGTTTTTTCCTATTTGCCTGTTCTACTAATAACGTTAAATTGGAAGAACGGAAGATAAAAGAAAATGCATCCGAATTGACCGAATTTATTTTGAAAAGATCGACTTTTGCATTTTCCACAATCGATATTAAAATAAATTATTAATCAAAGTTTATGAATATAAAAGGAACAAAAACAGAACAAAATCTTTTAAAATCGTTTGCCGGCGAATCTCAGGCACGTAACAGATACACGTTTTTTGCAAGTAAAGCCCGTAAAGATGGCTTTGAACAGATTGCAGCTTTCTTTGAAGAAACAGCAGCACAGGAAAAGGAACATGCAAAACTATTCTTCAAATTTTTAGAAGGTGGCATGGTCGAAATTACTGCTTCATATCCTGCCGGAGTGATAGGTAGCACTGTCGAAAATCTATTGGCGTCAGCCGAAGGCGAACATGAAGAGTGGGATTTGCTTTATCCAGAATTTGCCCACATTGCAGACGAAGAAGGATTCGTAAAAATAGCAGATGCTTTCAGAAATGTGGCAACAGTTGAAAAAAGACATGAAGAACGTTACCGCAAACTGTTGAAAAATATTGAGAACGATGAGGTTTTCAATCGCTCAAACAAAGTTGTTTGGGCATGCCGTAACTGCGGATATCTGCATTATGGCGAAAAAGCTCCCGAAAGTTGCCCATGCTGTGAACATCCTAAAGCTTATTTTGAATTGAGATTTGATAATTTTTGAGAAATAAGGTTGTAGAAGAAAAACTAAATTAGTTTTGAGTATATGTGATGGTTTGGTGTGTATGACACAAGAACACGAGTTTTACAGGTTACCCACGTCAAATCTTACCTCTTACGTTGTTTGGGCAATGGAAAGCTTATCAAACCAAGTGATTAATATTAAATAAAGACAAAAACAACCATGTCTATTACAAAATCAAGCCAATCATTATTCAGCCAAAATTGAATGCATAAAAAACATATAACAAAAGCAAATATTAATTATTGTTGTTTAGAATATTGTCGCTTAACGATTGCAGGGTTTGAATCTTATGTGCTGTTGGCACAAGTACCGAAATATTAAACCGGCTGCCCCCATACGAAATCATACGAATTGGAATGTCGTCGAGTGCGTTGAAAACCTTTGAAGCAAACCCTCTTTCTTCCTGGATAATATCACCTACTATACAAATAATGCTCATGTTTTCATCAATTCCAACAGTACCGTATTTTTCAAGTTCGGTTCTAATTTGGTCAAGGTATTTTGTATTGTCTATTGAAAGCGAAACTGCCACTTCCGAAGTTGAAATCATGTCGATGGGTGTTTTGTAACGTTCAAATATTTCAAAAATATTTTTCAAAAATCCGTAAGCCATTAACATACGGCTTGAAAGTATTTTGATAGCAGTAATCCCATCTTTTGCAGCTACAGCCTTAATACCTTTTCCATCCGATTCGGACGTAATTAACGTACCGCTGTCTGCAGGGTTCATGGTATTTTTCAATCTTACAGGTATATTATGCAGGCGTGCGGGAAATACAGTTTGCGGGTGCAGTATTTTTGCACCGAAATAAGCAAGTTCAGCCGCTTCGTCAAACGAAAGCTGGTCTATTTTGCGGGTGTTGGTAACATAACGCGGATCGTTGTTATGGAAACCGTCAATGTCTGTCCATATTTCGATTTCCTCAGCATCAATGGCGGCCCCTATTAAAGATGCTGTGTAGTCGCTACCTCCACGCTGAAGATTGTCGATATGTCCGTTGGCGTTCAAGCATATAAAACCTTGGGTAATGTAATACTGCGCTTCGCCAACTTCTTTCATAACTTTTTTGATATTATTAGATATTACATTCATGTCAGCGGCTTTATTTTCGTCGATGCGCATAAAATCGAGAGCCGGAAGAAGTTTTACATCAAAACCGTTTTCTTCCATTAAAATGGCAACAAGTTGGGTTGAAATAAGTTCGCCCTGTGCAACAATTGTGTTCTCTCCAAGCAAATCAAATTCTTTTGATATAAACGATTTAATAACGTCAAAACTTTTTTCAACTACTTCATTTCCTTGTTTCTTACTGTCATCCGAGATATAAAGTTCGTCTATTACTTTGTTGTATTTTGTTTCTAAAACATTAATGGCAATGTTGGCCTCATCCTTGTTTTTTTTATACAAACAATTTGATATTTCAACCAATGCATTAGTAGTTCCCGACATAGCGGAAAGAACTATAATTTTTTGTTCTCCGTTAGTAATCAACTGCATAACTGCTCTCATGTTTTCAGGAGATCCTACTGAAGTACCACCAAATTTTAAAACTTTCATTTTTATTTCTATTTTAAAAGGGTTCTAACTTGTTGCAAATATGAATATTTTTACTTGAAAACAAAATACCGGTTACACAATATTACTGTAAAGTTAAGTTGAATTTTTGAACAAATAATTATATGTTTGATTATATTAATCTATTTCTCATTATCATACCTGTTAAGTATGTTCTTTGCCAGTTCGGAAGAAAAATTAAATAACAATTTTTCTGCATTACTAATAGCATGACTTAACGACACCTTATTACTAACGAATGAGAAAACACCATCAAAAATACAGGAAGCTTTTTTTTCTGCCATACCGGCTATTGCAAAAACAGGTTTTCCATATTTGCGGGCATAAGCAGCAACCACCATAGGGGCCTTATTATTGAAAGTTTGTTTGTCTATTTTCCCTTCTCCTGTAATAATAATATCTGCCCATTTTGCATGTTCGTCGAAATTGAGTTGTGAAAGTACAAACTCTGCTCCGGGAACTATTTCTGCATTACAAAAAGCCAATAACGATATTGGTATTCCACCGGCAGCACCAGCGCCGGGAAATATAGAAAAGTCTTTGCCTGTTTCTCTGAAAATAATTTCCGACCAGTTTTTCAGCCCTTTTTCAAGTATAATAACCATTTCTGGTGTAGCCCCTTTTTGCGGGGCAAAAACAGTTGCCGCGCCATTGCATCCAAGCAACGGATTATTTACATCGCAAATAATATCCATAGAAACATTCTCAGGAAAATTGCCTTTTTCAATATGATATATCTTTGTAAGATTCTCTCCGTTTCCCCGTAAATTTTTATTCTCGTTGGATAAAAATTTGAACCCCAGCGCTTCTAACATCCCCATTCCTCCATCAACTGTTGCACTGCCGCCAATTGCCATTAAAATTTTGGTACAACCCTTTGATATAGCATCTGAAATTAATTCGCCTGTTCCAAATGACGATGCCTTTAAAGGATTAAGGTTTTGTTCTTTAATAAGTTTCATTCCAGAAGCATCGGCCATTTCAATAATAGCTTTTTGGCCTGAAATAAAATATTTCGAAACTGTTTTTTCACCCAACGGCCCCGTAACTTCTACCGAAATTTTTTCAGCTCCTAAACGTCGTTGAATTACTTCACCTGTAAAATCGCCACCATCGGCAACAGGAATTTTTCGTATTTCGAAATTTTGGGAACAATTAAGGAATGCTTTTTCAACAATTTCGGCAAAGCGAAAAGCATCTATACTTCCTTTCATCGAATTTGGCGCTACAACTATTTTCATTTTTCTCCTCTTGTTACCGATATAACACCTTTTACTTTTTTAATCTGTTGTATTAAAAATTCAAGATGTTCAAGATTATAGACAAATAATTTTAAAACTCCTTCGAAATTACCTCTGTCGGATTCAATGTTTATTGAACGCATTTGTGTACCGATGTCTTTGGTTATAATGTGAGAAATTTCGGGAACAATACCAATTTCGTCGGTGCCCGAAATGTGTAATGTAGCCAAAAAAGAATTGCGTGAAGAAGTGTTGTGCTCTTTCCATCTTGCTTTTATAATACGGTATGGAAATCTTTCCTTCATTTGTGGTGAGTTAGGACACCTGTCGCGGTGTATTTTTATTCCGTCTCTAATACTTACAAACCCAAAAATTTTATCACCAAAAACAGGATTACAGCATGAGGCAAGTTTATAGTTAATGTTTTTTAGATTATTGTCTATAACAAGAAAATCGTTGGCATTGTCGAAAGTAAGTTCTTTAAGGTTGTTTTTAGGTAATAATTCATCCAATGTACGCTTAGTTGATTCTACTTCAGTTTTTTCTGTAAGGAGAAGTTTTATATCCAACGGGTCTATTTTCCCAATGGCCACATCGTAATATAAATCGGCAGCCAACTTGAACCCATATTTTTTAAGCATCTTACGAATGTTGTCATCATCGAAATCGAGTTTCCAGTTTTTAAATTTCCGTATAAGGATTTCTTTACCGTGGGCAGCCTGTCGGTTTCGTTCCTCGTTTAAACTGGCTTTTACCCTGTTTTTTGCTTTAGATGTAACCAGAAAATCGAGCCAATCCATTTTAGGGCTTTGGTTGTTTGAGGTATCAATGGAAATCTGATTACCGTTTTTAAGTTTATGTTTAAGAGTAACTTTTTTGCCGTCAACTTTTCCACCAACACAGTGGTCGCCAAGTTCAGAATGAATTTCGTAAGCGAAATCAAGCATGGTAGCGCCTTGGGGTAATTTTATTAAATCGCCTTTCGGAGTAAAAACAAATATTTCGTCGCCGTAAATATCGGTTCTAAAATCGTCAATAAAATCGGCCACGTTTAAGTTCGGATTTTCAAGAATATCACGTACTCCGGCTAACCATTTATCGAATCCTGAACTTGCCTTTCCTTCCTTGTATTTCCAATGTGCAGCCAAACCTTTTTCGGCAATTTCATCCATACGTTTTGTACGTATTTGTATTTCAACCCATTTTCTGTGCGGCCCCATAACTGTGGTGTGAAGCGATTCATAACCATTTGATTTTGGAACAGTTATCCAATCGCGTAAACGCTCCGGATTTGTCTGATATTCTTCAGTTACAAATGAATAAGCTGTCCAGCAATCGGTTTTTTCTTCTTCAGGTTTAGAATTAAGGATAATACGAATTGCGAACAAGTCGATAACCTCGTCGAAAGCCACACTTTTTTTCTGCATTTTGTTCCATATTGAAAATATTGATTTTGTGCGGGCTTTCATCGAAAACTTCATTCCTCGCTTTTGTAGTTTTATTTCGACAGGTTTTACAAATTCGGCAACAAAATTTGCACGTTCATTTTCTGTTTCATTCAAACGCGAAACCACGTAATTGTATTCTTCAGGTCTTTGAAATTTCAGGCACAAATCCTGTAATTCGGAAGTAATTGCATACAAACCCAAACGGTGGGCAAGGGGGGCATACAAGTGTGAAGTTTCAATAACTAAGCGTGTTCTGTTTTCGGGTTCATAAAGTTCGAGATTGCGCATTACCTGAAGCCTATCAGCAATTTTTATTATTATAACCCTGACATCGCCAGCCAATGCGAGCAACAATTTCCTGTAATTTTCCGAATGAATATCGGCTGTATCTGTGCCAAGAGCATTTATTTTCAGCATTCCTTCTAAGATGGAATATAAAGGCTCACCAAATTTTTTTTCAATTTCACCACGCGTAGCTTTTATTTCGAGGCCTGCATACATTACATTATGTAATATACCCGCAACTATTGAATCGGCTTCCATTCCGATTTCGGTTGCTATTACATTTGCAACTTGTAGAGAATGACTTAAAATTACTTCGCCGGTTTTAAATCTGCATTCACCAATAACCGATTGTGCAAAACGGAACGCATCTTCAATTTTTTCAAGCGAAATATCGTCTCTGTGTAACCGACAATAATCAATCAATTGGGTATATCGGGAATATATTTGCTCTTTTGTTTCCAATGGCTGAAATTTTTTTTAAAGCGGCATAACAACATTTTACTTTCACAAGGTAAAAATTTATTTGTTATTATGCTAATTGCATTTTACAAACAAATATTAAAGAATATATATTCTTTATTTCTATGTTCAGCTAAAATACAGTTGCTTACACTGCTTGTTTTGCAGTTAAAATCATTATTAAACAGTTAGTTGTTGTGTATCTCTCAGTTTCTAATTTTAGTATTTGTTATCATTTTGTGCGAGCAACATAGAAAATTACTGTAGTATTGGGAGCAAAATCACACATATTGGATATTAAATTATACCCATTTTTTTCATCAAAAAAGTGGCGTTCATGGTTTGTGTAACACCATCATAAAGCTTGTAGTCGAAAGCTAACTCGTCGTTTTCGATACGTATTTCGAAACATTTATTAAAAACATAATCAGGAAATTCGTATTCCATTTCGCTGAGTTTTAAATCATGGGTGGCAATTAGTGAAACTGAATATGATTTAAGAAGTTTTCGAATGAGTTCTCGTGAACCGTGTAATTTATCGACAGAATTGGTGCCTTTAAGCATTTCGTCGAGGATAACAAAAAATTGTTCACCGTTTTGTAGTTGGTCTAAAACGCCTTTAATCCGTTTCAGTTCAGCAAAAAAGTACGATTCGTCTTTCAACAGAGAGTCGGTAGTACGCATATTTGTATAAATCTTCACAGGGGTGAATACCATTTCTTTAGCACAAACGGGCGCACCAATTCTTGCTAATACTAAGTTTACACCTACCGTTCTGAGAAATGTACTTTTACCAGCCATATTTGCACCGGTTATAATCATAACTTTAGGCCAACCGCTGATTTCCATATCGTTGTTTACTCTTTTAATCGGGTTTAGTAATGGGTGTCCCAGTTGTTTGGAATTGAATATAAAATCACCTTCATAGGCTGTTGGAAAAACATATCCCTGATGGTTATTCGCAAAATTAGCCAGGCTTATTAAAGCATCCATCTGGGAAATCACTTCAATCCACGATACCAGTTTTTTGTGATTTTCACGGTGCCAATTCCATAGTTTGTAAACGCAGCTAATATCCCACAGTAACATTGAATTCAGAAAAAAGCCCACAATAATATTTCCTCTGTATTCAAAATTCTTTACAAGACTTTTTAGTTCCCGGAAAATTTTGCTTGCTGATACCGGTTGTTGTACTTTTTTTTGCATGGAAAGTAAATATTCCGACTTAAATTCACCTTCCTCAATAAGTTGAAGCAACTGCATATATTTTTCAAGAAGTTCTGACTTTCGACAAAAAAAGTTAAAGTACCAGTTTATCTTTTTCCAGTATAAAAACATTAAACCCCACTGAATGAGTACCATTATTGAAATAAGAACACCCGTAAATCCTGTAACGTAAGAGATTAATGCCAAAAATGTTAAAACGGGGACAAACTTGATTAACCATTTTATAAGGTTACTTTTTAGCAAGCCAAGTTCCATTTCACTCCAGTTTTTTATTTCGATAGCCATTTTTTCGGTTTCTTTAAATAATAAACCGCTAGCCAGAAATTGCAAACGCCACTCATGCTTTTTTGCCAGTTCTTTTATAGCCTGTTGTTTGGCTTCAATTTCCATTTTACTAAATTCAGGTTTTATAAACCAGTCGGCTAAACATTTACGGCCGCCATGGGTAGAAGTACGGTTTACAAACTGGAATAGTGATCCTTCGCCAAACAAATCCAAATCGTAAGAAAAGAAGTGATCGGTATCAAGAAATTCTTTCCCGTTTTCGAAATGTGAAAACTCATGTTCAAGAGCTAAAAGTTCGTCATCAGCCAATTTTTTTAAAACAATTAATTTTCTTTTTTCTTTTTCGAGACTTATATTTTTTTTAACCAACAAGAAAAAAACAACAATAAGAAACACTGTAAAAACAAGAGCTAACCGGTTTTGAAATCCGAAAATGAATACAGGAACAAAAATAGATATAAAAACAAGCAGACGATACCAAATCATTCGTTTCAGAAATGATGAAACCGATTTAAGCGAGGAAGCAAATTGTTCTTTTTTTTCAAAATAAAAAGACTTAACCTTTGAATTCATTCTACAGATAATTATAATAATGAAGTGTATAAACTACAATAAATGTTGTAAGTATCAAAACGCCGAAACCCAGTAAAATAATTGTAGATTGAACCGTTTCTAATCGAGTTTTTTCTATTCGGGGCAAACGGGCAATGAAATAGTGGTTTTCTACGAACATCATAATTTTATATGTAGATATTCCTGTTAAAACACCCAAAAATGCCCCACAAATAATATCAGAAGGATAATGTACTCCTGAATAAATACGTGAATATGAGAATAAGATCGCCCAAAAAAGAAGCAAAATGTAGTAATTGCGGTTTTTAAAGATAAGTGAGGTAAAAATGAAAATACCAAAACTGTTGGCTGCATGAGATGAAACGAAACCGAATTTACCGCCTTTACGCAAAACATTGTGTACTATATGTTCAATTTCGGGATTATAAACAGGGCGAAGCCGTCCAACACTTTCCTTAATTAAAACAGAAAGCTGGTCGCTAAGTAAAATCGTTAATGCAAGGAAAAAGAGTATTGATACCGATTTACTACGGTAGTTTTTAATCAAAAAGAAAATAATAATAATATAAAAAGGCAACCATGTTTCTTTACATGTAACCATTAGCATAATGGTATCCCATAAATCGTTATGAAAATTGTTCAAATACAAAAACAAACGAGTATCTATTTCTAATATTTTTTGAAACCAATTCATTTAACTGTTTAAGATTTTCCAAATTTTATCTTTTAATAGTTGTATGTTGTATCCGGTAACTGAAGAAAAAAACATGTGAGAAACTTCCTTCAGTTCCTCGCTTATTGCTTTCATCAATTCATTGTCGAGCATATCTGCTTTGCTAATTGCGAGAAATCGCTGTTTGTCGAGCAATTCAGGGTTGTATTTTTCAAGTTCGTTCAGTAAAATTCTGTATTCTTTCATATAATCTTTACTATCGGCCGGAACAAGAAACAACAACATTGAATTTCTTTCAATATGCCGTAAAAAACGAATGCCTAATCCTTTCCCAAGGTGGGCATCCTCAATAATGCCGGGTATGTCGGCCATAACAAACGAGTTATTTTCGCGGTGACCTACTATACCAAGGTTTGGTACCAGCGTTGTAAAATGGTATTCGGCAATTTTGGGTTTTGCAGCCGAAACTACTGAAAGAAGTGTTGACTTTCCTGAACTTGGAAAACCAACAAGTCCTACATCGGCAAGAACTTTTAATTCGAGAATCCTCCAGCCTTCCTCGCCTTCCTCTCCGGGTTGTGCAAAACGTGGTGTCTGGTTTGTTGCAGATTTAAAATGGTCATTTCCCAATCCGCCACGACCACCTTTCATCAGTACCTGCGATTCGTCGTGTTTAGTGATTTCAAAAATAAACTCACCGGTTTCAGCATCGCGAGCTATTGTACCAAGTGGAACCTCCAGAATAATGTCTTCGCCATCGGCGCCTGTACTGCGTTGTTTGCCACCCGATTCACCGTGGCCTGCCTTTATATGCCTTTGATATTTAAGGTGAAGTAAAGTCCACATGTGCTGATTGCCTTTTAAAATAATATGGCCACCTCTCCCGCCGTCGCCGCCGTCAGGGCCTCCCTTTGCCATCGACTTTTCTCTGCGTAAATGAGCTGAACCAGCTCCACCGTGTCCCGACTCACAATGTATTTTTACATAATCAACAAAATTTGATTCAGCCATTTTGGTATATCTTCGTAAAATATTTCGTAACTTGGTATTGTCTTAAAAATTACACTGTTGCAAACAACAGGCAATCAAAAAAAATAATCATTTACTGTTCCGGTTGTCAGGGCATAAAGATAAATAAAAACGGTAAGAAACCGAATTACAAAAATTAAAAACTCATTAACAGCTGTAATACATGGTTATACAATATATATATGGTGGTGAAATTAAGAATTGTCAATTCCGGATTGAACAGTTTTGGTTGCCTTATTTATTTAGAAACTGTTTTGAATGCAGGGAAACAAACAAATTACAGTTCAGGCATAATTTTTCATTATTTTTCTTTGAAGTTTAAAATGGTTTTACATACATTTATAGGAAATTTAATTAAACAGGAATAAAGCATGCAAACCTCAGCCGGAAACGATAACAGCGTGAATTATGAGTTGGCCTCCCCGTCACTGCGAGCCGCTTGCGGCAAAGCAGTCCAGAAACAACAACACGCAACACCGGATTGTTTCGCTCTGCTCTCAATGACAAAACAGGCAAACAACACGGGTTACGGCTTGCGCAGTTTGCGCAACAGGCAAATGACGAGATTTAACACTTGCGCAACCCGCGCAACGACCGAATCACACGATTTAACACTTGCGCAGCCTGCGCAACAACCAAACTACACGATTTACTACTTGCGCAGCCCGCGCAACAACCAAATCGCGAGATTTACGACTTGCGCAGTTTGCGCAACGGGCAAACGATACGGTTCCGCGTCACTGCGAGGAGTTGCGAGGAACGAAGCAAAACAATCCGGAACAGCACGGCAACGCTGGATTGCTTCACCCTGACGGGTTCGCAAAGACGAAACGCAAAAACAACGAGAAAATAACAAACAATAAAAACTAAAAGAGATGAAAATCAACAAAATCCACCTGACCCACCTCCACAACGATGAATACTGGCAGTTTATAACACGCCTGAACGACCATATCGAGGCCGCCGGAGCCGCCGCATTGAAGATAGAGGCGCTAAACACGCGCTTTGTAGAACTCTACGGCCAGTTAGACTCGGCGTACAAGAAGATAACAGCAAGCGTCCTGTCGGCCGAAATCGATGCCGCCGACCACGCCCGAGACGAAACCTTCAGGGGGATGAAAGACGCCGTGTCTGCGGCCCTGCGCCACTTCAACCCCGAGGCAAGAGAGATGGCGCGGCGCGTGAGCATAGTGCTCGACAGCTACGGCGACATCACCCAGCTTGGCAAAAGCGCCCAAACCGCCGCGCTTACCAACCTTATTGGCGACCTTATCCCCAAACACTCTGCCGACTGTAAGGCTCTGGGCCTCTCGTCGTGGATAGCCGAACTCGAACGCCTGAACGTAGCCATCGAGCTGCTTATGGAGGCACGTTTCGATGAAACAACCGCCCGCACCAGCCTGCCGATGCGCGAGGTGCGGCTGGCGATGGACGCGCTCTACGGCGAGATAGTTTTCCGTATAGAGTCGCTGCAGGAAGTGTTCGGCGGCGAACCCGACGCCCCATGGAAAGCCTTCATCGAGGCAATGAACACCATAATCGACTACACCAACAACATAGTAGCCCAGCGCAAAGGACGCGCAGCAGCCGAGAAAGCGAAAGAAAATGAATAATTGAGAATTGACAATGGACAATTGACAGTTGACAATTATTTACCCCTGAATGGGACTTTGCCACCCAACTGTTCCCTCTTTAGGGGGGCGGGGGGTAACTGTCAACCCCGAGGCAGTTTATGGAAGAGTATAAAGAAAAACTTATCCGGAAATTCACAACAGTTTCTTAATATTTTCAATATTTGAGTAATTTTATCACATTACTTTCAGGATAATTCCATAAACTTGCACTATGTTAGTTAATTATATTTAATGACTTGTGATATTCATACAATTTTGGGTTATATGAAAGGTCTTTTTTTATAAATGCGTGGTAGGTAAATGAAAAAGATTATAATATTGTTTTTTGTGCTGTCTTTCGGGTTTGTTTCGTGTGTAACCGACGAACTGCTGGTTCCGCAGGAAACTGAACATACGCTTTTTATGTATATGCCTTGGTCAACAAATCTGACACAGTTTTTTAAACAAAATATTACAGACTTTGAATCAGCATTAAAGAACAATCCTTCATTAACAAATAACAGATTGATTGTTTTTTTCTCTTCGTCGGCTACTGAAGCCACAATGTTCGAACTTAAATATAAAAATGGAAATATCGTACGCAATACGCTGAAAAAGTATATAAATCCGGCTTTTACTACCGCTAATGGAATAACTTCTATTATTAACGACGTTAAATATTTTGCTCCTGCAAAATATTATTCAATGATTGTGAGCAGTCACGGCATGGGCTGGTTGCCTGTTGACAATGAACGGTCGAGAGCATTAGGCAAGGATTATGAAAAATATCATTGGGAATATGATGGTGTTCCTGTGACAAGATTTTTCGGAGGAACGACCCCTGACGTGCAAACTGAAGTTTCGGTACTGGCAACCGGCATTGCCAATGCAGAAATCAAAATGAATTACATAATGTTTGATGATTGTTACATGTCGTCAATTGAGGTGGCATACGATCTCAAGGAGGTAACCGACTATCTGATTGCATGTCCTACTGAAATAATGGCTTATGGGTTTCCATATCATATTGTAGGAAAATATTTGATAGAAGGAACCAATTTGCAAAGCATATGTGAAGAATTCTATAACTTTTATTCAACATACGAACATCCATACGGAACAATTGCTGTAACGATTACGGCAGAGCTCGATAATCTTGCAGTGTTGATGAAAGAGATAAATCGAAAATTTTTGTTAGACACATCATTACTGAACAACATTCAGAGAATGGATGGTTATTCGCCTGTAATTTTTTTTGATATGGGAGATTACGTGTCTAAACTCTGTACAGACACTACTCTGTTGAATCGTTTCACCCATCAATTCGACCGTACCGTGCCACCTGATTTGAGTTTACATACCCCAAGTTACTATTCAATGAGCATGGGTACAGTTCCTGTAAATACATTTTCAGGCGTAACAATATCTGACCCGAGTACTAATAACAAGGCTGGGAAAAAGGCAGAAACGGCATGGTACAAAGCAACACATTGATTTCAACCATCAAACGCACGGCCCTGCACATAAACTTTCCTGATTTAACAGTTGTTGCTTTTTTAATTTGAAGTTTGCAGAGGAAATACTTTATAAACTTCTACGTCCATCAGTAAGGTTGCGAAAGACGGTATTAATCCTGAACCAACACTCTCATATGCAAGTTCCGAATTAATAATAAGGCTTGCTTTCGCACCCGGTTGCATGTAGGTTAGCCCTTCATTAAGACCTAAAATATTTGTTGTACTCCCCACGATTACCTCATATGGTTCATAAACGCCGGTTTCATCAAATACAAAACTGTCGAGTGCCATAGTTGTATAAAATATTTGAACCCTGTCGCCAAGTTTAATTGTATCACCATAACCCTTTTGTTTTTCAATAAAATATAAACCCGAAGCCTTGGGTTCAATGTCAGGATAGTTTTTTGTAATATATTCTTTCAATTCTTTGAGTTCTAAATTTCTTGATTTTTTATAAAAATCTTCCTTGCATGAAAAAAACACAGCAACGGCTACTAATAAAAATATTCCTGAAAATATAACCTTTTTCATTTTTAAAGTTTTTTTGGTTTAATATCCATCATTTCAATTATATAAATCAACGTATTGTTTGGAGGAACATTTCCGTTCCATTTATCTCCAAATCCTAATCGGGAAGGAATCATCAACTCAACTTTAGAACCTTTTTTAATCAATTTCAAACCATCATTCCAGCCTTCAATTGCATCTGATTCTCCGAGAACAAAACTATATTCTTTTTCGGCAAGTAAATTTGTTGAATAAAACAAAGAACCACCAATTAAATAACCATCGTATTTTACTGTAAGAGTATCGCCTGTTTCAGGGTATAGGCCATTTCCACTGTTAATAACATAATAATAAACGCCTAAATCGGTGGTATCAATATTAATACCATCTTTTTCTTTATCATTGATATAATTTGTTAGAAGAATCATTTCTTCCTGATGGGTTTGCCCTTCGTCAACTCCCTTATACAAGCACGAAGAAAACGCAACAACCAAAACCAATATAAAAAACAGTAAATATTTCCTTTTCATAATTCCAATTTCAAATTTTAGTATTTATTAATTGATGTTTATAGTGCATTAAAAGGTGCTTAAAATTTCCCAAAGTTTCATCTAAACTTTCGCTCGATTCACCTCCCGCCGCATTTAAATGTCCTCCTCCATTGAAATGATCTTTTGAGAATTTATTAGAAGGAAATGAACCTTTTGAACGAAACGAAGCTTTAACCAGTCCTTCTTTCTCGATAAATAACGCAGAAAAAACAATATTTTTTATTGAAAGCGGATAATTTACAAATCCCTCGTAATCACCTATCTGAAAGTTGTATTTTGCCTGTTCTTCCTTGGTAAGCGATATTACTGCGGTACGTAATTCGGTTAATATTTCCATTTTTTCATTCAAGCAGTACCCCAGTAATTTCATCCTTTCAACCGAAAAATTGTGGTATATGTTAGAGTGAATTTTATCAGCATTTATACCATATCTTAAGAGTTCTGACACTACCCTAAAAACATTTGCCCGCGAAATATTGTGGCTGAACGAACCTGTATCGGTCAGTATTCCGGTATAAAGAGCCTCGGCAGCATTATAATTAATAGAAGATGCTAAATTGAGTTTATGTACGGTGTCAAAAATTAATTCGGCAGTTGAACAATATGATGGTTCCGAAATTATATAATCGCAGAATAATGACGGCTGCAGGTGATGGTCAATTAAAATCTTGGGCTTTGAAAATTCCAGTAACTGTTTTTTGAGCTTGCCTGCCCGTTTTACTTCATTAAAATCAAGACAAAAAAGCAAATCGGCTTTCTTCATTTTTTCCTCGATATTTTTTTTCTGATTATCATAAATCAAAATTTCAATTTTTGAAGAAAACCATTTTAAAAAGTAAGGATAATCATTGGGGAAAATAATACTCACATTGTGTCCGTTATTTTGCAAAATCTCAGCAAGCCCAACTGCCGACCCTACGGCATCACCATCAGGGTTTTCGTGGGACATTATAACAATATTGTTGCATTTTTTTGCAATAAACTGCCCAACTGACTTTAAAATTTCGTTCTCAGTACCAATCATTGATAAAATTAAATGCCAAATGTAAGAATTTTACATTTGGCGTTATGTTTAAATATTTCAATATTTTTATATTATTGTGAAATAATAATAATATATTTTAAAAATATGCCAGATAATTTAACTTTTACCATAATTAAACCAACAGCTTTCAAGAACAATCACACGGGTGCTATTTTGAAAATGATAAATGAAGCAGGATTTGTGGTTAAGGCAATGAAAATTACAAGATTAATGCCCGGCCAGGCCGGTGCTTTTTATGCTGTACACAAAGATAAGCCTTTTTACCAGTCGCTGGTAAATTATATGAGTTCGGGGCCAATTGTTGTTGCAATTCTTGAAAAAGACAATGCCGTAAGTGATTATCGAAAGTTGATTGGGGCAACCGACCCTACAAAAGCCGACGAAGGAACAATACGCAAATTATTTGCTACAAGCTTAGAGAAAAATGCCGTTCATGGTTCCGACAGCGACGAAAATGCCAATATAGAAAGCGATTTTTTCTTTTCGAAATTAGAACGCATATAACATAACCAGCTACCTTACACAGGCAATAGTAAGTGCAGCAAAGTTGGCAGTAGACAATCCGGTTATTTGTAATGCCTTTAAAAAGGGGTATCTGGATTTGAAGAGTACTGCGAATCGAATTTGTTATTTGATGTAATTCCTGCAAAAGAGTCATCTTCAGCATTCATTTTTGAACTAAAAGTTTGAGCATTGTAATAACCGTTTTCAAATTTAGTTTCCATGTCGGAAAATTTGGCAAGCTCCTTTTTAAATGAAAGATGAACATCGCCGGTTGCGCCGTTTCTATGTTTTGAAATAATAATTTCAGCCACGCCACGCAACGAATTTCCTGACTCATCTTCATCAATGCCGTAATATTCAGGGCGATGTATGAAAATAACTATGTCGGCATCCTGTTCAATAGCTCCCGACTCACGAAGGTCGGAAAGCTGCGGACGTTTGCCTTCACGCGATTCAACCGAACGGTTTAACTGCGAAAGCGCTATAATTGGCAAATCGAGTTCTTTGGCAATTGCCTTAAGCGAACGCGAAATGGTACTCACTTCCTGTTCGCGACTACCACGCCTGTCGGTACCCGCAGTCATTAACTGAAGGTAATCGACTATTATTGCCTGAATGTCGTATTGCATTTTTAACCGGCGACATTTTGCCCTGAATTCGAAAATAGATAAAGCCGGAGTATCATCGATGAAAATAGGTGCTTTATCGAGGTTTGTAATTTTACGGTTAAGGTGTTCCCACTCCCAATCTTCTAAATAACCTGTACGTAATTTTTGTGCATTTATTTCAATTTCTGAAGCTATTAAACGTGTAACCAATTGCAACGAAGACATTTCAAGTGAAAAAACAGCTACCGGACGGCTATGATCAACGGCCATGTTACGGGCCATGGAAAGAACGAACGCAGTTTTTCCCATTGATGGACGTGCTGCAACAATTATCAAGTCTGTTTTTTGCCAACCGCTGGTAATACGGTCTAACCCTGTAAAACCGGAAGGAACACCGCTCAGTCCGTCCTTTTGGTTTCTTGCCTTTTCTATTTGCAGAATCGCTTCGTTCAAAACCGGTTTTATTGGTACGATTTCTTTTTTAATATTTCCTTCAGCTACCTGAAAAAGTGACGATTCAGAGAAATCAATCAGGTCGTCAATATCAATAGTATCGTCATACGACTTAGCCTGAATTTCAGAGGAAACGCGAATCAATTCCCGTTGAATAAATTTTTGTGCAATAATACGTGCATGAAATTCGATATGCGCTGCCGAAGCAACACGACGGGTCAATTGGGTTATATAAACCGGCCCGCCAACTTCATCGAGCTGGCTTCGGTCTTTTAATTCTCTTGTAACCATCAAAAGGTCAACCGGTTTTTCTTTCCCCGATAAATTTTTTATAGCTTCATATATTTTCTGGTGTTCTTCTTTATAAAAACTTGAAGTGTCTATAATGTCGGCAACTGTTACATATGCATCTCTTTCAAGCATTAATGCACCTAAAACCGCTTCTTCAACTTCAATTGCCTGTGGCGGTAGTTTTCCATACTGTGCATTAATTTGTTCTATTGTCAGTTGATTGTTGTTTTGTTTTCGTTCGGCCATAATCGTGTTTAAGTTTTCAACTCCTGTGTTTAATCTTCAAATTTAAAAAATCAAAAAGAAGAAATAATGTATATCTTATTACTCTTATCAACTATCGGTATTCACAATTGTTAATTAAGTGCCTAATTTTTCTTCAATAATCATGGATATTACATCTGATAATTTCAATCCCATAGCCGAAACCTGTTGTGGAATAAAACTTGTTTCCGTCATGCCCGGCGTAGTGTTTACTTCGAGGAAATAAAATTTGTCATTTTTCAGTATATAGTCAATTCGGCAAATGCCTGAGCATCCGCAATAACTGTATATATCCAAACTGAGTTGCTGACATTTTTTTGAAAGGTTTTCAGTGATGCGCGCTGGTGTAATTTCTTCTGCCGCGCCGATACTGTATTTGGCTTCGTAATCGAAAAATTCATTTTTAGGAAGTATTTCAGTTACGGGAAATACAAGTTCTTTATTTTTAAATTTAACTAAACCGCAGGTAAATTCCGTTCCTTCAATAAATTCTTCAATTAACGCATCGTTGCTTTCTTGCCACGCATTTTTTACTGCGTTACTGATTTCGGCTTTGGTTTTCACTTTTGTAATTCCGAAACTTGAACCACCGGCATTAGGTTTCACAAAAACAGGAAGGCCGAGTTTTTCTACTATTTCAGCAGTATTTATTTTTTCTCCTTTTGAGATTTTTATTGATTTGGCCATTTTAACGCCGAAATTCTTAAGGTATTTGCTGCAAAACCACTTGTTAAATGTTAGAGATGAAGAAAACACGTTGCATGATGAATAACTTACCTTGAGCAGTTCGAGGTAACCCTGTAAAGTGCCGTCTTCGCCGGGAGTTCCATGTATGGTAATGTAAGCGAAATCGAAAATTATTTTTTCACCGTTTAATATAAAGCTAAAATCAGCCTTGTTAATGTCTGCGATTTTCGTGTCGTCTTGAACAACAATCCATTCTTTGCCTCTCATTTGGATAAGCCACGGTGTGTATTTTGAATTATCGATAGCATTAAAAACGTTTTTTCCACTTTTAACCGACACTGCATATTCTGATGAATCGCCGCCTGAAATTACTGCTATATTTGGTTTTTTAGTCATTTCTGTTTGCTATATAGTTTTCCCATTTTTCAATTACTGTTGACATGTCTTCGGGCAGATCCGAATCAAACTGCATAAAATTACCGGTTACCGGATGCACAAAACCAAGTGTTTTTGCATGAAGTGCCTGGCGCGGCAATATTTTAAAACAATTTTGTATGAACTGCTTGTATTTTGTATAAGTTGTACCTTTAAGTATTTTGTCTCCTCCATAGTTTGCATCGTTGAAAAGTGGATGATTGATATATTTCATGTGAACCCTGATCTGATGTGTACGGCCTGTTTCAAGCCGGCATTCAATAAGAGATACATAACCTATACGCTTTAAAACCTTATAGTGTGTTACTGCATGTTTGCCGTATTCGCCTTCGGGAAAAACAGTAAAAACCTGTCTGTTTTTTAAACTTCGCCCGATGTTTCCTGTAATTGTACCTTCATTTTCCTGAATGTTACCCCAAATTAATGCATGGTAAAGCCGTTTGGATGTTTTTTCGAAAAACTGCAAAGCCAGCTTGTTTCTTGACTGTTCTGTTTTAGCTACAACCAGCATGCCCGATGTGTCTTTATCGATGCGGTGAACTAACCCCGGACGGGAATCTTGGCTGTTGAATAGTGGTAAATCGCGGAAATACCATGCCAGTGCATTAACAAGCGTGCCTGTGTAATTTCCATGTCCGGGATGTACTACAAGTCCCGCCTGTTTATTTACGACTATCAGGTGTTCGTCTTCATAAACAATATCAAGTGGTATTTCTTCCGGTATGATTTTCAGTTCGTGTTTAGGATAATCCATCACTATGCTGATTTCGTCGAATGGTTTCACCCTGTAATTTGATTTTACGGGAATGTTATTTACCAATATATTGCCGGCTTCGGCAGCGGTTTGCAAACGGCTTCTTGAAGCGTTGTTGATTCGATTAGAAAGAAATTTGTCGATACGGAGCAACGACTGGCCTGGGTCAACAGTAAGGTGGTAATGTTCAAACATATCACCTTCTTCCAGTTCTTCATCTTCCTCTACATAATCTTCCATAATTAAAAATTGATTGGGCTTGGTTCTTCTACTGGCTGAAATTTTGATGAATCAACAGAAACCCAAATATCAACAGAAGATCCGGTATATACATTAAGTGTCATGCTTGGCGATGGAGTTTGCCTCCAAATTCGTGCATTCAAAGAGTCTTCATTTGTTGTAATTGAAGAGTCGTACATAATTGTGCCCATGTTTAACATGTAACGTACCAGGTAATCTTGCGCTTCTTCTTGTGTAAAACCTGTTAAATCGGGAAGAGGCACTTCTGAATTACCATACATACGGCCAACAATCAAATCTACTGAGTCTCCTTTGTAAAGCAATTCGCCGGGGTATATTTCATGTAAACCTGTTCTGACTTTTAATACCAAATCGTTGTATTCGGAAGGTTCATAGGTAATTTGCCCGATTTTCAGACCGCTGTTTTCGGCCCATACTATTGCCTGACGGACAGAGATGTTTGTCAATTGCGGTAGAGTTACCTGCTCGGGCATTTTAGAATTTATTATAAGTGATATAACACGGTTTTCTTTAATTCTGAATCCTGCTTCGGGAAACTGATCGACAACTACTCCCGGAGCATCATCGTTTGAATAAACTGAATCAACAATTTCAACCATAACATTCAGATTTTTCGCCATGTTTAAGACTTCCTGTTCTGCAATGCCGGAAAAATCGGGCACAGGATACGAAACACCGTGATGGGTGTAAATTTTTAAAGCCTGCATGGTAAAGAATATAAGAACAACAATTAAAATAACTGCGGCTCCGAGGTGTTTCAGGAATATACGGCTCTTAATAAATTCTTTAAGACTCATGTTTTTTACATCATTTAAACGAACTGCAAAAATACATTAAATATGGTATGCTCTGATTTATTAACAGTTTTTATGCATACAAATTTTAAATTAGTTGTTGCGTTCTTAAAAATAAAATAAACTTAGAAACTGTTTCTAATTTGCCAAATAAGTTTTTGAAACTTTCCATGCCTGTACACAGTAGTTTTCGGGAACTTCCGCTACCCTCGCGCAGTAGTGCGCGGCACTTTCGGGAAGTTCCGCTACCTTGTTCGAGCCCTCGGAGATACTTTCGGGAGTTTCCGCCACCTTGTGCAAGACCTCGGGGAACCTTTCGGGAGTTTCCGCTACCTTGTGCAAGACCTCGGGGAACCTTTCGGGAGTTTCCGCTACCTTGTTCGAACCCTCGGAGATACTTTCGGAAGTTTCCGCTGCATGTTTCGAGGGGTAAAAGATTTATCAGGTAAATTCAAAACAGTTTTTTATAAAGATTTTAACCTACAACTGACAAAATGGCTCAAAAGTGGTTTGCAACTCATGTCGCAAGTATAAAAGATGGCGAAAAGCGAGAGTAATGAATTATGGTTTTGATAAGATAGGTGTAATTAATAAACTAAAATTTCTTGTAAAAGGCCTATAATTATTGCTTTTTTAATGATTCGGCATATTTCAGAGCATATTCGAGCGCATTATCAAATAAACTGAAAATGCATTCATCTCCTACCATATCAACAATTTTCGATTTATGCAAATCTTCATTTACCTTTTCGTTTACTCCCGACAATATCATTTTTATTCCTGAATCTTTTAAAATTCTCAAGGCATCACTTAAATTATGTAATCCGGTAGCATCAACAAACGGAACGTGCCTCATTCTTATAATCATTACTTTGCTCTTTAGTCCCATAGATTTTAAGACTTCACAATATTGCTTGGCAGAGGCAAAAAACAGAGGGCCGCTTATTTCGTAAATACCTATTTCTTTTGGCAATTTAGAATAATCTTCAATAATATCGGTATCTACAACTGCCGGAATGGTTTTGCCCATGTCGGCCATTCGTTTCATAAAAAGCAGGGCTGAAAGAACAACGCCAACCTCAATTGCAACAGTCAAATCAACCAGTACTGTAAGTAAAAATGTGGATAATAAAACTATGATATCAAAAACAAAACCTTTTAGAATTGAACGAAAGGTGCGCCACTCACTCATATTGTAAGCTACAACTATTAAAATTCCGGCCAGGCACGACATGGGTATCAGCCTAACCCATTGTGCAAAAAACAACATTATCAGTAATAAAACTATGGCATGGGTTATTCCGGCTATTGGAGTACGGCCGCCGTTTTTAACATTAGTGGCTGTGCGGGCAATTGCACCTGTTGCAGGTATGCCTCCAAAAAATGGGGTAACAATGTTGGCAATACCCTGCCCTATGAGTTCAGTGTTTGAGCGGTGGTGTCCGCCAATCATTCCATCAGCTACAACAGCAGATAACAACGACTCAATTGCGCCAAGCAAAGCTATGGTTATGGCCGGCTGAAAATAATATCCTAAGTTAGAAATGTCTATTTTAGGGAAACTGAATTGAATAGAGTTTGGTATTTCTCCAAAAAAAGATTCAATAGTAGTTACAGGTAGCTTGAAAAACTGAACAGCAAGTGTTGTAAGCAGAATTGCAATAAGAGAACCCGGTATTTTTTTTATGTAATTTTTTGAAAATATTACAACCAGAATTGTAACAAAGGTAATTATTACCGCATAAATATTAAATGAGTGCAAGTTGTTGAAATAAACTATCCATTTCTCGATGAAACCACTCGGTAACGATTCAATGTCAAGCCCAAAAGCATCTCTTATTTGAGTTGAAAAAATTACAAGCGCTATCCCGCTGGTAAAACCAACAATCAGAGGATAGGGAAAATATTTAAGCAATGAACCCAATTTCAGTAACCCGAAAACAATTAAAAAAATACCCGCCAAAATTGTAGAAACCAGTAATCCGTCGAAACCATACTGATTAATTATGCTGTAAATTATAACAATAAATGCCCCGGTAGGACCGCCAATCTGAACACGGCTACCACCAAACACCGATATAATAATACCGGCAACAATAGCAGTTACTAATCCTTTCTCGGGCGAAACTCCAGATGCAACTGCAAAAGCAACAGCCAGAGGAAGGGCAACAACCCCTACAACAATTCCGGCCATTAAATCCGAAGAAAATTGCTTGCTTGAATAACCTTTCTTTAAAATACTAAAAAACTTTGGGTTGAATATATTTTCCACAATATTCTTTTTTAATTCGACGCGCAAAAGTAATTGTAAATGAATGCAGTGATTCTGTGGAAGTCTGTTTTTTGCATTTATTAATTAAAATATTAAACTCACATAATTTTCAATGAGTAAAACGTTAGAAAAATATCGTGTAAATTTTATCTTTGACATTATAAGCCGATATTGAAAAATCAATACAAATCTGTATTATAATTCTTTGCAACAATTATAAATACGTTTAAAAACGTATCGAAAAATACGTTTATTGTCGGTTTCTAATATGAAATAAAATGTAAAAATTTGTAACATAATTCAGACAGTTATTTATGTATTCTGAAATAATTAAAAATTTAAAAACTGATGTTCGCCTTACCGAAGCGCTTCAAGCCTGTATGAATTGCGGAATATGCACTGCCGTTTGTCCTGCAGCCGAATTTTACGAATACGACCCAAGGAGCATTGCCGTATCTGTTCAATCGGAGAACAGGGAAAAAATAATTGATTTGCTCGAAAGCGATACCATATGGTATTGCGGCCAGTGTATGTCGTGTAAAACCCGATGTCCGCGAAACAACTGTTCCGGCCTAATAATAAGTGTTTTGCGGAAACTTTCACAAGAAACAGGCGCTTTCACAAAAAGCAGGATGGGACGGCAACAATATTTAATTCTGAAAACCATTGGCAATAATATCCTGAGTCGTGGATATTGTATCCATCCAACCACCGTTGTACCTGAAACTCATCCCGAACAAGGGCCTGTGTGGAAATGGATTTACGAAAACATGCACGATGTTTATGCTGTTGTTGGCGCCAATCTCGACTGTGACGGACCAGGCACAATGCGCAAAATAAACAGCATCGACTTAAATGAACTCAACAATATTTTCATAGTAAGCGGTGGAATGAAATTTTTTGATACCATAAACCATTTCAGCAAACTTAAAGCAATTGAAATGGGTATGGTTGACGAATACGGGGAGGCCGATATGGAAAAATACACACAGTATTTATTGCAGGAATAAAATTCAAAGTATGGAAATAAAATCAAAAATAAAATGGAGCGAATACAATAAGGAAATTGCTGAAGATCATTTCTTTTTTCTGAGGAGCTGCATAAGGCAGAATTTTAATCCCGGTGCAGAAAAAGCATTTATTTCAATTTTGAAAAACAATCTAAAAAAAGACATTTTTGATGATGCCCGCCACACTACTTGCACCGGAATTGGCTACCATACTGATATTGTTCCTTTCGAAACCATGCAAACCATGATTGCCCGCCAGTTTTCACTAATGACTGAAAAAGGCTATAAAAATTGTGCCGTTTCATGCATTACTTCGTTTGGGAGTTACAATGAAATACTTTCAACATGGAAGGAATTTCCCGAAGAACTCGCAAAAACTCGCGATTATTTGAAAAAAGCCACCGGACGCGAATTTGAAATCCCCGAAAATCTTTCCCATGGCTGCGATATAATATATAAATTCAGAAAGGAAATAGCAGCTCAGTCCAACTATAAGTTAATAAATATAGAAACCGGCGAACCATTAAAAATAGTAGATCATATTGGATGTCATTATTCAAAAATATTTCCAGAGAAAGGAGTTGGCGGTTTCGAATACTCAAAAGTTCTTACCGAAATGATTCAAGCATGGGGCGGTCAGCCGGTTGATTACCCTGAACGGCGCCATTGCTGTGGTTTTGGTTTCAGACAGTATCTTGTAAAAAGTAATCGTAGCTATTCCATTTCTAATTCACGTAAAAAATTTGAAAGCATGGAGCCTTTTAAACCTGATGCTATTATTACAAACTGCCCTGGCTGTAATATGTTCCTCGACCGCTGGCAATACACTCTTGCTCAAATTGAGGGTAAAACGTACGGTGGCGGAACAAATGGAATCCCCGTTTTTTCTTATGAAGAACTCGCAGGACTAATACTTGGATATGATCCATGGAAATTAGGCCTTCAGATGCATCAAGTTGATGTTGAACCATTTCTAAAGAAAATAGGTGTACGATATGATCCAGAACTTAAATTTGTTGGAATAAACGGAAAATATATAAATGAACCCCTTTTCACCGGATGTTTAAAATAAAACAGGTATGATAAAAAATAAACATGTTGCCATTATAGGTGGCGGAATTGCTGGAATGGAAGCTGCTGCTGTTTTAGCAAAACAAGGCTTAAAGGTTACACTTATTGAAAAAGAGGCAATTACAGGAGGTAAATTGAACGATTGGCATCACCTTTTCCCTGACTTTTTTTCGCCTAAAACGGTAATTGACAATCTAATTGCCAAAACAAACCACTCCGGTGTAAATGTGGTTTATAATACCGAAATAAGTAAAATTGAAAAACTTAACGGCCGTTTTGAATTGAGCGATGAGCGCGATACGAAATTTTATTCTGATGCAGTGATTATTGCTTCCGGTTTTCGATTGTTCGATGCAACACTGAAAGAAGAATATGGTTATGGCATTTTTGATAATGTTATTACCTCTGTTGATTTTGAAAAATTAATGAAAACCGAAGGTAAATTACTAACGGCACAGAAAACAGAACCCAAACGTATTGCAATCATCCACTGTGTGGGTTCGCGCGATGCAAAAACAGGAAATACCTATTGTTCGAAAGTTTGTTGCATTACCGGAATTAAACAGGCTATAGAAATAAATAAAATTCTTCCCGACAGCGAAATTTACTGTTTTTACATGGATTTACGACTTTACGGGTTGAACTTCGACAGCCTTTACCTGCATGCACAGAAGCAACATAAAATACAGTTTATTCGCGGCCGTTTATCAGAAATTGCCGAAAGGTTTGATAAAAGTTTGCAGTTAAAAACCGAAGATACTCTTCAGGGGAGACCACTCCGAATTAACGTTGATACGGTTATTCTTTTGATTGGTATGGAACCAGGAGCATCTAACAATTTGTTCACAAAAAACAACAAAGTAACCATCGACGAAAACGGATTTATGAAACCGATAAATATGCACGAAAATCGCAATTCGAGCACACATGATGGTATTTTTCTTGCAGGTACTGTCATTTGTCCCATGGCTGTTAATGAAAGTATTGAAAATGCAAGAGCAGCAGCTTTTGAAGTTATAAGCTACCTTGAAAAAAATAAACTATGAACGATTTTAGTTATCTGAAACCAGCCTCACGTCAAATCGATTTCGACAAATTCGATGACAGGTTGCTTTTATATGTACTTAAATACGAATTATCTTTCGCCACCTGCATTTCGTGTGGAGGTTGTACAGCAACATGCAGCGCCGGAAACCTTACTAATTTCAATGTGCGTAAAATAGGGCTGTGGTTACGCCGCGGCGAAACCGAAAAACTCTCAGAAGAAATAGGGAAATGTATGTTCTGTGGGAAATGTACGTTGATTTGCCCACGCGACATTAATATCAGAAATGTTATTCTGCTTATAAAAAAACGGATATCGATGCTGAAAACCGAAAAAGAAATGCCATGATTGAAAAAAGTATTATCATACCATTTTTAATTGGTCTAATATATTTATCTATAATATTTATTTACCGCTTTACAAAATGGATTCGTGGCCTGTCTAAACTGGATAAGCTTAGATTGATGCAGTCGTTAAAATCGCGTCGTTTTATGCTTTCACTGAAAGAAATTTTCATGGAAGGATTGCTGCATCATAAAATATTCCTGAAAAACCCTATACTTGGATACATGCACATGAGCTTGGCTTTCGGGTGGTTTTTACTTATATTAATTGGACACATTGAAGTTATGTGTGCTAAGAATTCAATATTTGTACCCTTTCACCTCGCCATATTTTTTAGATATTTTGAAACCACAAAAAATTTTGCTTTCTCGGGCGTATTTTCATTTTTGATGGATTTCTTACTTCTATTTGTTCTTTCTGGTGTTTGTATGGCTATGCTGAAACGATTCAAAAAACAAATGTTTGGCATGAAACGTACCACCAGGTTAAAAACCGGCGACCGTATAGCGCTTATCTCACTATGGCTAATATTCCCTCTGCGTTTGGCAGCCGAAAGTATGTCGGCAAATTTACATGGAAACGGTAGCTTTTTAACATCTACATTCGGAAACTTTATAGGAAATTCGGGATCAGAAACAGCAAATTTTATATTTTGGATGCTTTATTCATTTTCGTTAGGTTTCTTTTTCATTGCGTTACCCAATTCGCGATACATGCACATTTTCACAGAAATGTTATTCATCTTTGTGAGAAATGCAGGTATTAAACTAAAAAAGCATAATAATACATTCACCGACATACAAGTATATTCATGTTCACGATGCGGATTATGCCTCGATAACTGTCAACTTGCCACAGCAGGTATAAACAACACACAATCAGTTTATATACTGAAAAATATACGAAATAAAAATTTAACAGACGAGCAACTTTTTAATTGCCTTCTTTGCGGAAAATGTGAAGTTGACTGCCCTGTTGGAATTAATACCATAGATTTACGTATAACGCAACGAATTGAATCAACCCTTCAGTACAACTCATCGTACAGTTATCTCGAAGATATTCCTGCACAAAAAGCCGATGTGGTTTATTTTGCCGGTTGTATGACGCATTTAACTCCCGGAATAATTTCTTCTATGAAAAAAATATTTCAAATGTCTGGTGAAAATGTATGGTTTATGGACGAGGAAAAAGCACCTTGTTGTGGGCGACCACTAATGCAGGCAGGACAATACGAGGCAGCATCGAAACTCATTTTTAATAACACGAAAAAATTATTAGGCTCAAATGCTAAAAAATTAATCGTTTCATGTCCAATTTGTTACAAGGTTTTTAAGGAGGATTACGAATTAGGAAAAATGGAAATAGTTTTTCATGCTGAATATATTTTACAGTTGATAAAAGACAATGTAATCAAAGTTAATAACTCGAACGAAAGAATAATATATCACGACCCGTGCGAATTAGGACGGACAATGAACATGTACGATGAACCTCGCTCGGTACTTCAGGAAACAGGAAAGTTAATCCCCGTAAAAAACGAAAAACAAACGGCCTGGTGCTGTGGTGGAAGCTTAGGCAACCTAAAAATTTCGCAGGAAGAACGGACTATTTTACGAAACCAAGCTGTAGAAGATTATCTACAATATAAACCCGATATTCTGGCTACTGCTTGTCCCATGTGTAAAAAAACATTTGCCCGTCACCGCGAAATAAAAGTATTAGACATTTCAGAAATAATTACAAACTCAATATCCAAACCAACTGAAGAAAAAATAACAAAGCAGAAAACCAAAAACAAGATTCACGAAAATGAGTTCGTATAATGGTCTTCACAGGTTAAGTTAGTCGCTATTAATTATATCACTGTTTCCTGTAAATCGTATTTATAAGTATGTAAATCGTTTAATTCAGAAGCATCGATAAATTCAGCGTGTGCTTTCACTTGTACTCTTGCAAAAGCGATGTAATTTTTGGCCGATCGCAGGAATAATTCTTCACGGTTTGAATCGAGTAACAACAAATATCCCATTATAATATGCCCGGCCATCTCAACTAAACGGCGAGCATGGAAATCAATAAACTCATTATCACCGGCCGATGTTACTTTATTCACAGCCCTATCATAATCGTCAGTTAAAATTATAAGCGAACGTTTAAGATATTCCATCTGTGGTGAAACTTCACATTCTTCGTACACACGAATTTGATTTAAGTAAGCACCTGTTGTTACGCCACGTATAGCAGCCACCACCTGTAACTGAGTAGTTCCTTCGTAAATAGAAGTAATGCGTGCATCGCGATAAATACGTTCAACAGGATAATCTTTCATAAATCCTGACCCTCCATGAATCTGAACAGCATCATAAGCTAACTGATTGGCAAATTCGCTTGACATACCTTTGGCTAAAGGTGTGTAAATATCGGCCAAGTGCTGGTACTGTTTCATTTCTTCACGCTCGTTTTTTTCCAATTGTCGTTCTTCCGAAATATGCTGGTATGTTTTGTAGATGTCAACAAAACGAGCTGTTTCATAAAGTAAAGTTCTTGAAGCATCTAATTTTGCTTTCATCACAGAAAGCATCTCGTAAATTGCAGGAAAATTAATGATAGATTTCCCAAACTGCATTCTTTCCTTTGCATAGTTCAATGCTTCACGATAAGCTGCTTCGCCAATTCCTACCGACTGAGCAGCAATTCCTAAGCGAGCACCGTTCATTAATGCCATAACATATTTAATTAACCCCATTTTACGTGACCCCACCAATTCAGCTGGTGCATCCTTAAAAACAAGTTCACATGTTGGAGAACCTATAATCCCCATTTTATGTTCAATACGACGAACGGTTACACCGCCTTTATGTTTGTCATAAATAAACATTGAAAGTCCGCGGCCGTCTTTAGTACCAGGCTCAGAACGAGCCAATACCAGCGCAATTTCTCCATCGCCATTAGTTATGAAACGTTTAACTCCATTTAAAAACCAGGTTTTTTTATCTTCATCCCATGTTGCCCTGAGCTGCACAGCCTGCAGGTCAGACCCTGCATCGGGTTCAGTTAAGTCCATAGCCATGGTTTCGCCAGCAGAAACACGTGGTAAAAAACGTTCTTTCTGTTCTTCAGAAGCAAACTCGTTAATGGTTTCGGCACAGTCTTGTAAACCCCATATATTTACAAAACCGGCATCAGCGCGCGAAACAATATCAGCAGCCATTATATAAGGCACTATTGCGAAATTCAACCCTCCATATTTGTATGGCAACGACATTCCCATAAGTCCAGCCTGGTTTAACGCCTTGATATTTTCCTTTGTGCCGTTTGCATAAACAACATGCCCGTTGGAAATGTGTGGTCCTTCGTTATCAATACTCTCGGCATTCGGAGCAATAATATCGCCACAAATTTCGCCTACAATTTCAAGTATAAGACTATAATTGTCAATTGCATCTTCATAATCAATAGGTGCAAAAGAAAATTCTTTCCGGAACAAAAAATTACGTTCTTTCAACCGGACTATTTTTTCCATTAACGGATGGTTCAAATGAAATTTTAATTCACTGTTATCGGTATAATAATTTGCCATTTTCGTTCAAGCTAATCGTCTGAATTATTTTGTATTTTTTTTATAATAATTAATCATTTTCGGAATGATTTCAACAACATCACCGGTAATCACATAATCGGCTATGGAATTAATCGGAGCTTCATGATCAGTATTAATTGCGATAATCTGGGCTGATTGATCCATGCCTGCACGGTGCTGAATTTGTCCTGAAATACCACATGCAATATATAGCTTAGGCCGCACAGTTACACCTGTCTGACCAATTTGGCGTTCGTGCCCGGCAAAACCTGCATCAACAGCAGCACGTGAGGCACCAACTTCTCCACCTAAAACTTCGGCAAGATCATAAAGCAACTGGAAATTTTCCTTGTTCCCCATACCATAGCCACCTGCAACAATAATAGGCGACCCTTTTATATTCAACTTATTTTGTTCTATATGGCGTTCAAGAATTTCAACAACAAAATCAGTATCACTAACATATTTTGAAACATTAAGCTTTACTATTTCTCCTTTATAATCTTGATCAAGAATACTTTTTCTCATTACTCCTTCTCTAACGGTTGCCATTTGTGGACGGCAATCAGGATTAATAATGGTAGCAATAATGTTTCCCCCAAAAGCAGGGCGAATCTGATACAAAAGGTTCTCATATTTTTTTTCAGCCTTCTTGTCTATATGGTCACCAATCTCAAGGCTAGTGCAGTCGGCAGTTAAACCACTATGCAAGGCCGATGAAACACGCGGCCCAAGATCACGACCAATAGGAGAAGCACCCATAAGGACAATCTGTGGTTTTTCTTCCTGGAAAAGTTTAACAACAATCGAGGTATGTGGTAATGTTTGATAAGGATACAACCTTTGGTCATCAGCAATGTAAAGTTTATCAACACCGTAAGGAATTATATCACGTACAATTTCATCAAGCCCGCTGCCTATTGCAACAGCTTCCAATTTACATTTTAACTGATTTGCCAGAGATCTGCCCTTGGTCAATAATTCTTGACTTACTTCGGCTATCTTGCCATCTTCTATTTCGCAATAAACAAATATGTTATTCATATTTTTATTTTTTTCAATGGTGAATTAACAGATTGTATGGCTTTTTATTAACTCAACCATCATGTTTTCAATTTCTGCATCGGCACTCGAAATTACTTTTGAATCTTTTGCCTGAAGCACTACATTCTCAATGTTTTTGACTTTTGTCGGCGAACCGGTCAATCCAAGTTGCGCGGGATCGGTTTCAATATCATTCACCGTCCATTCAGAGATACTCAAATCAGGACGATTTTTGTACATTGAGGTATAATTACCACCTTCCTTTTGAAGTTCGGTAAAAGTTTTTGCATGTTTATACTGCATAAGCAATTTTGCATTTCTTGCACGACATTCAGCTGCAGTTCCATTAACAGTAATAACTAACGGAAGTTGACATTTTACAATTTCCACTCCATGGTCGAGGCGACGTTTCAATACAATCGTATCGCCTTTAAGTTCTTTTATTTCTTCAACATAAGTAACCTGCAACAATTCAAGTTTCTCAGCTACCTGAGGTCCAACTTGTGCAGTATCGCCGTCAATAGCCTGACGCCCCGCAATTATCAGGTCTATTTTATCCATTTTTTTCAATGCCTGTGCAATGGCATACGAAGTTGCTAACGTATCGGAGCCTGCAAAAGCACGGTCGGTGAGCAAAATTCCATCATCGGCTCCTCTGAATAATCCTTCGCGAATAACATCGGCGGCACGGTCAGGTCCCATGGTAAGAATTTTTACAGTTGTACCTTTATTTTGATCTTTGATACGTAAAGCCTGTTCCAGCGCATTCAAATCCTCAGGATTGAAAATAGCAGGAAGTACTGCCCGATTAACCGTTCCGTCAGCTTTCATTGCATCTTTGCCAACATTCCGTGTATCGGGAACCTGTTTGGCTAAAACAATAATTTTGTAAGCTCTCATTTATCTTTTTGATTTAATTTAGTTTTCAAAAAATTATATTGAAACGATAACATTACATATTCATCATTTTTTACGATAAAATGGACAAATATAAATATTTCGCCTTATAAAATAAAGTTACTTTATGTGTATGTATAGAAAGTAACAAATTTCAAATTTTATTCATTAGCCTGAAAACAAAAAGAGGAATTTATAACGAATTCCCCTTAATTTGCCTAAAATTAATCACTTAAGCCTGAGCCGTTGGCCCGCCAAAATTCATTGGGGGGAGCATTGTCCCTTCATTATGTTTAACATTCTTAATCGTTCCATGAACAGATTCAAATTTGTTTATATTATCCTGTAAAGCCAACAAGAAACGTTTTGCATGCTCTGGCGTTAAAATAATCCGCGATTTTACATTTGCCTTTTTAATTCCGGGCATAATCCTGACAAAATCAATAACAAACTCGGAACTCGAGTGAGTAATAACTGCCAGATTCGAATAAACCCCTTGAGCGATTTCTTCACTCATTTCAATATTAAGTTGCTGTGTTATCTGATCTTTGCCATCCATAATTGTATGTTTAGTAATTTTTAGTGTCAACTAATTGATCGAACTCCGATTTTGAACCGACAACAAGATTTTTATATTCTTTCAATCCTGTACCAGCCGGAATCAAATGTCCACAAATTACATTTTCTTTCAACCCGTCGAGGTAATCCACTTTCCCATTTATTGCAGCTTCATTCAACACTTTTGTAGTTTCCTGAAACGATGCAGCAGATAACCAGCTTCGAGTTTGCAAAGAAGCTCTTGTTATTCCCTGCAAAATCTGACTTGATGTTGCAGGAATAGCATCTCTGGCTTCGATTAGTTTTTTATCTTGCCGGCGTAACTGTGAGTTTTCATCTCTTAATCTTCTCGCTGAGATAATCTGACCGGCCTTAAACCCTTCTGCATCTCCAGGTTCTATTACAACTTTTTTACTGTATATCCAATCGTTTTCTAATATAAATTCATTTTTATCGACCACCTGTTTTTCAAGGAAACGGGTATCACCCGGATCTTCAATTTCCACCTTTCTCATCATTTGCCGGATAATGACTTCATAATGTTTGTCATTAATTTTTACCCCTTGCATACGATAAACATCCTGAACTTCATTCAGAATATATTCTTGAACAGCAGTGGGACCTTTAATTGCCAAAATATCAGAAGGAGTAATTGCTCCATCCGACAAAGAAGTACCTGCTTTTATGTAGTCGTTTTCCTGAACAAGTATTTGTTTTGAAAGCGGAACGAGATACTTTTTAACCTCATTTGTTTTTGTGGTAACTATTATTTCCCTGTTACCACGTTTAATTTTGCCCAACGAAACTTCACCATCAATTTCAGAAACCACAGCTGGATTAGATGGATTACGAGCTTCAAACAACTCAGTAACACGCGGTAAACCACCTGTAATATCACCTGCTTTACCGGCAGCACGCGGAATCTTTACCAAAACCGTACCAACCTTAACTTCCTGGCCATTTGAAACAACGATGTGCCCGCCAACCGGCAAACTGTATGAACGTATAACACCATCATTTTTATCAACAATTTTCAGGGTAGGATTTTTAGTTTTATCTCTGGTTTCTATTATTACTTTTTCGCTGTAACCAGTCTGTTCATCTGATTCTTCACGAAATGTAATTCCGTCAATAAGATTTTCAAACTCTATTCTACCTTCAAATTCAGTAATAATAACCCCATTAAATGGATCCCATTCGCAAATAAGTTTCCCTTTACGGATTTCTTCACCATTTTTGACATAAAGTTTTGAACCGTAAGGAATAGAATGGGTTGAAAGTAGAATTTTTGTATTTTTATCGACAATTTTCAACTCGGCCAAACGACTAACAACAATGTCGTGTGAACTTCCATCTTCGTTTTTATATTCAACTGAACGTAATTCTTCAATCTCAACATAACCGTCGTATTTCGATTCAATCTGAGATTGAGATGAAATGTTGCCGGCAATACCTCCCACATGGAATGTACGCAACGTGAGCTGAGTTCCGGGTTCGCCAATCGACTGGGCTGCTATAACGCCCACTGCTTCGCCACGCTGTACTTTTTTAGAAGTAGCCAGGTTTCGTCCGTAACATTTGGCACAAACACCGACTTTCGATTCACAAGTTAATACCGAACGTATTTCAACAGATTCGATAGGCGATTCCTCTATTATACTGGCAATTCTCTCGGTAATTTCATCACCTGACTTAACTATTAATTCTCCGTTTAACGGATGATAAATATCGTGAACCGAAGTGCGGCCAATAATTCTTTCGTAAAGCGAAGCTACAACTTCTTCATTGCTTTTAATTGCAACCGAAACAATACCGCGTAAAGTTCCACAGTCGTCCTCAGATATAATTACATCTTGCGCAACATCAACCAAACGACGGGTAAGATAACCGGCATCGGCTGTCTTAAGCGCTGTATCGGCCAACCCCTTACGAGCACCATGGGTTGAAATAAAGTATTCCAAAACGGAAAGTCCCTCTTTAAAGTTTGCCAAAATCGGATTCTCAATAATCTGAGAAATAGTTGAACCTGATTTCTGAGGTTTTGCCATCAAGCCTCTCATCCCGCATAATTGCCTGATTTGTTCTTTTGATCCACGGGCACCCGAATCGAGCATCATATACACCGAGTTGAAACCATCTTTATTTGAACTCAACGTTTTCATTACAGAATTAGTAAGTTTGGCGTTAGCATGTGTCCAAATATCGATTACCTGATTATACCTTTCATTGTTGGTAATAAAACCCATGTTATAGTTTGCAACTACTTCTTCAACTTCAGTATAACCATCTGTTACTATCGATTCCTTATCATCGGGAATAATAACATCATCAAGGTTGAACGATAATCCTCCGTGATACGCCATAGCGTACCCAAGATTTTTAATATCGTCAAGGAATGCAACTGTTATTGCATTTCCGCATTTATTAAATACATCGGATATGATAGTACGCAGTGATTTTTTTGTAAGCAACTGATTAATATAACCAATTTGTCGTGGTACATATTCATTGAACAAAACTCTACCTACCGATGTTTCTATTATGTGCTTGAAATAATTGTCGTTTTCATCAACATCTTCGACCTTAACTTTTATAATAGAATGTAAATCAATTACTTTTTCCGAATAAGCAATAATTACTTCTTCAGAAGAGTAAAATGTCATTCCTTCTCCTCTTAATCCTTTTCGAGATTTGGTCATATAATATAGACCCAGAACCATATCCTGTGAAGGCACTTGTATTGGTGCTCCGTTGGCAGGGTTTAAAAGGTTATGTGAAGCAAGCATTAACAATTGTGCTTCAAGAATTGCAGCATTTCCTAATGGAAGATGCACAGCCATCTGGTCTCCGTCGAAGTCGGCATTAAAACCTGTACAAACCAACGGGTGCAACTGAATAGCCTTACCCTCAATCAAAACAGGCTGGAAAGCTTGAATCGAGAGCCTGTGCAGTGTAGGTGCACGGTTAAGTAGTACAGGGTGTCCTTTTAATATATTCTCAAGAATCTCCCACATTACGGGATCTTTTCTGTCAATTACTTTTTTAGCCGATTTTACTGTCTTTACAATACCTCTTTCTATTAATTTTCTGATTATAAACGGTTTGTATAGCTCGGCAGCCATGTCTTTAGGAAGTCCGCATTCGTGAATCTGTAATTTTGGCCCTACCACAATTACTGAACGAGCAGAGTAGTCAACACGTTTACCTAACAGGTTCTGACGGAAACGTCCCTGTTTCCCCTTCAAACTGTCGGATAGTGATTTTAGGGCACGATTACTCTCCGTTTTAACTGCATTTGCTTTCCTTGAATTATCTAACAGAGAATCAACCGCTTCCTGTAACATTCGCTTTTCATTTCGAAGAATTACCTCAGGGGCTTTAATTTCTATCAATCGTTTTAAACGATTATTACGTATGATAACTCTGCGGTAAAGGTCATTCAAATCTGATGTGGCAAAACGTCCACCATCAAGTGGGACTAAAGGACGTAAATCAGGCGGGATAACTGGTATAACTTTTAGGATCATCCATTCCGGGCGATTTAAATTTTTGCTTGCCCTGAATGACTCAACCACCTGCAGCCTTTTTAAAGCTTCATTTTTTCGTTGTTGTGAAGTTTCTATATTTGCCTTGTTACGAAGCGTATAAGAGAGATCGTCTAAATCAAGATTGCTCAATATTTCATACAACGCCTCAGCACCCATTCTTGCGACAAACTTGTTTGGATCCTCATCGTCAAGGTGTTGATTGTCTTTTGGAAGGGTATCCAATATCTCAACGTATTCTTCTTCTGTAAGAAAATCAAATCTTTTTACCCCATCAATTGATTTCACACCAGGATTAATAACCACATAACGTTCGTAGTAAATAATTGAGTCAAGTTTTTTTGTTGGCAGTCCAAGCAAGTAACCGATTTTATTCGGCAACGACCTAAAATACCATATATGGGCAACAGGTACAACTAACGATATGTGTCCCATCCTTTCACGGCGCACCTTTTTTTCGGTAACTTCAACGCCGCAGCGGTCACAAACAATTCCTTTGTAACGGATACGTTTATATTTTCCGCAATGGCATTCGTAGTCTTTTACCGGGCCAAAAATGCGTTCACAAAAAAGACCATCCCGTTCGGGTTTATATGTTCTATAGTTTATCGTTTCTGGTTTTAATACTTCACCAAACGAATGTTCCAGTATTTCTTCAGGTGATGCGAGACTTATCGATACTTTTGAGAAACTTATTTTTGCTTTATTGTATTTTTTGAATGCCATAATCTAAATAAAAATAATTTATCAGAACCAAATCAAAATATGTTTTGGAACTACTCCATCCTAACACTTAGACCCAAACCTCTAAGTTCATGCAGTAATACACTGAGTGATTCAGGAATTCCTGGTTGCAGCATCGGTTCACCTTTAACGATCGATTCGTATGCTTTAGCCCTTCCTACTACGTCGTCAGATTTAACAGTAAGAATTTCCTGAAGAATATGCGATGCACCGAATGCCTCAAGTGCCCAAACTTCCATTTCACCAAAACGCTGGCCGCCAAACTGTGCCTTACCACCCAATGGCTGCTGTGTAATTAAAGAATACGGACCAATAGAACGGGCATGCATTTTGTCTTCAACCATATGGCCTAATTTCATCATATAAATTACACCAACTGTAGCTGGATTATCGAAAGGCTCTCCTGTTTCTCCGTCAAGCAGATGCGTTTTCCCAAAACGTGGAATACTGGCTTTATCTGTATATTCGTTAATTTGTTCGAGATTTGCACCATCGAAAATAGGAGTTGCAAACTTAACTCCCAGTTCCTTGCCTGCCCAACCCAACACGGTTTCATAAATCTGTCCTAAGTTCATCCTTGATGGAACGCCTAAAGGATTCAAAACAATATCAACAGGAGTACCATCGGGAAGAAATGGCATATCTTCCTGGCGTACAATACGCGAAACAATACCCTTGTTTCCGTGTCGCCCAGCCATTTTATCGCCAATCTGAAGTTTGCGTTTTTTTGCAATATAAACCTTAGCAAGTTGTATAATACCTGCAGGCAATTCGTCTCCTATTGTTACATTATAGCGTTCACGAAACGAAACTGCTTCAATTTCCTTGTGTTTTGCAATATAATTACTGATTACTTGGGAAACCAAATCATTCTTACTTTTATCAGTTGTCCATTTAAATGGATTAACACTAAGATAGTCGATTTCCTGAAGATGTTTAATCGTGAATTTAACGTTCTTTTCAATTACTTCTGTTCCATAATAATCCTTAACACCACGCGAAGTTTTCCCTCCTATCAAAATAAAAAGTTTGTCTTCAAGTTTTAAACGAAGTTCTGCAATTTCCTGGCCAAATTTTTTATCAATCTGCTCAAGCAATATTTTTGTAGCTTTCCCTTTGTTATCTTTTGCTACTCTCGAAAAAAGCTTTTTGTCAATAACAACACCGGACAATGAAGGTGGTGCTTTTAAAGAAGCATCTTTTACGTCGCCTGCCTTATCGCCAAAAATAGCGCGCAGTAATTTCTCCTCGGGCGATGGATCAGACTCACCTTTAGGAGTTATTTTTCCAATTAAGATGTCTCCCTGTTTTACATCGGCGCCAATTCTTATTAAACCGTTTTCGTCAAGGTTTTTTGTAGCATCTTCGCTTACATTTGGAATATCGGAAGTAAATTCTTCAACCCCTCTCTTGGTATCGCGGACTTCAAGACTATACTCGTCGATATGAACAGAAGTGAAAATATCTTCACGAACAATTTTTTCCGAAATAACAATCGCATCTTCATAATTATAACCTTGCCAAGGCATAAAAGCAACCATAAGGTTACGTCCAAGAGCAAGCTCTTTATCTTGCATTGCATAACCATCAGTTAGAATCTCACCCTGTTTAATTCTTTGTCCTTTCCTGACAATAGGTTTTAAATCAATCGTAGTCCCCTGATTTGTTTTTTTATACTTATCAAGTTTATAAGAAACAACCTCTGGAGAAAAACTGACAAACCTATCGTCTTCCGAGATATCGTAACGAACAATTATCTGTGTTGCATCAACATATTCAACAACACCATCAAACTCAGCTTTAATCAAGTTCATTGAATCAGACGCTACCCTTGCTTCAAGGCCGGTACCCACAATAGGAGCCTCCGGGCGCAACAACGGCACAGCCTGTCTCATCATATTAGACCCCATTAGAGCGCGGTTTGCATCATCATTTTCAAGAAACGGAATTAATGAAGCGGCGACAGATACTATTTGGTTTGGCCCAACATCCATAAGGGTTACAGTATCCTTATCAACTACCGGATAATCGCCGTCTAATCGTGATTTTACCCTTTGATTTACTAAATTACCCTGAGAATCGACAGGTGTATTTGCCTGTGCAATTACCAAGCCTTCTTCTTCTTCGGCAGTGAGAAAAACAACTCCGTTGTCGGATAAATCAACTTTCGCATTCTCAACTTTACGGTAAGGAGTAGAAATAAACCCAAGTTCGTTAATTTTTGCAAAAACACAGAGCGACGAAATTAATCCAATATTAGGCCCTTCAGGAGTTTCAATCGGACAAAGCCTTCCGTAGTGTGTATAGTGGACGTCGCGAACCTCAAACCCAGCCCTCTCACGTGAGAGACCACCAGGCCCAAGTGCCGACATACGACGTTTATGTGTCATTTCGGCAAGCGGATTGGTTTGATCCATAAACTGCGATAGTGCATTTGTCCCAAAGAATGAATTTATTACTGACGACAAGGTTTTGGAATTGATAAGATCGATAGGTGTAAAAACTTCATTATCTCTAACGTTCATTCTTTCACGAATGGTACGTGCCATACGTGAAAGACCAACACCAAACTGACTGTACATCTGTTCTCCAACTGTACGGACTCTACGATTACTTAAATGGTCAATATCATCAACATCTGTTTTTGAATTTACTAATTGTATAAGATACCTGATGATTGCTATTATATCTTCTTTTGTAAGAATCCGTATCTCGGAATCCACATCAAGTCCCAACTTCTTATTAATTCTGTAACGGCCTACTTCGCCAAGATCATATCTCTTGTCTGAAAAGAAAAGTTTATCAATCACGTCGCGGGCGGTAGCTTCATCAGGCGGTTCTGCGTTACGTAACTGGCGATAAATATGCAAAACAGCTTCTTTTTCTGAGTTACACGGGTCTTTCTGAAGCGTATTGTAAATAATGGCAAAATCCTGCTGATTTTGATCTTCTTTGTGTACAAGAATTGCTTTTACACCTGAATCAATAATTTCGTCTATGTGATCGTCTTCTAAAACAACTTCACGATCAATTATAACTTCATTACGTTCAATAGATACAACTTCGCCGGTATCTTCGTCAACAAAATCTTCAATCCACGATTTTAATACACGTGCCGCCAATCTCCTGCCGACAATTTTTTTCAGTTTGGCTTTCGATACTTTTACCTCATCAGCCAAATCAAAAATCTCAAGTATGTTCTTGTCGCTTTCGAAACCGATGGCACGCAGTAATGTAGTTACAGGTAATTTCTTTTTCCTGTCGATGTAAGCATACATCACACTGTTGATATCGGTTGCGAACTCAATCCAAGACCCTTTAAACGGAATTATTCTGGCTGAATAAAGTTTTGTGCCGTTTGAATGTACGCTTTGGCCAAAAAATACGCCAGGCGAACGGTGCAGTTGAGAAACAATAACACGTTCGGTGCCATTAATAACGAAAGTTCCGCGTTCAGTCATGTAGGGTACTGTACCAAGATACACATCCTGAACGACGGTATCAAAATCTTCGTGTTCCGGATCGGTACAGTACAGTTTCAGTTTTGCCTTTAACGGCACACTAAATGTTAAGCCATGTTCAATACACTCCTGTATTGAATATCTCGGCGGATCAACTTGATAATCAAGAAATTCCAATACAAAATTATTTCGTGTATCTGTAATCGGAAAATTTTCCTGAAATACACGAAATAACCCTTCTTTTTTCCTGTTATCAGGATTGGTTTTTAACTGAAAAAATTCTTTTATCGATTTAACTTGTACTTCCAAAAAGTCAGGGTAATCGAACCTGGTTTGTGTTGAGGAAAAATTAATCCTCTCTTTTTTTGTATATACTGACATGTATTTATACAAAATTAATTATAAAAAATATAAATACACAAAAGGCTTAGAACCCTATAACATAGGATTCTAAACCAAATAACTTTAAAAAAAGCCTGAATGCAATTATTTAATTTCAATTTCGGCTCCTGCTTCAACTAACTGACTTTTTAATGACTCAGCTTCGTCTTTTGATACTTTTTCCTTGACAGCTTTTGGAGCGCCATCAACTAATTCTTTGGCTTCTTTCAAGCCAAGGCCGGTAAATTCTTTAACCAATTTTACTACTGCCAATTTCGATTGACCTGCTGATTTTAAAATAACATCAAATTCCGTCTGTTCAGCAACAACCTCAGCATCGCCACTACCTCCAACTGGACCTGCAACTGCAACTGCTGCTGCAGCTGGTTCAATACCATACTCATCTTTCAGGATACCAGCTAATTCGTTAACCTCTTTAACAGTTAAGTTTACCAACTCTTCTGCAAGCTGTTTTAAATCTGCCATTTTTATTAATTTTATTAATTATTTCTATTAAATCTATTCTTTCTCTCCCAGTGTTTTTAAAACACCATGAATAATATTTCCACCAGATTGAAGCTGTCCGAGGACAGTTTTCATTGGTGACTGTAACAAGGCAATAACATCAGCAATAAGTTCATTTTTCGATTTAACTGCAATTAATGCTTCCAATTGATTTTCGCCCACATAAATACTTTCCTGAACATAAGCTGCCTTCAACACAGGTTTTTTATGCTTTTTACTGAAGTCTTTAATGAGTTTTGCGGGAACATTTGCATTTTCGGAAAACATCACTGTTGTATTTCCTTTTAGCACATCGTAAATTTCCTCAACATTCTTGTTTGAACTTTCGAGAGCTTTACGCAAAAGAGTATTCTTAACAACAACCAGTTTAACATTCTGATTAAAACACCGTTTTCTTAAATCGCTGGTATTCTCAGCATTCAAACCACTAATGTCAGTCAGATAAAAATGGCTGTATGAATCAATTTGTTCTTGTAAATTATTTATAATAACTTGTTTTTCCGAACTCTTCATTTTTTAACACATTTTTAGTCTATCATCGACTTTGGTTCAACTTGAACACCAGGACTCATGGTACTGGACAGGTAAATACTTTTCACATAAGTACCTTTTGCTGCTACAGGTTTCAATTTTACAATTGTATTCATAAATTCAACTGCATTTTCTTTGATCTTCTCGGGTGTAAAGGAAACTTTACCGATAGAAGTATGAACTATACCGAATTTATCAACTTTAAAATCAATCTTACCTTGTTTTACTTCGCTGACTGCCTTACCGACCTCCATGGTTACGGTACCGCTTTTGGGGTTTGGCATTAATCCGCGAGGCCCTAAAATACGCCCCAACGCCCCAACTTTTCCCATAACAGGCGGCATTGTAATAATTACGTCAACGTCGGTCCAACCGTCTTTGATTTTTTCAATGTAATCATCTAAACCTACATAATCGGCGCCGGCATCTTTTACCTCCTGTTCTTTGTCGGGGGTTACAAGTGCCAAAACGCGAACTTCTTTTCCAGTTCCATGGGGTAAAGAAACTACGCCTCTAACCATCTGGTTAGCTTTTCTTGGGTCAACTCCAAGCCTTACATCAATATCAACAGAGGCATCGAACTTTGTAAAGGTAATTTCCTTCACTAATTTTGATGCTTCGTCAATGGAGTAAGTTTTCCCTTTTTCGAGTTTAGCAAGAGAAACTTTTTTATTTTTCGTAATTCTGCCCATTGTAAAAGATTTATTTAGTTATTGAATGGTGAAGTACCTTTAACGGTAATTCCCATACTTCTGGCAGTTCCGGCAACCATTTTCATGGCAGACTCAACAGAAAAGCAATTAAGGTCGGTCATTTTAACTTCGGCAATTTGTTTCACTTGATCCCAAGTTACTGCCCCCATTTTATTAATATGGGGCTCAGCCGAACCTTTTTTTACTTTAGCTGCCTCGAACAACTGGATAGCAACAGGCGGCTGTTTTACAATGAAGTCGAACGACTTGTCGGCATAAACAGTAATAATAACAGGAAGCACCTTACCTGCCTGGTCTTGTGTCCTTCCATTAAACTGTTTGCAGAACTGCATTATATTCACACCTTTTGAACCCAATGCCGGCCCTACAGGTGGCGAAGGATTAGCTGCACCACCTTTAATTTGTAATTTAATTAATCCAAAAATTTCTTTCGCCATAACAACAAATTAGAGCGTTACTATTCCTTTTCAACTTGCATAAAGCTAAGTTCTAAAGGAGTTTTTCGTCCAAAAATCTTCACCATTACCTGTAACTTCTTCTTCTCTTCATTTATTTCCATGATAGTTCCGTTAAAGCCATTAAATGGTCCATCGATTACTTTGACCGTTTCGTCTATTACAAACGGGTTATTCATCTCTTCACCGGTTTCAGCCAATTCGTCAATACGGCCAAAAATCCTGTTTACTTCACTTTGCCTCATTGTAACCGGATCCCCATCTTTGGTATCACTAAGGAATCCTATTACATTCGGCACGTTTCTTAGTGTGTGTGCAACTTCACCCACTAACGAAGCTTCAATCAATACATAACCCGGGAAAAAGTTTCGTTCTTTACTTATTTTTTTACCGTTCCGAATCTGGTAAACTTTTTCTGTTGGTATTAGAACACGATCAACAAAACCCTTAATATCACCATTCGCGATTTCGTTCTCGATATATTCTTTGATTTTCTTTTCCTTGCCTCCAACGGCACGCAGAACATACCACTTTTTACTATTTTCGTTCATAATGATCTCAGGGGTTAATTAATAAAACAATCCATAAATAAATTCCATTATATTCCTGAATGACAGGTCTATAATAAAAATTAAGAGTGATATTATTAAGGAAGCAACCATTACAACCAATGCACTGCTTTGCAGTTCTTTCCAAGTAGGCCACGTTACTTTATGAACGAGTTCTTCGTAGGCCTCCTGAATATACAATTTAAGTTTCATTTTATCTTTTTTTGAACGGAAGGTAAGAATCGAACTTACATAAAAATAACTCCCTGTAATGAGTTCATCCGAATAATAGTCCCGGGTAAATTAACCCGAGACTATTATATTTATTATACAATATTGAACTTATTCAATAATTTCAGTTACCTGCCCTGCACCTACGGTACGGCCGCCTTCGCGAATTGCAAAACGAAGGCCGATACTAAGAGCAACCGGATAAATCAATTCTACTTCTATAGATACATTATCGCCGGGCATAACCATTTCGCGTCCTTCGGGAAGATGAACTTCGCCGGTAATATCGAGTGTACGGATATAAAACTGCGGACGATATTTGTTATGGAATGGTGTATGGCGTCCGCCTTCTTCTTTTTTGAGTACATAAACCTCGGCTTTAAACTTTTTATGAGGTGTTACCGTACCTGGTTTTGCCAAAATTTGTCCACGTTTAATTTCTTTTTTATCAACACCGCGAAGCAATAATCCAACGTTATCGCCAGCCTGTCCGTCGTCTAATATTTTACGGAACATTTCAACACCTGTACAAACTGTTTTACGGCCTTCAGCGCCTAATCCGATTAACTGAAGTTCGTCGCCAGTATGAATTTTACCGGTTTCAATACGGCCTGTTGCAACTGTACCACGGCCTGTAATTGAAAATACGTCTTCAACCGGCATAAGGAATGGTTTGTCGATGTCGCGCATAGGCAGCGGAATCCATGTGTCAACTGCATCCATCAACTCCATAACTTTGTCTTCCCACTGTGCTTCACCGTTCATTGCTCCAAGTGCAGAACCTCTTATCACAGGTGTATTGTCGCCATCGAATTCGTAGAATGACAGTAATTCACGGATTTCCATTTCAACCAAATCCAATAATTCTTCGTCATCAACCATATCCACTTTGTTCATGAATACAACCAATTTAGGAACATTCACCTGGCGAGCCAAAAGGATGTGTTCACGTGTTTGCGGCATAGGGCCGTCTGTTGCAGCAACAACAATTATAGCGCCGTCCATCTGGGCTGCACCTGTAACCATGTTTTTTACATAGTCGGCGTGGCCCGGACAGTCAACGTGAGCGTAGTGGCGAGTAGCAGTTTGATACTCAACATGAGAAGTATTGATAGTAATACCTCTTTCTTTTTCTTCGGGAGCGTTGTCGATAGCATCAAAAGATTTAACTTCTGAGAGACCTTTTTTAGCCAATACCATTGTAATGGCTGCTGTCAGAGTAGTCTTACCATGGTCAACATGGCCAATAGTGCCAATGTTGACATGTTCTTTATCTCTTACGAATGTTTGTTTAGCCATAATTCCAAATTTTAATTTAATATTTAATTCATTTGAGCCGAAGACGAGAATTGAACTCGTGACCTCATCCTTACCAAGGATGCGCTCTACCCCTGAGCTACTCCGGCATTAATACATAAAAAGACATGAATAAAAAGAAAACATTCTACCCAAATCTTTCAAAATGAGCGGGAGACGGGACTCAAACCCGCGACCCTCAGCTTGGAAGGCTAATGCTCTATCGACTGAGCTACTCCCGCAATCATTATATTAGCAAAAATGCCGTACAAAATTTCACAAAACACCAAGCAAAAGCAACCTTTCTTGTTTTAGCTACAATACTCAACAACTTTTACTTATTAAATTTGAATTTTATAAACCTTTCAAATTCACTGTTTTAAAACAAACTGCCTTAATTTCAAATGTTTCGGGAACATTTCTAAAAAAAGGTTTGCAAATGTAAGAATATTTTTTTGAAAAAATACGAAAAAGACATTAAATTTTAACGTTTATTTGCTTTTGTGTTTTTCCTTGTATTTATCCAATTGTTTTTTAATGGCATCAATAGCCAAGTCTGTTGCTTCCTCAAACGTGTCGGCTTGTTTTTTTGCAAAGATGTTATTGTTTGCAGGAATTGAAAGTTTTAACTCGGAGATCTTATTTTCTGATGCTTCAGGTTTAAGTACTTTTAAAGTTACTTCTGCACTAATAATTCCATCGAAAAAGGTGTTCAGCTTACTTACCTTTTTATTTACAAAGTCCATCAGTTTTTGATCGGGAGAAAAATGTACTGAATTGATTTTTATTTCCATAGATTAAACTGTTTTAGCCCCTTGGATGGGCTTGTTTATAAATATTGTGCAATTTTTCGAATGTTATGTGTGTGTAAATTTGTGTTGCCGACAAGTTCGAATGCCCCAGCAATTCTTTTACCGCATTCAAATCTGCCCCTCTGTTAAGTAGATGTGTTGCGTAGGTATGCCGTAATATATGAGGGCTTTTTTTCTCCAACGACGTAACTTTTTCGAGGTTAACCGTAACTACCCTGTAAACAAGTTTTTCGTAAATATTTTTCCCTTTTTCGGTAACAAGCAATCTGTCGGGAGTAAGCCCGATGGTTTCGTTCCTGATGTCGAAATACCGATTCAGCAAGGTATTTATACTGCGTGGATATGGAATAATCCGCTCTTTTCTGCGTTTCCCCAAAACTTTTATCAAACAACCATTTGTGTTAACATCAGAGTCTTTCAGGTTTAACAATTCCGACAAACGTATTCCCGTGCCATACAACAGGGTAATTATCAATTTGTCGCGAACACCTTTAAAATCGTCAGGAAACAAACCATAGTCGAGTAAATGAGCCAGGCTTTTTTCTTCAACAAAAAAGGGAAGTTTTTTCCTGACTTTAGGGAGGACTAAACCTCTGGTTGGGTCTTCGGTTACGATATCTGCTGTCATCAAAAATTTGAACCAAGACCGGAGCGTGGCTATCTTACGCCTCACTGTTTTAGGGGCATTGCCATTTTCCATATTATGTAACACCCAGCCTCTAACCAAATCATTACTCACACCGCTAACATCAAATTTCCCTGCCACTATTGTACAAAACTGTACAAACTGGTCGAGATCTTTTTTGTAAGCTGTTACCGTATGAGCAGAATATCTCTTCTCGTACGTTAAGAAATTAGTAAACGATTCCTGGTATGTCATTATTTTTTTTTCACTATTCTTACAACACCAGGCAACTAACTGCTAAAAACAAAAACGGTTAGTCGTCTTGACGTTGTAGTCCTTGTACATAAACAGCCTTCTTCATCTCTTCCCTCTTTTTTACAGAAGGTTTAGTAAATTTTTGACGGTCGCGTAATTCCTTTATCACACCTGTTTTTTCAAATTTCCTTTTAAATTTTTTAAGGGCTCTTTCAATGTTTTCGCCTTCTTTTACCGGAATAATAATCATGTTTTTTATCTACATTTTAATTTTGGATGTGCAAAATTAGAAATTATTAGCGTGTAACCAAATTTAATGAAATAAAATAACAGTTCATATACCGATAATTTTAAATTTAGCATTTTTTAACTATAATGCCGGCTTGCAGAACAAAAATTAAACATAATACTCCGGCAACAGATTATCATTCCGTGCATGTCGGGATATCACACATCTTAGTTTGTAATTGATTCGTTTCTTTGCAGGTAAAATAAAGAATACATAGATATGAGACCCATAACATTAAGAGTACCCGATGCTGGTAATAACAGACACGAATTGACTGATAGCCTTGACCGTAATTATCTCAAGGCTCGCTCCGCTACTCGAAGTATTGCAAGAGCAGGATTCAGGATTGCTCCCGAAATAATCAACGAACTGTTGTGCATGGCAGGCGAAACATAGAGTGTTGTTAATTGTGAATTCTCCATTTTCTACGCTCTATTAAATTTGTATTTTCGCATCTGATTTTAACGCAAATAAAGATGACAAAAGAAACAAATATCAAACTTTTCGAGAACAGGAAAGTCCGCTCCCTGTGGGATGCGGAAAGTGAGAAATGGTACGTATCCATTGTGGATGTGATCGAGGCGCTGACGGAAAGCCCCAATCCCCGCAAGTATTGGAGCGTACTGAA
>JAITWJ010000015.1 GCA_031285325.1 Bacteroidales bacterium
CGGTAAAGATTCGCTCTACTACACCTACTGCGACTATCAGGGCAACCTGATAGCCGTAACCGATGCGGCAGGCACAGTAAAGGAGCGCTACGCCTACGACCCGTGGGGACAGCGGGTAAACCCCGCCAGCTGGGGCGAGAAGGACACCCGTACCTCATTCTTGTTTTCGCGCGGCTACACCCTGCACGAGCATTTGGACGAGTTTGGACTGATAAACATGAATGGCCGCATGTACGACCCGCTTGTGGCGCAGTTCCTCAGCCCCGACCCATACGTGCAGGCACCCGGCAACTGGTACAACTATAACCGGTATGCCTACTGTATGAATAATCCGCTGATTTATACTGACCCAAGCGGGGAGTTTATTTTTACAGTTCTTTCCGCAATATTCTGTCCATGGGCGTTGCCTGCGGCTATTTACGTGGATTTTTTTACCGATGCAGGGTATCAGCTTCAAAAAACGGTATCGCCTGTTGCATTTCATGTTGATTTGAGATCTGGCAGTAATCAGGGAGGGATAGGCATTGACGTTTCTGTTGGCGTGCCGCAGATGTTTCCATTGAGCTACAGAGTACACGGTGGTGCCACGTACTACTGGAAAAATGAGGATATGCTGGGAAACAACATGAGCGGCTGGGAAACACGATACGGTGCCGAATGGGGCATCAGTGGCAACATGTTTGGCGTACCGGCAACCCTTACCTACAGCGGCACAACATATAACAGCAAATGGAGCGGAAAGCAGACAACCAATCAGTACATGCTTGGTACTCCATTTATTAATATGAAATACGAAAACGACATGAAGCCGGAGGGATTGAGAAAATATGTTCCATTTGTGCCCAAAGGCGACGGTGACCGGTACCGCACGGCTGCCGCTCAAATTAATGTTGGACCGCTTGGAATTGGTATAAATCTGATTACAGGGGATGCTGGATTAGATAGAGAAAAATATTTAGACGGCAAAAATTATATTGCAAATGGTGAATACAACCCCGACCAATACCGGATGGGCGTGTTTTATTTCAGAGCAGGACCATTCAGGTTTGGACGTAATTCCGAAAATGTACGTCATGTATTTCAAAACCGCTTTGCACATGACTTTATGACGGGAGGCGAAACCAAATGGTTTAGAGTGTTGGATTTGAAGCCAAGATGGTGGTGGCAATTTGGTTATAGTGGTGGCGGAACGTTATGGTAATTTATTGAAGATAAAAGATATGAAAACAACAATTTTGATTTTAACAGTAAGCGTTTTAGGAATATTAGTGTCTTGCTGCAAAGTATTATTCCCAGATGAAAAGCTTTCGATGAAGAGGGTTGATTATAATGGAAATCAGTTGAGGCTTGATGGATATTATTACTATCATGACAATAACGGCTATACACTTGTTTTGTTTTTGTATAGAACTGGGACAATGTTATTAACTCGCGCCTACCTGTCCGCTGACTTAGATATTGTAGAGAAACAAATGATCAGCCAATATGAAAATCTAAAAAAAGAGAAAACTCGTTGGGGAGTTTTCTCTGTAGTTGATCATAAAATTGAATATGAAGAATGGGTTGCTCCAGACGAAGGAAGATTAACCGTGTGTAAAACTACCGGTAATATTGTGAATGACACTACTTTTTGTATTACAAAACGTTTTTATTCATACAATAATAAAACGTATCATGTAAATGATGTTTGGCACTTCAAGGAATTTTTTCCCAAGCCTGACAGTACAAATGTTTTTATCAAGTAATTTCAAAATCGCTTTGCCCACGACTTTATGACAGGTGGTGAAACCAAATGGTTTGAAGTATTGGATTTGAAGCCAAGATGGTGGTGGCAATTAGGTTATAGCGGTGGCGGAACTTTATGGTGAATTTATTTAAAATAGGAGATATGAAAACAATAATTTTAGTTTTAACAGTAACTGTTTTTGGAATATTGGTGTCTTGTTGCAAAATATTTTATTCCGACGAAAAACTTTCAATGAAGAGAGTTGATTACAATGGCAATCAATTGAGACTTGATGGGTATTACTATTATTATAATAGTAACGAAGATTATACAATGATTTCGTTTTTATATAGAAACGGAACGGTATTATCAACTCGTGCTTATTATCTATCCAATGATTTGGATGCTATAGAAAAACGGATGATACAAGAACATGAATCATTAAGGAAGGACAAAACTCGCTGGGGTGTTTTTACAATATTTGGTAGCAGGATTGGATATGAACGTTGGGCTGCACCAGATGAAGGAGGATTGACAGTATGGAGGCGAAGCGGCCATATTGAGAATGATACTACTTACAGTATTACAGAAGAACATTTTTCATACAACAATAAAAAGTATGATGTAAATGAAACTTGGCATTTCAAGCAATTTGACCATAAGCCCGATAGCACGAATAACTACATCAAGTAATATTTTTTAATATTCGGAAGAAATTCAGAAAATATACGTCATGTATTTCAAAATCGTTTTGCACATGACTTTAAGCATCCAGTTCAACAACTGGGGAAATGCCAGTTCGCGGCTGGACAGATATACTGGACAGATGGAGTATTTCAATTACGACACGGCCAACCGATTGACCGGCTGGAAAAATGTTAA
>JAITWJ010000125.1 GCA_031285325.1 Bacteroidales bacterium
TTCCTACCTGGGAAATTGAATTTCCTACTTGGGAAATTGAATTTCCTACTTGGGAAATTGAATTTCCTACTTGGGAAATTGAATTTCCTACTTGGGAAATTGAATTTCCTACTTGGGAAATTGAATTTCCTACTTGGGGAATCGAATTTCCTGCTTGAACAAATTTAAAGGTAACATCAGTTATTAATAAAAAATACTGTTATTTAATTGGCTGGTCTTCTACTTCAAACATTCGCGAAAGATATCCTTTTATTTTTTCTATTGTAGATAATTTTTCCTCGGCGCTTTTATCGGCAACCGGGGTTGGCTCAACGGTTATCTTTTCTTCCCTTACGTTTGCCTTTTCGGCTGTTGCATGACCGCCACGTGATGCGTTAAATGTTTTCTTGTATGTGTCGAGATACTCAAATCCCCTCATTATAAGCCCTACTGCCGTAGCGTACATTGGCTGGTTTATTTCGGTTTTGGATGTTCCGCCAAGGTGTTCGTTGGGGTAGCCTATTCTTACGTCCATTGCCGTTTTAAATTTCATAAGCTGCGGCAGGTGTTTAAGCATTGCTCCGCCGCCGGTAATTACAACGCCCGCGGCAAGCTTGTCGGAGTATCCGGAGTTCTGAATCTCGAAGTTTACGGCGTCTATAATTTCTTCCATCCTCGACTGTATGATGTAGGCCAGGCTTTTAAATGATATTTCCTTTGAGTCTCTGCCGCTTATGCCGGGTATTGAAACAACCTTGTTTTCGGGGGCTATGTCGCCAAGCGCACTGCCATAACGCATTTTAAGCAGTTCGGCATGACGCTGCAAAATTGCGCATCCTTCCTTTATGTCTTTGGTTACAACATTTCCGCCAAAAGGTATAACAGCGGTGTGGCGTATTATGTTGTCGTAATAAACCGCCACATCGGTAGTTCCGCCTCCTATATCGACCAGAACAACTCCGGCCTCCTTTTCATCGTCGGTTAAGGTTGCATCGGCCGAAGCCAGCGGTTCGAGAATCATATCCTTAACCGTCATGTCTGCCTTGCGAATACATTTTTCGATATTCTTGGCTGCGGCAACCTGGCCTATTACGATGTGAAAGTTTGCTTCAAGGCGTTTACCGCACATGCCTATCGGATTCTTTATTCCGGTTTCATTGTCAACAATGAAGCTTTGCGGCAACACATGGATAATTTCTTCGCCAATATTGATATGAATTTTGTACATATCGTCTATAAGCTTGAATACTTCGGTTTTTCCTATTTCGTCTTCATAGTTTTCGCGGGTTATGTAACCGCGGTTTTTCATGCTTTTTATATGCTGGCCGGCAATTCCCACAAAGACTTCGGAGAATGTTACCCCCGACAGTTTCTGAACATCTTCAACGGTTTTCTGAATCGACAGCACCGTTTCTTCAATATTCTGAACCACTCCTCTTTTTACACCCGTAGAAAGAGCTTTGCTGAGTCCGAGAATCTCTATTTTCCCATTCCCGGTTTTCTTTCCTACAATCGAGACTATTTTTGTTGTCCCAATGTCTATGGCCGCTACATACTGTTCGTTTTTACCCATGATAAATTATATTTTATATTATCTTTTTTTACACACTATCTGATCTTTAAATTCAAGATTTATAACTGAATATTTGTTCCATCCCACTTCGGGAAGAACGTTTTTATAAAATGCCTCAAGATTTTCAAACTTGGTTTTAACGTTTTCGGCACTACCCAGATGTACTGTATGATTCCCAATCCTTGGTATAAGGTTTATTTCGTTATTCCTGTCAACAAAAACCTGGTCTATCTGCGCCGACCAGAAACTGTCTTTACCGATAAATTCCACCAGATAATAAATATCTTTCAATATCGTGTTTTTTACGGTTGTGTCGAGAATACTGACGCCGTTAAGCATTGCCCTGCTTATATTTATGTTTCCGACAACCATATGCAGCCTCGGATTGTACGCATTCCGTTTTCTGACAACAATGCCTTCCTCATCAATAAAGTAATCTCCACCCTCATCGGGCATCACCCGCATTACGGGATGACGCTGGGCAGCCCATATCACAAGTTTCCTGTCGATGGTAGTGTAGGCTTCTACGGTTTTTAATTCCCGGAGTGTTTTTATGTTTTTTTCAATATTCCCAAGCGAAACGTCTCTGACCGGTTTGCCTGTAACATCACCGGAACCGTTTAAAAACACACTGTGCAGGTATTTTCCGGTAATAAAGTGATAATCGGACGAATCGCTGATAATAATACTCACTCTGGCCACAGATTTTCTGTTAGTAGAGCCGGCAAGATAAACAGGCACTATAACCAGATACAGCAGAGGTATTACTGTTAATATTTTCAGCGCTTTCTTCATCCTTTCGCCTTTCTTATTTTTTCTTCAACAGGCTCCACAAGTTTATCGATATCGCCGGCGCCCATGGTAAGCAACACGTCGAGGTTATTTACATCGAGAGCATTTACCAGATCTTCCTTTTCCATCAATTTTTTATTGACCGACTGCATACGCCGAAAAATCATTTCAGACGATACGCCTTCTATCGGCTCTTCGCGTGCAGGATATACAGGGAGCAGAATGGTTTCGTCCAGTTCATCGAGTATGGCGGCAAATCCGTCGGCGTTATCTCTGGTGCGCGTAAACAGATGCGGCTGGAATATTCCGGTAATTTTTCTTCCCTTGAAGTATTCTTTTACTGATTTTATAAACGCCCTTATTTCTTCAGGGTGATGAGCATAATCGTCAACATATGTAATGCCTCCAATGTCGGCACGAATATCAAATCTTCTCCTTACGCCACTGAACAGCATTGCCGCCTTTATTATCTCATCTTCTTCCACACCGCAAAGCAGTGCTATTGCCGAAGCAACCGTAAAATTTTCAATATTTATTATACCCGGGAAAGGAAAAAATATATCTTCAGTTACATTCCATGGTGTTTTGATATTAAACCTGTAACCGTCGGGACAATGCCTAATATTATGAGTATAAAAATCTGAACCGTTTTCTGTTCCATAGGTGTAACATGTAACACCGTCGGGAACAATTATCTCGCTTCTGATTTTTTTATTTACAACTAATTTTCCGTCTTTCCGGATTTTACTGCAGAAAATATTGTAGGCTTCAACCATGGTTTTTCGGTCGCCATAGACATCAAGATGATCGGCATCGAGAGACGTTACGGCAGCCATTGTGGGTGCAAGCCTGTGAAAGGAGCGGTCAAATTCATCAGCTTCAATAACCGTAAAATTACTGTTGCCAAGCAAAAGATTCGATTCGTAGTTTTTTGATATTCCGCCGAGAAAAGCCGAACAGTCAATTTTTGACTGTTTAAATATATGGGCTGTCATTGTGGAAACAGTGGTTTTTCCATGGGAACCTGCAATGGCAAGCGTTTTGGTATTGGCTGAAATCAACCCCAAAATTTCAGACCGTTTCATTATGGCGTAGCCTTCTTCCCTGAAAAACGATAATATTTTGCTCTCGGATGGAATAGCAGGGGTATAAACAACAATAACATTATTTTTTTCAACATGGTTAACAAACAGTTCAGGAAGCGAATCTGTATTGTCATTAAAGCTTATATTACAGCCTTTTGATGCAAGAGATTCCGTGATTTTACTTTCGCACCTGTCGTAACCGGCCACATAAAAACCTCCTTTAATAAAATAAAGTGCAATAGCGCTCATTCCTATACCGCCTATGCCTACAAAATAGAATCCTTTTATTTTACCAAAATCTGTCATCACTGAACTAATTTAAATATTACTTCTGCTATACGTTTATCGGCATCTTTCTCTGCCATTTTTAAAATATTTTCCGACAGTTCTTTCCGTTTGGCCGTATTGCCAAGCAGGTCGATTATGCTGTCTGTAAGGTTTTCTGCTATCATGCTGTCAGGCATCAGTATGGCCGCATTCTTATCGGCCAGCGCTTTTGCATTTTTTGTCTGATGATCTTCTGCAACATTGGGAGAAGGTATTAAAATAACAGGCTTTCCGACAAGGCACAGTTCGGAAATTGTTCCGGCTCCGGCTCTCGAAACAATCACATCGGCGGCGGCGTAAGCCAAGTCCATCCTGCTGATAAATCCATGTGCGGAAATTTTCCCGTCCGGTAAACCCGAAACAAGTTTTTTGATATCTTCATAATAATAACTCCCTGTTTGCCATATCCATTGACAGTCAGAACCTGTCAGTTTACCGATGTTTTCCGACAAGCACTTATTAATACTTCCTGCACCAAGAGAGCCTCCGAGCACAAGCGCAACCGGCCTGTTACGTTTCAGCCCGAAAAAATCAAGTGCTTCATCTTTCAGGCTGCCAATATTTTCAAAATTTTGTCTTACCGGATTTCCCGTCTTAACAATTTTTTGTCCGGGAAAGTATTTATCCATCTCATCATAAGCCACACATATTGCTGATGCTTTCTTTGCAAGGAGTCTGTTTGTAACCCCTGCATAACTGTTCTGTTCCTGAATAACCGTAGGTATTTTCATCATTGCAGCCCGGAGCAAAACCGGACCGCTGGCATATCCGCCAACACCTGCAACGGCATCAGGATTAAAGTTTTTTATAATGTTTTTTGCCAATATCAAACACCTGATTGCCTTAAAAAGGACTTTAATATTTTCAAGCGTAAACTTTCGGCTGAACCCCTTAACCGGAAGTCCGATTATCCTGAACCCTGCGGCAGGAACTTTTTCCATTTCCATTCTTCCTTCGGCACCCACAAAAAGTATCTCGGTAGATGCATCTGCCGCCATTAAGGCATTTGCAATGGATATTGCCGGAAAGATGTGTCCGCCAGTTCCTCCTCCGCTGATAATTATCTTTTTATGCCTTTGCTGTGTCATATATTTTTTCTCCAATATCCGTTTTTTCTTCGTCTTGAAGCTCTTCATTTTCTGCTCTTGCATTTAAAACTCTACTAACGCTCAAAACAGCACCAATAGAAAAACTCATTATCAATACCGACGTTCTTCCCCAGCTTACCATAGGCAAAGTTTGTCCTGTAACGGGAAATAAACCTACCGCAACAAGCATATTGAGTATAGCCTGAACTACAATCATAACAATCAGCCCCATAACCAGATAGGCAGGGAAAGCTGTCTCACATTTTTTGGCAATAGTTATTCCTCTAAACATCAATATCATATATGCAAGAATCAGCGGTATAGCCCCAAAAAACAATCCATATTCTTCAATTATTATTGCAAAAATGAAATCGGAGTTTGATTGCGGCAGTATATTCCGTTGAGAGCTTTTTCCCGGAGCTTTTCCGAATAATCCGCCTGTTGAAATTGCAACTTTTGCATGATTAGACTGATAGTCGGCATCCGGATTTTCAGTTCTTGATATAAAGTTATCCAGTCTGTTTTTCCATGTCCCAAACCTGTTCGATTCCGTAAATGCTATAAGCAGCATTACAATAACCAGTATGCCCGCTACGGCAAGGCCAATGTAAGCCAACAGAAACTTGAACGGAATACGGCCTATAAACATAATTATCATGCTCATCCCAAATATCATGACGGCTGTTGAAAGATTTTCAGGCATAATAAGTCCGCATATTAATGCTACGGGAAACATAAAATATTTGGTAACATGTATGAAATTATTCAGTTCGTTTTGATATAAAGCCAGCGACCGTGCCAAATATATTATCAATGCCACCTTAGCCAAATCTGATGTTTGTATGGTAAATCCTGTTCCGGGAATAGGAAGGAAACGTGTAGCGCCATTTATCCTTACTCCAAAAATAAAAGTAAGCGCTAACAGTATTACTGCAGCTATAAGGAACAAACCGGCTAAGGAAAAGTAAATACGACAGGGCAAATAATGCACTATTACAATTATTCCCATACTGAACGACAGCATTATGAACTGCGACCAAAAGAAATGGGCTGTATTGCCGCCATACTCCTTAAAGGCCGACATTGACGAAGAACTGTAAACGGCAAGCAGGGAATAAAACATAAAAATAACTACAAGCCCCCAGATGACCCTGTCGCCTTTAAACGTTTTTATAAACCATCCTCGCTGCATATTAAAGATTTCTTACCACCGTTTTAAACTGATGTCCTCTGTCTTCATAATTTTTAAAAAGATCAAAACTTGCACAAGCAGGCGACAGCAACACGGTATCGCCTTTTTTTGCAAGATAATAAGATGATCTTACAGCTTCTTCCATTGAACCTGTTTCAATAATTGTAGCTACCTTGTCGCTAAAGACATCTATAATTTTCCTGTTGTCTTTTCCCATGCAAACAATTGCCTTAACTTTTTTCTTCACTATGGAAAACAGTTCAGAATAGTCGTTGCCCTTATCAATTCCCCCAACAATCCATACAACTTCCGTTTCCATACACTCAAGCGCATACCATGCAGAATTGACGTTAGTAGCTTTTGAGTCGTTAATAAATTTTATTCCGCAAACAGTTATCACCGGTTCAAGCCTGTGTTCAACCCCATGAAAATCGGCAAGACTTTCTCGTATTGTCTCTTTACGGATATTTAGAACCTTGCTTGCCAGAGACGCAGCCATGGAATTGTAAATGTTGTGACGGCCTTTAAGCGCCAATTCATAAATTGTCATAAGATTGGTTTTATTCAGGTAATCAATAATCAGATTGTTATCGGAAACATATGCTGCCATTCCTTCATGTTTTTCATCAGAAAAGGGAAGCAGTGTCATATTATAGCTTTTTTTCTTCATCTCGGCATTGATGACAGGATCATCCCCCCAATAGATAAGGTAATCGGACTTTGTTTGATTCTGTGTTATCCTTAATTTGGAATCGACATAATTCTGTAAGTTATAATCGTACCTGTCAAGATGGTCTGGAGTAATATTCATCAGTACAGCAATATCTGCCTTAAACTCATACATTCCGTCAAGTTGAAAACTGCTTAGTTCAATTACGTAAAAATCGAATGAATTATCGGCCACAGCCATTGCAAAACTGTTGCCAACATTGCCAACCATTACCGCATTCATTCCCGCTTTTTTCAGTATGTGGTAAATAAGATTTGTAACCGTTGTTTTTCCGTTGCTGCCAGTTACACATATCTTTTTACCTTTGGCATATCGTCCTGCAAATTCTATTTCAGAAACTATTTTAATATTTCTGTGCCTGACAGAGATCAATAATGGTGAATCTTCCGGTATGCCGGGACTTTTAATTATCTCATCGGCCGATAAAATGATTTCTTCAGTATGTTTGCCTTCCTCCCAGTTGATATCGTATGCAGAGAGTATTTCGCGATATTTTTGCCTTATAACCCCTTTGTCTGATACAAAAACATCAAAACCCTGTTTATGCGCCAGAACTGCCGATCCTGTTCCACTTTCACCTGCTCCAAGTATTACAATCTTTTTCTTCATATTATCTGATTTTCAGGGTTACAATACTAACAACGGCAAGTATTATGGCTATAATCCAAAAACGTGTAACAATTTTTGGTTCAGGATATCCTTTTTTCTGATAGTGGTGATGAAGAGGCGCCATAAGAAAAATTCTTTTCCCTTCTCCATATCTGTTTTTTGTATGCTTAAACCATGTTACCTGTAAAACAACCGACAGGTTTTCGACAAGGAATATGCCGCACAGTATCGGAATCAGCAGTTCTTTTCTTATTATAATGGCCAGCACGGCAATAATACCGCCTAAGGCAAGGCTGCCGGTATCACCCATAAAAACCTGTGCGGGATACGAATTGTACCATAAAAAACCTATGGCAGCGCCTATGAAAGCGCCTGAAAAAACCACAAGCTCCTCTGTTCCCGGAATATACATTATTTTAAGATAACTTGCATATATCAAGTTACTTGACAGATAGGTTAAAATTCCCAAAGCGGCAACAGCAATAGCGGAAGTTCCAGTCGCAAGACCATCGAGACCGTCGGTAAGGTTAACACCGTTTGAAACGGAAGTAACAATGAAAATTACGATTGCCACAAAAACAATCCATTTAAAAGGTTGCCTGTAATCTTTAGGAATAAAAGACACAAGCCATTCATAATCAAATTCATTATTCTTTACAAACGGTATTGTCGTTTTGGTTGATTTCCTCTCCAGAAAAACCTCGCTTTGCGGATTGACTCTTTCTGTTGATGTAAGAATTTCACTTCTCTCTTTAACTGTCAGATTTGAAACCCGTACTTTTTCTTCAATAATTACATCTTTGCTGAAAAACAGGGTCAACCCCACAATAAGCCCAAGCCCCACCTGTCCGACAATTTTGAATCTTCCGGCAAGTCCGTCTTTTGATTTTTTAAATATCTTGATATAATCGTCAAGGAATCCTATTGCTCCCAACCAAATGGTTGTAAGAAGCATCAGAATAACATAAACATTATCCAGCTTTGCAAAAAGGAGCGTGGGAATAATAATTGAAGCAAGTATTATAACTCCACCCATCGAAGGCGTTCCCTTTTTTTGATATTCCCCTTCAAGCCCCAGATTACGTACCACTTCGCCAATTTGCTTTCGCTGCAAATACATGATTATTTTTTTACCAATCAACAGCGAAATCAGAAGCGAGGTTATAACAGCCATCGCAGCTCGGAATGATATGTATTGAAACACCCCGGCTCCGGGAAAATTAAGTGTATTGAGATATTTAAAAAGATATACCAGCATTTTTACTTTTTTGTTTCAAGGGCTTTTATTAATTCTTCTTTGTCATCGAAATGATATTTTACTCCTTTAATATCCTGATATGTTTCATGACCTTTACCGGCAACCAGAATCACATCTCCCTTTCCGGCCAGCATAACAGCGGCCCTTATAGCTTCTTTTCTGTCGGTTATCCTGAGTGTTTTTTTCTTTAAATCGGCAGTTATACCTGATTCCATATCGTCAAGTATTGCTTCCGGACTTTCATTGCGTGGATTATCTGAAGTAAGTATCAATTTATCGCTTCCCTGAGCCGATATTAAAGCCATTTTCGGCCTTTTGGTTTTGTCGCGATCGCCTCCGGCTCCGACTACAGTTATCAGCTTGGCATTACCCTGCCTCAGCCTTTTAATAGTTTCAATCACATTGCTTAAAGCGTCAGGGGTATGGGCATAATCTACAATACCGGATATTTCTGAATTACCTTCAACTGCCTCAAGCCTGCCCGATACAGGATTCAAATTGCTTATAACCGTAAGCGCTTCCCTGCTTTCGGCGCCGAGTAACACTGACGAGGCATATACGGCTAACAGATTTGACGCATTGAAATCGCCTATAAACTTAACCCATACTTCTTCTCCGTTAATTTTTATGCACATGCCCGAAAATCCACATTCTAAAATGGAACACCTGAAGTCAGCCATCGTCCTTATCGAAAAGGTATGATGTGAAGCTTTACAGTTTTGAAGCATAATACGACCATTTCTGTCGTCAATATTGACAAGGGCAAATGCAGACGGCGTAAGAGAATCAAAAAAACTTTTCTTGGCAGCAAGATAATTATCAAATGTTTTATGATAATCGAGATGGTCATGTGTAAGGTTCGTAAATATGGCACCGGCAAACCGCAATCCGGCAATTCTTTGCTGATCGGCAGAATGAGAACTTACTTCCATAAAAACATAATCGCAACCTTCAGCCTCCATATCTGCAAGCGTTTTATTAAGATACAACGGATCGGGAGTTGTATAAGTTGTAGCCAATTTTCTGCCATTTATATAATTACAAACTGTTGAGAAAAGGCCGCATTTATATCCCAACTTCATAAACATGTTATATAGCGAAGTAGCAACTGTTGTTTTTCCGTTTGTGCCGGTTACACCAACAAGATTAAAGTTAAGTGAAGGATTATTGTAAAAATTTGAAGCAACCTCACCAAGAGCTTTTGCCGAGTTGTTAACCGTTATCCAACATACTTCGCAGGAAGGATTTTCAGGAATCTGTTCGCATAAAACAGCAGAGGCACCCGCGGCAACCGACTGGTTGATAAACTGATGTCCGTCTGCGTTAATTCCTTTTACCGCAACAAACATCGAGCCTTCGGTAACTTTTCTGGAATCAAACTCCACCGAACTGATAACAACAGACGTGTCGCCAGTAACAGATATTACTGAAATATTATTCAGGATATTTTCTATACTTGTCATATTACATATTCATTTCAAGTGTTACTAACGCCCCTGCCGGAAATCTTGCTCCATGTTCGGGAGATTGCCTTAATACTTTGCCCTTGCCATTACATTTTACCCTCAATCCATAACTTTCGAGCAGATAAACAGCATCACGCAAACTCATACCCCTAACATCGGGAACAAGTCCTGTGTTAATGTTTACCGGAGTAAGTGTTATTGTATCTCCGCTTTCTCGTGTAGTTACCCACTGTTCCTTTGATGTCTTTCTTATACGGACGTCAAATCCGCTAAGGACTTCGTTTATATCGTCTCCAAATCCATTCCCGACTTCAGGCGCTACAGGCTTTGCATTATCTTTATTTTCAGATTTATAATCTTTGTAAAATCTTGTTGCAAACACTCTGTCCGATATTTCCTTGAAAATAGTTCCTGCAACTATATTTCCGTAATACACTCCGCTGGACGGTGCGTTGACAACGACAATACAGGAATAAAGAGGATTCTCGGCAGGAAAATAGCCAACAAACGAAGCCTGGTAAGATACGCCTCCCTGTCGATATCCACGATTGTTTTTTGCAATTTGAGCTGTACCGGTTTTTCCGGCTATTTTATAATTGGGATTTTTCAGGTTTACAGCCGTGCCGTTTTCAACAACGCCCTCCATCATGCTTTTGGCTTTTTCGATTGTAGCTTTAGAAGCAATAGAATTTATTATAACTTCAGATTCAAACCGTTTTATTACAACACCATTTCTTTCAATTGCCGCTACAAAACGCGGCTTTACCATTTTCCCATCATTTGCAACAGCATTGTAAAAAGCGAGTGTCTGAATCGGAGTTAACAATACTTCGTAGCCATGCGACATCATAGGTAATGAAATACCCGACCATGGGCTGACTCCGGGATACCCTATAAAAGGTGGTCCTTCCCCTTCTATCTGCAGGCCAAGTTTACTGTTAAGCCCCATTGCATATAACCGGTCAATAAAATCTTTCGGTTTGTTTTTATAGCATTCATTAATAATCTTTGACATTCCGACATTTGAAGAATTCTCGAAAACTTTCTTGACACTTATCTTTCCATAACCGTCTTCTTTGGTGTCGCGTATTGTATGGTCATAATACCTGACACTTCCAGAACCTGTATCTACAATATCTCCCGTATCTATAACTCCATCCTCAAGCGCTGCCATTAATGCGGGTAGTTTAAAAGTGGAACCAGGTTCGGCACTTTCTCTGATAGCATAATTATAAATTTCACGATAAACACCATCTCCGCCCAACCCAAGATTGGCAATAGCTTTGATGTCTCCTGTTTTTACATCCATCAAAACTGCGCAACCATGGTGCGCATTATATCTTCGCAATTGTGTTGCAAGAGCTGTTGAGGCTACGTCCTGCAAATCAATATTAATTGTGGTAATAACATCGTTTCCGTTTTCTGAATCTATCGAACCGGGCTCGTCAACAGGTATCCAGTCGCCTCCCACAAGCTTCTGTTTTATTGTAATTCCATTTTTGCCTGCAAGCTCATTGTCAAAAGCACCTTCAACTCCAACACTGTTTCCTTCTTCCCCTAAGTTAAGGTAGCCTATTGTTCTTGCGGCTAACTCATTATGCGGCCGTATTCTCCTGTTTTCATCATCAACAATCATACCTCCCTTATGCTGGCCTTCTCTGAAAATTGGCAGTTTTTTAAGTTTTGCAAGAGTTTCGTAACCAATACCTCGCCTTATCAGCAAATATTTATTTCCACGTTTTCTTGCATCCGTTAGTGTGGTTTTCCATACCTCTGCCTGTCCACCAAGAATACGTTCAAATCCTTTACAAAGGCTGTCTATGCCATCAGACCATGTTTTAGATGACATACCCGTGCTGAGAGGATCCATATGAACTGTATAATACGGCACATCGCCGGCAAGCAAACGGCCATCGTCAGCAAGAATATCGCCACGCACAGCAGTTGTAGGGAATGGCTTGAAAACATATTGTTCGCTCATTTTTGTCCATTTGGAACGTTCAACCACCTGCAGGACAAAAACACGAGCGATAATAGCTACCGCCAACAACGCCAGTGCCACATAAACCACACCACTGCGCCATGCTATTTCATCTCTGATTGCCATTCAATCCTTTTCTATTAACCACAAGCCTGTATGGAGGCATTTTTAGCTCCTCAATATCAAGCCCTTTTTCTTTAATCATATTATACACCTTCGATTGCCTGCTAATATTCATTAATCTTGATGAGGTTGATAATGCCTCAGCCTTCAGGTCTTTAACTTCACTTTGCAATCTGGCAGTTTCTCGGATTATTTTTTCAGCATTATACCTGTTAGCTATGTAAATAACCGCTAAAAATGTCAAAAACACAATATATCCCAAATTATTCAAAATGAGTTTTTCCGAAACCATTGAGCCACTAAGCAGTTCTTTAAAAAAAGAACTTTTTTTCGATTGTTTAATATTTTGCCTCTCTGCTTCCTGCATGTTTATATTTTTTCAGCAATTCTTAGCCGTGCGCTTCTTGCCCTGTTATTTTTCAATATTTCTTTCTCATCAGGTATGATTCCTTTTTTTGTTATTATACGAAAGGGTGTTTCAACACTTCCATAAAAATCTTTATTCTCAACACCATCAAAATTTCCTGTTTTCATAAAGTTTTTTACAACCCTGTCTTCAAGCGAATGATAAGTTATTACGGCCAGTCTGCCGCCGGGCTTCAACAATTGCAGGGCTTGCTCAAGCATCTCTTTAAGGTAATCAATTTCATGATTAACAGCAATCCTGAGCGATTGAAAAAGCCTTGCATAAAATTTATGCTCCTGTCTGAAAGGGACAAACTTCCCCACTGCCCTCTCAAGGTGGTTTACTGTTGTTAACGGTGATGACATTCTTGCCAACGCTATCTCTTTTGCTATCTTTCTTGAATTGGTAAACTCCCCATAATTGTAAAGAATATCCGCGAGAGAATTTTCATCAAGAGTATTGAGCAATACGGCCGCAGTAACGCATCCCGCTCTGTTCATCCGCATGTCAAGCGGCGAGTTGCTCCTGAACGTAAAACCTCTTTGCGGTTCGTCGAACTGATGGAACGAAACGCCGAGGTCTGCAATAAGTCCGTCAATTTTGTCAATACCATTAAAGAACAAATTGTTTTTCAGAAATCTGAAATTCTGGTTCAGGAAAAGAAAGCGAGAATCGTCTATTATATTTTTACAGACATCCTCATCCTGATCGAAAGCAATCAGCCTGCCTTTTTTTAATCGTTCCAGAATCTTTCTCGAATGCCCCCCCCCTCCGAATGTAACATCAACGTATATCCCTTCAGGGCTTATATTCAGCCCGTCAATACTTTCTTTGAGTAATGCTGGAATATGATATACCATAACCTACTGAAATTCGCCAGGGTTTCCACCCAACAGTTTTTCTGCCAGAGAGGCAAAATCTTCTGCGGGTATTCCAATTTTTCCGTAAGCCTCTGCAGCCCATATTTCAATACGGCCATCCTGTCCGGCCAATACCACATCCCTTAGAGCACCTAACTGTTCCATAAGTCTTTTGGGAATAAGGAAACGGTTGTTATTATCGAGTAAAAGCTCGGCCGTATCTTTAAAAAAATTCCTCAGAAACATATTATGTTCTCTGTTATAAGGATTCATTCGCTTCCTGATTTTTTCCAACTGATTATTCCAATCCTCCACAGAATACAGAACAAGACAGTCATCGAATATATCTTTTCGCACTACAAAACGGTCTTCTGCACCAGCTGGCATCATTTTTTTAAATGCCGCAGGAAGAATTATCCTCCCTTTGACATCAACTTTGCATGGATAATCGCCTATAAATGTAGCCATCCCTATTTTCTTAAAAACAACCGCTAAATTAAATAAATTAATCCACTTTAATCCACTTTAATCCACTTTTTATACATTTGTTGATAACTTTTTTAAAAATTGAGTTCTATTCCATTATTAGCACGGTTATTTTCAAAGCTATTATATAGCTAACTCATATAATAAACCTTCATACTAAAAATATTTGAAAAAGTTGATACAGTTTACATCTTCGGCTTTTTTTGATGTTTTTAGCCTGCATCCATTTCTTCTCAATGGGATTCAAGTTTGGGCTGTATGGTGGCAGGAATAAAACATCGTGTCCCTTCGTTCTGATCGCCTTCAGTGTGTCCACTCTCTGATGAAAAGCGGCATTGGCCATCACGACAACAGATCTGTCAGGAAGCGACGGAATCAGCCGGTCAGCAGTTAAACAGATGTTGAGTATTTTGAAACGATGAACAGCCCCAGTCGCATTCACTCTTCCCCTACTGTGCCAATCCTTGATGCCATAGAATATCCTTCCTCTACTGTGTAGCTGCTCCCCCTGAGCATCTGCGGAAACCCCACTCTCATACATATAAATAATCGGACGACATTCTGCCTGCTCATACTGATGTAATTTTACTGCAGATTCAGTTCTTTTTGCTGCGTCTGCTTTGGAATGAAACAGTATCTTTTTTTATTGCTGATGAGTTATCATGACATATACGACCGCTTGTAAAAGATGTATCAATTAAGCATGTTTCCATCA
>JAITWJ010000036.1 GCA_031285325.1 Bacteroidales bacterium
TTGTCAAAAATACTGTCTTTGCAGGCACGAAACAGACGAAATATACCTAAATTGCGCCTGCGGGAGTGTTCAAAATAACCATCGGGCGCACCCAAAAGACTGACACGCATCCCGCCCCCGAAAGAGGCAGGGCGGCAAAGTCCCCTTCAGGGACTTCAGGGGTAAATAATTGTCAATAGCGAAGCAGTTAATGGAAGGGGGTCAAGAAGAAACTTATCCGGTAAGTTTCTTTGTTTTTATAATCTGGTAGAAACGCAGATTTTGATTTTTTTATTTTTAAAGTCGCTTGAGTTAAATAATTATTGTTCTTAGACAATAACTGTTAAAAAATTTTGAAATGTGCTTTCCAAAATACTACTTTGTGCACATCGCCTTATCTTAAGGTGTTTAAATTAAGATTAAGGGGTATTGCTGTATTTATTAGACTAATATTAAAGAATTTAAATTTATATGTATGAAAAATTCATGGGCTTTTATTCTTGGTGTTTCAATAATTATTGCTTTCAGTTTATTGGGATGGTTCTATAAACACTCCGGACAAGTACAACAAACGGTGCGTGTAGTTGGATATGGTACCGAAGAGTTTGACAGTGACATAGTAAAATGGTCGGTAAGTTTTTCAGAGCGCGTTTCGCTTACCGGAACTAATGAAGGATATAAAGCTATGGCACTCAAACTCAAACATTTCCAGGAAATATGGGGGAAAACCGGAATTCAAACCACGGAGTTTAAGATATTTCCTATTAGTGTGAATCGAGAGTATGGACAAAGCGGTCACGAAGGTTACACCCTCAACCAGCGTATTTACATAGTATCAAACGAAATTAAGGAAGTGGAAAAACATGCCATTAATCCCGAATTGTTTGTTAATGCGGGTGTAACTTTCGATGATTCTACAATGGAATTTTATAGTAGTGTGATTGAAGAAATAAAAAAACAACTACTTGGCAAAGCTACCCAAAATGCCTACGAACGTGCGGAAGAAATTACCTCTTCAACCGATTTGAAAGTAGATAAACTTATTGCTGCCCGGGCAGGTGTTTTTCAGATAACAGAACCTTATTCAACAGAAGTTTCCGATTTTGGCATGTACAATACAAGTTCGGTAAGGAAAAGCATCAAAGTTACAGTATCAGCCGATTTTACACTGAAGTAAGTTTGGTTTATTACAGGAAATTCAGGATACTTAAAAATGTACATTTATTTCATTTTATTTAATAGTCAGATATGGCAGATGTTCCCGGAAAATTAATTGTTCTGAAAAATGTAACAGATGTATTAAGAACTGTATTATATCCGGGAAGTAAGTACGATATTGTTTCGCTCAATATGGTTCGGGAAATTCGAATAGCAGGACAGCGTATAAGTTTTTCGCTTGTTTTCAAGCATAGTAACGACTGGAATATAGAGCCTCTTGTTTTAGCATGTGAAGAAACCATTAAAAAACATTTCGGAGAACAGACCGAAATAAGAAATCAAATAGCTGTTAAATTCCTTAATAAGGACACAGAACATTCCTTGTTACCGCAAATAAAGAATATTGTTGTAATAGCTTCGGGTAAAGGAGGCGTTGGAAAGTCAACAGTTGCGGTTAATATTGCTGTTGCATTAGCAAATACAGGAGCCAAAGTTGGACTTATTGATGCCGATGTTTTTGGCCCTTCAATACCGAAAATGTTTGGAACAGAAGGTGAACGGCCAATTAATGAAAACGTTGAAGGACGAGAAGTAATAAATCCGATTGAAAAATATGGTGTAAAATTTTTATCAATAGGTTTTTTTGTAGATAACGAAAGTGCCGTAGTATGGCGTGGTCCGATGGCTTCAAATGCGTTGAAACAATTAATTACTGAAAGCAACTGGGATGAACTTGATTATTTACTTATTGACCTTCCTCCGGGAACAAGTGATATTCATCTTACCATAGTACAATCTATACCAGTAACAGGGGCTGTTATTGTAACTACACCGCAAGATGTAGCGCTTGCAGATGTTATCCGTGGAATCAGCATGTTCCAAAGCAAATCAATAGATATACCTGTTTTAGGATTAATTGAAAATATGTCGTGGTTTACTCCTGAAGAGTTTCCTGAAAACAGATATTATATTTTCGGTAAAGATGGAGGTAAAATTCTTGCAGATAAACTTGGGTTAAAGTTACTTGGGCAAATTCCAATTGTTCAAAGTATTAGAGAAAGCGGTGATAACGGAGTACCTGTAGCAATCAATACAAAATCGTTTATGGGAGCTACCTTTTCCGAACTTGCCAAAAACATTGTACACCAAATACACATCCGCAATAAGAAAAGCGACAGCTAAATAATTAAAATCATACAGAAACAGGTGCAATTATTTCCACATGTTTGTATCAGCTATATACTCAAATTATAGTTATTTTACAATAAAACCTTATCTGAATAATGTCAATATCTTCTTTTAGTTAGATTTTAAATTACCGTAACCCATCCGTGATTATCCGGTTCATCACCGTACTGTATTCCACAGAGTTTATCATATAGTTTTTTACTTATTGGGCCGGGTTTTCCATCTTTCGAAAATACATACGATTTTTTTTCATCGTAATCATCGATTCGTTGAATTGGACTTATTACAGCTGCTGTACCACATGCTCCGGCTTCTTCAAAAGTTTCCAACTCTTCAACAGGTACGAGTCGTTGTTCCACTTTCATTCCCATTTCTTTAGCCAGAACCATCAGACTTTTATTAGTTATCGAAGGTAATATTGATGCTGATTTTGGTGTAATATATGTATTGTTTTTAATTCCAAAAAAATTAGCAGCGCCACATTCATCAATATATTTCTTTTCTTTGGCATCAAGATAAAAAATATTTGAATAGCCCATATCATGAGCTTTTTTCCCTGCAATTAGGCTCGCGGCATAATTCCCACCAACTTTATATTTTCCCATTCCTAATGGAGCTGAACGGTCGAATTCGCGCATTATTAAAAATGGCGTGGTTTGGAAACCTCCCTTAAAATAAGGGCCAACAGGAGTAACAAATAAAATAAACATGTATTCTTTTGCCGGTTTAACACCAACTTCAGCACCGGAACCAAACAAAACAGGGCGAATATATAACGAAGCCTTAGATTCGTACGGCGGAACAAATTTTTCATTTAACTTAATAACTTTTACTACAGCTTCCATAAATTTTTCTTTCGGGAATTGTACCATTAAGGTTCCTTCGGCCGAGTCTTGCATGCGCTGTGCATTTTCGTCCATCCTGAAAATACGTATTTTCCCATCTTTACCACGGAAAGCCTTTAGTCCTTCAAACGATTCTTGTCCGTAGTGAATTGCTGTAGCAGCAATGTGCATGTTAAAATATTCGCTGTCGCTTACTTCAAGGTCGCCCCACAAACCATTTTTGTAATAACACCTTATATTATAATCTGTTTTTATATATCCGAAACTAAGATTATTCCAATCAATGTTTTCCATTTTGATTTTATTCTGATATTTTTTAAAGACTTAAAAGTACAAAATTATTTTAATCTGTAACTCAAAGATTATTTAAACTGCATATTATTTCACGAAACTACCAATATCAATTTTATTGTGTAAAACTCCCCAATTGGTTATTATATTCAAGATACTGCTCAATATGCAGTGGAGATAGAGCGTCTTTTATCAACACACTTTTGTCGTGCGACAACAGGTAAAGTGTCGGAATTGCTTTCAAGTCATAAATATTTTTTTTGCTTAATGCTTGATTCTTGTCGTATGCGTTGATCCACGTTGCAGGAATATTATGCCTGTAGTTTTGCCATATAGTAAGATCTTCGTCAGGATAGAGCGCCAGAATCTTTAGTTGTCCTGACTGAATCATTTCTGACAGTAGTGGTAATGAAGATATCTCTTCGCGCATACTTTTGCATGTATGACAGTCAGGATTGTTAAAAAAAATGATCGTGTAGTCGGCCTGAATGTTGTACAATCTTCCTGTATCACCTGAAGACAACGTATATGTAAAATCGGCAGCTTTTGTACCTACTCTGTTCTTCAACGCCATCTCAAGATGGTTTTTAGGACGCAACTTATCTACTTCAGGAATAGTAGGCGATGTAACAATGTATTCCAAAACGGGAATATAAAACTCATCATTTCTCATTGGTGAGTTAGGTTCGTAAAAATACTTTTCGCATAAAGCTACAAACCGTGTAAAGGTAGTATTACAGGCTGTTTCTGCTGTTTTTAACATTTTTAGTATGGAACGAGCTGCCTCATTCTTATCTATCTGCCACAGAACAGCCACATAGTCGGCAAATATCTGCTCAGCCTTCATTTCTTCTCCCCATAGTGATATAGTATCACTAAAATCAAATTTATCCCAGTAATGCTGTGCAACAAAAGCGCCTTTTTCGTGAGGAGAAAGCATCACAGGAATCTCAGGAAGTTCAAACTGTACAGGCTTCTTTTCACTGGTAGTATTTCTCCCACAGGCAGCACACAACACAGACAAGATACACGTAACCAGCACAAATAAGGAAGGGATGTTGGTTGTTATTGTAAAAATTATGCTCCGTTTCATTTTTGTAATTAAATAAGCATTTTCATGGCCAAATATAGAAAATATATTTCAAGCTTTAAAAGTGTTCTATATAAAATCGTAATAACGGGTTACACGTTAAAACTTAGCAACTGTTTTAAAATTTACCGGATAAGTTTTTTTGATACTCTTACATGAACTGCTTCACGATTGATAATTGACAGTTGACAACAACAATTATACATTGCAAATTGGTGATTTTCGGGTTTGCAGTAGCTTCTGCAAGTGTTAAATCTTGTCATTCGGTAGTTGCGGAGTTTCCGCAAGTGTTAAATCTCGTCATTTGGTGGTTGCGGAGTTTCCGCAAGCCGTAAATCTTGTCATTCGGTAGTTGCGGAGTTTCCGCAAGTGTTAAATCTCGTCATTTGGTAGTTGCGGAGTTTCCGCAAGTGTTAAATCTTGTGATTTTGTCGTTGCGGAGTTTCCGCAAGTACAAAACAGAGTGAAAAGTTGTTTGCGTGATACCCCGCAAAGAAGGCAGGTAATAAGTTACTGTTCTTAATGGCTTTCATAAATGTTATTTCGATGGACAGTTGACAATAATTAACTAATTGTATTTGTACGACCGCGATGGCCGCCCCTGCATCCCTATTAATTGTTAATTATTAATTGTCTATTATTCCGGGTTAATCTGCTTTTAAAACCTGAAATGCTGCATCCATATTTGTTTTTGTATCGGCAAGGATTGTTAGCCTGTCGCCTGTTTCTATTACCGTACTTCCGTTGGGTGTTAGGTAAGTGTCTTCACGTGCTATCATTACAATTAAAACAGTTTTAGGCAGTTTTATGTTTACAATAGTTTTGTCCACACAATTGAAATGAGATTCTATAGTCATTTCATCTAATATCAGTTTTACTGTATCCGAATCGAATTCCAAAGCAGGTTTATTTTCTTTTCCTTCTGGAATAGTAAGTTTGAGCCATTTTGCAATATTGAAAAGCGTTGTCCCCTGTAATAACAATGAAGTTAAAGTGATGAAAAATACAATGTGAAAAATCATATCTGCGTTCGGTATTTTCTCCACCATAGGATAGGTGGCGAAAATAATAGGAACAGCGCCTTTCAATCCAACCCACGATACAAACGTTAAATCCTTATAATATATTTTGAATGGCAACAGGCATAAAACTATTGATACAGGCCGTGCTACCAATATAAGGAATACCGATATTGCCAGCCCTATACCTACAATAGGAACCATTCGCGATGGGAAAACCAATAATCCAAGAGTTATGAACATAAGTATCTGCATCAGCCATGCAAAACCATCGTAAAATTTCAACAGGCTCCGTTTGTGTATGAAATTACTGTTTCCAACTATCAATCCGGATATATAGATAGCAAGAAAACCGTTTCCACCAATAAATTCGGTAAACGAATAGCTGAAAAACATCATTGCAATGGTAAGTACCGGATACAACCCTTCTACATACAGATTTATTTTGTTGATCACACGAACCGTAACCTTACCAATTACAAAACCCATAAATGCTCCAATTATCATTCCTTTGAAAAATATAGGCACCATACTCCATACAGATACTTCAGGTTGCTTTATGAGCATAATAAATGTCAGGGTTAGAAAATAAGCCATAGGGTCGTTACTGCCACTTTCCAATTCAAGCATTGGACGCAGATTACGTTTTAACCACGTACTTTTACTTCTAAAGATAGCGAATACAGCCGCTGCATCTGTTGACGAAACAATAGATCCCAACAGAAGCGATTCTAACCAGCCGAAATCCGTAATCCAGTGAACAAAAGCGCCCAAACTAACAGCTGTAAAAAAAACTCCCAGTGTTGCCAAGATAGTACCTCGCCAAACGATTGGTTTAATCTGACCGAACTTCGTGTCGAGCCCACCCGAATAAAGAATGAAACACAAGGCTATAATGCCAAGAAATTGTGCTGTTTCAGGATTGTCATATGATATTTTCCCAATTCCTTCCTGTCCGGCAAGCATACCTATGAGTAAAAACAATGTTAACACAGGCAATCCGGTACGATTGGCTGTCTTGCTCATTAACACGCTTACAAATAACAGTATAGAAACGGTTAGAAGAATAATTGTTGGACTTATACTCATAAATGTTTGTCATTACGGCAAACCATGCCGTTGAGATTTTATCCAATTATAATATATGCTGAAACAATATGTTGCATAACGTTGTTTAAATCATTAACATTTTCATCATCAATTTGAGGTTAAAATAAATTATTACCTTTCAGTACAATATATTATACTGTATTTGGCGGCTGTAAAGGAACGGTGTTTATTTATGCAGTTCACATTGCATTCTCTCAAACAATTTAATACAAATTTACGTAATTTTCCCATGAACACAAAGCATATATTTTTTCTTTTTTCATTACTAAACTTACTTAAATCATTCTGACGTTTTGTTTATTACTGTATTTACACTATTTCAGACTTCATGAAACCATGCCAAGATGAATAAAAAGTAAAGTTAACAACTGTTTTTTTAGTAAGTTTACCGGCTACATTTATACATTAATCGGGTTGGTTTTATTTTCACAAATGTTATAACTATATTTCGCTGAATAATTCATATTCAATATATGTTCGCCGATAATTCTATTAAAAAACATGTTATTTCAAAAATGGCAGCGCTTTGCAGCCGCGCAGAGCAATGTTCACCCGATATTCGCAAAAAAATTATTGCTTTGGGTTTAACTAACAAAGAAACAGATGAAGTACTTGAGTATCTAAAAAAAGAAAAATTTATAGACGACGAGCGTTATGTAGAGGCGTATGTAACCGAAAAAATAAATATTAACAAATGGGGACGTGTTAAAATAAGATATTACTTACATGCAAAAGGATTATTCACCGAAATTATTGAAACAGGGTTAAGGTCGTTCGATGAAAAAAAATACATTGACATTTTAATTAACACGATGAAAAAGAAAGCGGCAAAATCTGACGGTAAAAGTAAATTAGAAAAAATTGGACAAATAATACGGTTCGCACAAAGCCGCGGTTTCGAGCCTGAACTCATTCACAGATACATTAACGAAGTAATAAAATAATTAAATAAAGCGCTTAAACGAAAACAGACTATATTTTGCGATTACACGAAACTAAAACCAACCTTTAAAATTATTTTTATACAACCTAATATTTTCTCAAAACATTCAATTAATATTGCTCTTAATTTGAGTTTGTTAATTTTAATCCCTAAAAAACAAAATTTATGAAAATATTTAAAGAGTTTAAAGACTTTGCCATGAAAGGCAATGTTCTTGATTTGGCAGTAGCCCTTATTATTGGTGGCGCATTCGGGAAAATCGTTACTTCGTTTGTTAACGATGTATTAATGCCACCTGTAGGGTTACTACTTGGCAATACCGATTTTATCAATTTAAAAATCGTGCTTAAAGCTGCAACAGAACAAACTGAAGCTGTTACGTTAAAATATGGTGTTTTCATAAATACCATTCTTGATTTTATTATTGTTTCTTTCTCAATTTTTATGGTTGTTAAAGTATTTAACAAATTGAAGAAAAAAGAAGTTGCTCCTCCTTCAGAACCGCCGGCGCCAACAAAAGAAGAAGTGCTTCTATCTGAAATAAGAGACATACTGAAAGAGAAAAAATAAATTCTCGAAAAAAACAATAGGATTTTAATGAAATTAATTACGTATTAATAACTATAAAGTCACGAAAATATTCAGAAACTGTTTTGAATTTACCGGATAAGTTTCTTCTTGACCCCCTTCCATTAACTGCTTCGCTATTGACAATTATTTACCCCTGAATTCCCTGAAGGGGACTTTGCCGCCCTGCCTCTTTAGGGGGCGGGATGCGTGTCAGTCTTTTGGGTGCGCCCGATGGTTATTTTGAACACTCCCGCAGGCGCAATTTAGGTATATTTCGTCTGTTTCGTGCCTGCAAAGACAGTATTTTTGACAA
>JAITWJ010000063.1 GCA_031285325.1 Bacteroidales bacterium
CAGTCACCTGCTGTCATTCCCGGTGCATCTGGTTCTTCAGGTATTTCCGGTACAGATGGTTCTTCTTCAGTTCCCGGTATCGGTGGTGCCGGTTCAGGTTCTTTATTTTGCTTTTCACACCCCGTAATAACAACAAAAATTATAACTAATAATGGAATAAGTTTTGTTTTCATAATATTTGTTTTATGCGTTGATATAAATATTTGTAAAGTCAGTACTTGTTTCTGCCTGTATTAAAATACATACAAAAACACTGTTAAAAAGCCAGTCTCTTGCTTTTGACAAAAGATCACAGATTATATATGTTGCCGAATAATTTTTTTCAGGAAAATAACATTGAATGTTGTGATAAGTGTTTATGATTCCCATATCTTAAATGTTAAGAATTACGCAACGAATGTAAAAATATTATTTAATACTGCAATAGTATTTCAAATATTTTTTTTACGAAATATCTTTTGTTTTTTTGCAAACAAACCGGAGGGTTTGCGTTTTTTAATGTACAATGTACATAAGGGTTATATTAATGCTAAAATAGCAGAATAACACTATTAAACGAATACACAAATTAAGGGTTGTATATAGTTTCTTTTTCTCTTAAATGTTTTTTGGGGATTGAATTTTCCCTACTTTATTTTCCCAGTTCTCTCTTGCAAATTTCTGAAGGTCTTCTACTTTGTCCGATTCATCAACAATTTCAAGCCCAAGCAATGTTTCAAACAAATCTTCCATTGTAACAAGGCCAACAACTGAACCGAATTTATCGGCAACCATTGACAAGTGCTGCCTGTTCAGAATTAATGTATCCATGAATTTTGCCACAGTACATTCGTCTTCAACAAACAAAATACCGCGTTTTATTTCGGTTGCTTTTTTCTTGTGCCTGTCTTCGGCAAGATTTTCAAGGATACTGTCTTTTAAAATTAAACCGGTAATGTTATCCGGTTGATCTTTAAAAACGGGTATCCGAGAAAACTGCAATGGTTTCAGGTCGTTGTAAATCTCAATTAGTGTTGAGTCTTCATCGGCAGTCAAAATAACTGAGCGGGGAGTCATAATATCTTTTACTTTCAGGTTTTCCAGCCTGAGTAAATTTTGGATAATCGATTTTTCGTCCTGATCAAGCGCACCACTTTTTAATCCTGCATCGGCCATTGCCACAAAATCGGCGCGGCTAAAAACGCTTCTGCCATGTTCGTCTTTCACAAAACGGGTAATCCATTTACTCAGCCAGACAATGGGCGCAAGAATTATCAAAATAGTTTTTAAAGACCTGACGGTAAATGGAGTTAATTTTTCCCAAAAACTGGCACCTACTGTTTTGGGAATTATTTCGGAAAGTATAAGAATTGCCAGAGTCATTAAACCTGCAATCACTGATTCGCAGGATATTTCAAAAAAATACAAATTGAAATACTGTGATCCCAATAATTTGCCGGCCTGAATACCAACTCCTACGGCACCAATGGTATGTGCGGCAGTATTTAGGGTTAAGATTGCTATCAGCGGGCGATCAATATCTTCTTTAAAGCGTATAAGCAACTTGCCTATTGCCGGTTTTTCGCATTCCATACGGCTAACATAAGACGGAGTTATACAAAGAAGTACTGCTTCCCAAACCGAACACAAAAAAGAAACAATTATCGATACAACAAAAAAGAATACTAAAGTTATCATATTAACATTGCCTACATGTAAAGCACAAAATTAAATGTAAGTTTGATGTAAACAAAAAAAATCATTTTTATTAATATGCGAACATAGAAATACATTTTATAAAAAAAATTGTACTATTGAAACCTGATAAACTATTTGAAAGATGAATATAATACCAATTAAGATAATGACATTTGCTGTTGCCATTATTTTATTTTCGTGCAAAAACCCCAAAACACGTAACAATGATGATGATAAACAAGTAATAACGGTTAGCATTTTACCACAAAAAACCTTTATTGAAAAAATTGCCGGAGACGATTTTCATGTAAATATTTTACTTCCTCCGGGTGCAAGCCCTGCCAGTTTCACGCTTTTACCATCACAACTTAAAGATATTTCAACTTCTAAAATTTGGATGAGAATTGGATATATCGGGTTCGAGTTCTCGTGGCAGGATAAAATAAAACAGGCAAATCCCGACATGAAAGTGTTGGACTTATCGGAGAATTTAGATTTGATATCAACTGAAAATATTTCAAACGACAACAGCAAAAGCACAGCCGGTATTAATCCTCATATTTGGTTATCGCCCAAAATGGTAAAACAAATATCGAGACGAATTACCGATGAACTTTCAATTTTAAAACCGGAAAGAAAAGATGTTTATGAAGCAAACTACGAAAAATTTTGCAAGGAAATAAATATTTTAGACGCCGAAATAAGAAATGTGCTGGAGAAATACGAGGATAGGACAATTATAATTTTCCATCCCATACTTACATATTATGCCCGCGATTACGGACTTATACAAGAATCTCTTGAACCGGGAGGCAAAGAACCAACGCCCCAGCGAATGGCTGAAGTAATAAACCTGGCTAAAACTAAAAATATACGGGTTATTTATATACAAAGTGAGTTTGACATTGAGCAAGCCTCTGTTTTTGCTGAAGAAATAAACGGCAAGATTATTGAGGTTAACCCTCTAAGCCCCGAATGGGCTGAAAATCTCAGAGAGATTACCCAAATAATTACAGAAAACTTTGTTGAATGAAGAAACCATATAAAATTTGATGTTAAAAATGTTGTTATCAGTCTCTCAGGAGGTTTATTTACCTGTTATGAATATAAAAACAACCAAATAATAAGATTCACAACTTGCAGAGGTTCTGCAAGCACCAAAATGAATATTTGAAATTCAAAATATAAAATCAATAAATAATTGCCCGAATATGATATTGTTATGTAAGCGGAATCATATATATTTGTTGTGTTTTAAATTATGTTGCTATGACTGAAAAGAAGAATGGTATTCTAAAATATATAATTGCATTTTGGACTGTTATTTCATTAGGCATAATATGTGTATTTCTGATTTTCTTTATGATTGCCAAGGGGAAACTCGGTTTTATGCCCAGTTTTGAGGATATTGAAAATCCACAAGACAACCTTGCAACCGAAATTTATTCTGTCGATGGAAAAATAATCGATAAATATTTTATCCGCGAAAACAGAGCTTTTGTAAATTATGAAAATCTGCCACCTGAATTAATACAGGCATTAATTGCAGTTGAAGATGTGCGTTTTTACCGGCATTCCGGAATTGATTTACGTGGGTTGGCAAGGTCAGTCAAAGGACTTCTAACAGGTAATCAGGCAAGTTCGGGAGGCGGTAGTACGTTAAGCCAGCAATTAGCTAAAATGCTTTTCCCACGTGAAGAACTTGATAACGGTTTTAAACTTGTTATGCGAAAATTCAAGGAATGGGTAATTGCAGTAAAACTTGAACGCAGCTATACTAAAGAAGAAATTATTTTAATGTACCTGAATAAGTACGACTATTTAAACAATGCTGTTGGAATTAATACTGCGGCTCAGGTATATTTCAGTATCCCGCCCGATTCGTTGAAATTACACCAATCTGCCATGTTGGTAGGTATGGCAAAAAACTCATCACTATATAACCCTGTACGAAGACCTGAGTTAGTAGAACAACGCCGTAATGTTGTATTGAACCAGATGCATAAATATGGTTTTATTACCGAACATGAAAGAGATTCGGTAAAAGCTCTTCCTCTTGGCCTGGATTATCAGAAAGTGGATTACAGGAGTGGGATTGCTCCTTATTTTAGAGAATATCTGCGTTTAACCATGACAGCGACAAAACCGGTACGCGAAAAATATCCTTCGTGGTTGCAGCAAAAATTTACAGAAGATTCTGTCGAATGGGAAACTAATCCGCTATATGGGTGGTGCAATAAAAATGTTAAACCAAATGGAGAACCTTACGATTTATACAACGACGGCCTAAAAATTATTTCTACAATTGATTCGCGTATGCAAAAATATGCCATGGAAGCCGTTGAACAACATCTACGTTACGATTTACAGCCCGAATTTGACGGGAGCCTTGGTTCGTTGAGGAATCCTCCTTTTGCAAATAATATGACCAAAGAAGAGGTGGACGATTTACTCAACCGTAGCATGCGCCAAAGCGAACGATACCGTGTATTACAGGCAAGCGGGAAAAGCAACCGACAAATAATTGAAAATTTCAATACACCTGTTGAAATGTCAGTCTTTTCATGGGCAGGCGAAATTGATACACTGATGACTCCAATGGATTCCATAAAATGGTATCTGCGTTATTTTCGTTCATCGTTTATGGCAATGGATACCGAAACAGGACAGGTACGTGCTTATGTAGGCGGTCCAAATTACAAGTATTTTATGTTCGATATGGTAAAAGATGGTAAACGTCAGGTAGGCTCAACCGTAAAACCGTTTTTATATACTCTGGCTATGCAAAACGGTTATATGCCATGCACAAAAGTTCCTTATGTAAACCAGCAATTTCAGATGTACGATGGAACAATATGGGAACCTAAAGACTCCGATATTGATGAAGAAAAAGACGGTAAATTAGTTACACTAAAATGGGGATTAGCAAACTCTAAAAATCGCATCTCTGCCTGGGTTATGAAACAATTTAACCCACCGGCAGTAGTTGAAGTAATGAAACGTTTGGGCGTTTATAGTAATATAGACCCTGTTCCGTCAATGTTTTTAGGTACTTCCGATATTACTCTTTATGAAATGCTGGGCGCTTTTACAACATATGCAAATTTGGGAGTCTATATAAAACCATATTTTGTTACCCGAATTGAGGACAAACATGGGAATGTAATTGATAATTTCCTGCCTTACCAACACGAAGCAATCGACGAGCGTACTGCTTTTTTGATGCTGAACCTGATGCAAGCCGTTGTTGATGAAGGAACTGGAACTCGGTTACGAAATCGCCCAAATTACGGACAGTTTAAAATGCCAATAGCGGGAAAAACAGGAACTACTCAAAATCATTCCGATGGGTGGTTTATAGGTATTACTCCAAAATTAGCAGCTGGCGTTTGGACTGGTGCTGATTTAAGGAGTGTTCATTTTCGTACTATTGCCAGCGGACAGGGGGCAAACATGGCTTTACCAATTTGGGGTTATTTTTACAAAAAGGTTTTAGCTGATCCAACACTTGGAATTACCGAAGACCAGATTTTTAAAAAACCGGTTGGTTTTAATGTAGATATGGATTGCGGCGATGAGGAAACTATAAATTCTGCATCTGATTATTATGAATTCTTCTGAAAATTAAAAGTTTTATCAGAACTTGTTGATTCTTATTTTTTCAAACTGAAGTTCGGAGAAAGGTCTGCTTTCGCATGTTATTGCCGGATAACCAATAGTAATTATACTCAATACACCAAAATTTTCGGGAATACCTAATAATTCCTTTATATAATTTTCCGATGATTCAGTTTCGGAATACATGCGGTTGCGTACCTGTATCCAACAACTTCTAAGCCCAAGCGATTGTGCTGTAAGTTGAAGTAGTATAGATGCAATTGAACAATTTTCAACCCAAACATCGTTCTGCGTTTTACCTGAACAAACAACAACTGCCAAAGGAGCAGTATCAAGTGGAGTTGTACCGTATGGTTTACAATTCTTAAGTTTTTGAATTATATCCAAATCGTAAACGAAAATAAATTCCCACGTGTTTATATTTTTTGAAGAAGGCGAACGAAGCAATGCCTCTTTCATTAATTCAATCTTTTCAGATTCAATCTGCTGATCGGTATATTTACGAATACTGCGGCGATTTCTCAACAATTCTATCATTGTAACTATTTTTTCGGCAAAGAAGTAAAAATGATCGTCTTGAACAAATCTTTTATAAAAATATTTGTTTACCATTCATGCTGTATGCGACGGTTTGGGCGGCCGAACGCATACAGTCCTGTCAGGTGAAGTACGGGCGTACCCCATTCAATTTCCAACATTTTTACATTTCCAAGCTAAAATTCCAATTTTCTTTAAAATCAAATACTGTACTTCCCGTATCTTCTGCAAATATTCTTCTTCCAGCAATTTGTTTAACCAACATTCCTCCATTATACATTTCTACTTCCAGTTCTACTATTATGCCTTTTTCATCAAATACATTTCTTTGCTTTTCATCTTTCTGTACAATACTAAATACTTCAAAATATATTTTTATAATATTATTATCAACTTCATACTGTCCATCCCCTTCCATTATTGTATATGCTATATTTGGAATAAATGATCTATGATATAAAAAAGATACTTTATTAGAGGAGTGAAATTTAAATCTTGTATAATCTTCTATCGGACTGATATGTTCCCACAACAAATATTGAGGCGGATATATGTCTGATTTGGCAGACCCTTCAAGTCTATTCTTCAATTCATCCATGTTGTTTTCCTGTGCATTTATAGAACTATAATTTGCCAAAATTGCCAATATAATTGCCAACCATACTTTCATAAAACCATTATTTACATTTTTGTTATTTTGTCAAGTAATACTTTTTCACAACCAATTTTAGCCCGCATTTCGCATAACTCGGTATAATAAAAAAACAGGTATTTAAAATCTGTTTTTTAAAAGTTATTTGTAGTACTAATGTAATAATCTTCACCAACTACAACCAACATTTCTGCCTGCTCTGAAATTGCTGTCAAGTTTTGGTATGTTCCCAGATTGTGCAGTTCGTTGCAGTGTGAACATGAAGGAATAATCATAACTGTTCCTTGGTTACAGGCCAACACAAAACGGTCTTTAATAACATCATATAGCATTGCATTGGGTATCTCTGTCAGATACGCTGGCATTCCATGCATATCGATGTAATCAAGGTTCCGGTTTGTCCACACATTTCCTCCGGTGGAAAAAAACAGTACTGGCCTACCATTTGCAGAGCTTCCGGCCACAGCTACTTGTTGTTCTGTAACAACAACAGTAGTCCAGTTACATGATTCGTAATATCCCGAATAAAAGGTGTTAAAATCTAATATATCCCAATTGACCAAATCCTGGCTGTGGAATATTTCTCCATAATCAGTAACTCCGTAGCATACAGAGTTGTTGGCTGAGAGCGAAACTATATTTCCCTGTAATTCGAGCGATATCTGCTTAAACAAACCTACCTCACTGCCTATTAACACAATCCCATTATCAGCTCCCGCAATCAGGTAATCATGAAATCCAGTTAACGAATTTATATTAAGGGTTGTTCCGCTTTCAATTTGTATAAAAGCTTCTCCATTATTTGACATCAACAAT
>JAITWJ010000004.1 GCA_031285325.1 Bacteroidales bacterium
GATAGAAATGAAAAAATTTTAAGAATAACACTTCTTTTAGATAATTGTTATTCCATCATTTTTACGGGGTCTTGTGACTATATTGAAGAAAGAACAGGGGCTTGTGAGAATTGAAATTCTTTTATCGTATGGATTTTTATCCTCCGTTGAGCCTGATTGCAATCCGGCAATGCCGCAGGTTTAGACAGTAGAAATGTTAAACAATATGAATACAAATTCAAAAGGAGAAAAAGTCAGAATATCTCAGGATAAACCTGTAACAAGTGGAAATAGAGGAACACAACCTGCGCATTATAATGCGGGACAAGAAGAAAAATTAAGGCAACACCACAATATTGAAGTAAACAAAATAAAAGAAATCTATAAAGGACATTATTTTGTTTTATTAGATTTTCCAACGCCCAATGATTTATTCAAAATTTTGGACAGTAGTTATAAATATGTTTGGGGAGTTGAACATTTGGAAGTTAGAACAGAATGGAAAGATTATGATTATTATTTATTTGATAAAAGAAATGAAAATATCAAAGTTAAAGCACGAAATTTAACGATGGAATTTTTAATTGAAACAAATGATTTTTTAAAGATTATTCCTAACATACGTCAAACTATTCAAATAATTCAAACGAATCATATTCCCCCATATTATTTGGACTTGAATAAATTAGAAGGAAAGTCTAAATATGATTTACTGCTTCAAAAAGTTAATTATCTTTTTGAATTAGAATTGAGAGGAGCAATAGATTATGCGCCATTAGTAAGTCCTGATATTGATTTTCTTGAACAAGTGATTGCTAAGTTAGAAGATAAAAAAACAGAATAGAAAAATGGAACAAATCAAAAGATACTTTTAAATGTCAATATCCCCCACGTTGAGTCGGATTTGTAATGCCGTCCGGAACACAGGGCAATTGTCAATCGTTGCTCAACCGTGGGTATTGACAACTATGGGTGAGAACGCGGGTGTAAACACTATTTCAAAAATAAAAGTAAAAAGTAGAGGGATTAATAAATGGCGACAATTAGAAAATATAACCCCAAGCAAAAGGATAAAATCCCATTTATATTTGTTATATCTGTTGTTTTATTTTTCATGCAGGGTGTCATAAATTCAAAAACAATAAACAAGCCTAATTTATTTTATCTACTAATGCTTCTGGCTTTAATTTTTTGTTGTTATAAAGAAAGGAAGATGTTTAATGATATAAATCATTTTGCAATAGGGCATTTCTTTATACAATACTTTGTGCTATTTCTCTTATTTACAGGAGGAGGAATGACGGTTTTTGGTGCAATAAATACGTTTATTTCAAAAAATACTACCGTAGAAAGTGATTATTTTGAAATATTAAAAGTATCGGACAACACTTCAGTAACGAGTAATTATGTTGAGATTGATATGGAGGGTGAAAAAATTTCTGTGTCTTACAAAAACTCAAAACTTATATCTGATTTGGTTCATAATCCATCCTTGCGAGACAATTATTTTTTATATTTAGAATATAAAAAAGGTATTTTGGGTACTTATATAGTATTGAATAAAGACATAGTGGAGCGGTAGTATTTCAGATAAGGCAATTGGCAATTGCCGGATTGTTTTGTAATAGCAAAATCATCTTCGGCAGCTTTCGCCAAAGTTTGGCAAGAACAAAAACATCTACGGCAGCCTTCGCCAAAGTTCGGCAAAGGAAAAAACATCTGCGGCGGCCTTCGCCAAACATCGGCAATTGTAAAATTATATAAATTCTATTAAATACTTACCCAAATAAAATACTTAATTTGCTGATGTTTACATATTTGCAAACATCATTTGGGTAATTTTCATTTCAAAATTATATATCTACAGATACAGTCCCGGCATACGCCATCGCCGTTCCATACGGTTGCGCGGAAATACCGCAGGGATCGGAAATTTTCACCCCCTGCACAAAAAAAGCGCGCATGTCTATTTGGCGAAATGCGGTTGAATGAAACAGGGCGGATTGCGGCAACGCAATTACCACGAACACATTATCCGCAACCACGCCGATTACGCCCACATTGCCGGTTATATCGCCCGTAATCCCGCAAACCGGAATGCCGACCCTTTCTATAATTCATAAACCGGCACAAAATCGTTACCTTTGCAGCTGAAAACAATATAAACAATAACCGCCATGCGGGGCATTAAAACATGAAGAAAAATGACAAACGAAAGAGAATGCAACGTGCCGTTACATGTAGAGACGTGGCGCGCCGCGTCTCTACAATCACCACAATACGCCGCGTCTCTACGATAATCACAACGCATTCTTAAAATATAACGGATTATGGATAATAATAAATTTCAGAACAAATACCGCATACATTCGGCACGTGCTGTGTGGCACGATTACAGCGGCGGGGCGTATTTTGTTACCGTTTGTACAAAAAACCATGCACGTTATTTCGGGGAAATTATTCATTGTAGAGACGCGGCATGCCACATCTCTACAACGGCGGAACAATGCGAACCGCAATTGCAATTAACCCCGGTAGGACAATTTCTCGCCGAACAGATTGCCAACATTTCCGCACACTATCCATACGCCGGAATTCCGCTGTTTACCGTTATGCCCAATCATTTCCATGTTATCGCATTTATTGACAGTGAAAAAATCCCGTATCAGCGGCGCAATACTGAACGGTTGGGAATGTTTGCCAACGACATTGTAGAGACGCGGCGCGCCACGTCTCTACAATCACCACAATGCGCCACGTCTCTACAATCACCACAATGCGCCGCGTCTCTACATTCAACAAAAATTCATTACCTTTGCACCCTAAACAGTAACCGTTATTTGGGCTGTAAAAATTCAAAAAAGATGAAACAGATTATTGCGATAACTTTTGTAACAGGATTTTTGTTTGGGCAGACATTTGCGCAGGAAGCGCCCACAGACGACTTCCTTACTCAAATCAGGAATTACGACCTTTCGACCATACTGACAGCCGACAGCATTTTGGCTGACGAAGAAAATATGATAAAACGCGCAGAAATTTTGGGTTTTATCGGCGACAATTACCAACGGCTTCAAATTCATTTTATATCCATCATCCAAAACCCATCCAATCGCTACGAATACTTTGCTTATGGAAAGACCAAAGTCAGGGAAACCGTCTGTACGTTTCAGGGAACGATAAAAATTACCGGGGCGCGCCTGTATTCCGAAAACGATTTTCCGACATATAAACAGGGGTTTGTTGAATGTGAGGTAAACCTTTATGAAGACGGCAAGCAACCTTCTACGGGTTTCTTTTCGGGCAAACTGAGAACCGGTTTTCTGACAGACGCCAAAGGCGGTTTCAGGTATGATGCCATCCTGGCTGTAGCCGACGGATTTTGCAACAATCAGTTTGTCGGAAAGTGGACAAGTTATAAAACAAACGCAACGAAAAAATGCCGCTGGGGTGATTACCGTATTCCCGAAAGCGGCGATTTGGATATTGGCGCAGGAGAATTCAGCGTAAACGACAGGTATGTAAAAAATGGCTGGGAAAACTATATGTTGCTTTTGGGACGTTATGACGATGACACCCCTGAAATAAAGAAAGCCAGACAAAAGGAACAGGAACAGTGGTGGAAATAACCCTGTATCGCCCTTCAACAGTATCACCATAAACACAGTTCAGGCACAAAAACCATTAACAGTGCACTAGAACACATACAACTAATAATAGTCCGAGA
>JAITWJ010000032.1 GCA_031285325.1 Bacteroidales bacterium
TTTGCAACAACTAAAAAGGCCAAATTACCTATTGCAACAGTTTCACAAACACAAAAATGATGATTTTGCCCGTTGCCACAGCGTGGCAGATGGCAAAAAGACGAAATTGCCTCTTGCCACAAAATGGCGAAGGCTAAAAAGGCAAACGTACTCCTTGCCACAGCGTGGCAAACGAGAACAAGGCCAAATTACCCCTTGCGGAGTTTCCGCAACAACGAAACAGACGACTTTACCTCCTGTATCGGCAATGCAAACATAAAAATAACCGCCCCCGCCATTGCGAAACAAATAACACGGGCTAAAAATTACTTTCGGCCAGCGCCGAAACCATCACGAAGCGGTTCAAGGAAAAATATCAAAAAAAAACTTCTTGCTAATTGAGTAGAGAGTAGGGTAGAAGAACAAACACATCATTCCTGATAATGTTCTTTCGCTAAATACTTGTCCAATCCATTTGCACACCAGCTTTTCTTTGAAGATATGGCATCGGTCAGATAATCGCGGTTTACAACAAGCCTTTCTTTTGAGTTTTCGTTGTGGTCTATATGATACACAATTAATGCCCACCTTATGGTGTTTCTGCAGATACCGCTGTTGAACAGCCTTACGGCAAGCTCCGTGTCTTCAGACCCCCACCCGTGAATGTCTTCGTTATATCCATTTATATTTATCAGATTTTCTTTCCAGAATGCAATGTTACACCCTTTAGTGCGTTTGTAACTTTTAGAATTAACAAAAAGAGGATATATAAACATACCGGAAAAAGGCATATATAAGCCATTGATACGTTTTTTACTGATGCCTTTCTCTAAAAAAGAAAACGTTATTTGCTGTGTCGATACTATTTCTTTAGAAAGGCTTGCATTAAGCATTACCCTCGACCCTGACACGAACCTCCCTTTTTTAGCTGCCTTAATATGGTCGCGAATAAATTGAGGATGCAATATAACATCTCCATCTACCTGAATTATATATTCACAGTTTGATTTGGCGATAGCCTTGTTCAATATCATTGTTTTTCTGAAACCATCGTCTTCCTGCCATATATGTGTTAAAGGGAAAGGTACTTTGGCGGCAAATGCCCGAATTAAACGGGTAGTTTCTTCGGTAGAACCATCATCGGCAATAATAACTTCATCAGGAAATCGAGTTTGTATAAGCAGGCTGTTCAGGCACAGGTTTAGAGCCTCCGGCCAGTTGTAAGTAGAAATTATTAGAGATGTTTTCATACGCTGTTAACGGTTATTTAAGCATTGCTTTGTGCAAGTTGATGGTTTTTTATTTGATTTCCTTATTTATCAAGCACTACTTTTGCTTTTAACAGGTAATTTTTAAACACAAGGAATAGTATCAGCACCAGTATAAAAGCTGCGGCCCCGACAATAAAAAATCCGTATTGTTTTCCAACCGAATCCATTGCCCAACCGGTAAGTGTATTTCCAAGCGGCGTACTTCCTGTTACCACCAGTACATAAATGCTCATAACCCTGCTGCGGTACGTGTCGTTTATATTGAGCTGTATCCTCGTATTGGCACGATTAAGGAAACACAGTGTAAGGAATCCGAGAATTACCAAAATACCGGCTATAATAAAGAATGAATGTATAAACAGAAGGGTGAGCATTTGCAGCGCACCGATAAACAGGGCGGTTATAACCAGAAAGTGTTTGCTGCGAATGTCTTTTCCCACTCCTCCCATAAACAAAGCCCCGAAAAGTGAGCCTAAGCCAAACAACGACATCAAAGCGCTATACGTGTGTTCGTCGCCCAAAAGTACGTCTTTGGCAAGCACTGGAAGAATTACGTTATAGTTCATGGCAAATATCCCGATAACCATTACGATAAGGAATGTAGGCAGTATTTTTTCATTCCGGGCTGCGTACAGCACACCTTCGCCTATCTCCGAGAGCATGCTTTTTTCTGCATTTTTCTGCCGTGGCTTACCGATAACACTAATAAGAATAATGCCGTACAATACAGGAATAAAGCTCAGCCCGTTAATCAGGAAACATTGTGCTGTTCCTAAATATTTCATTATAATACCTGCCACCATAGGTCCGATAATTCGTGCCAGATTAAATGTTGTAGAGTTTAGCGATATTGCATTGGGCAAATCGGCTTTACCAACAAGTTCAACAAAATACGACTGCCGCGTGGGTTGCTCCACACTCATGGTTACACCGGCAATAAGCGCCAGAAAAGCAAACACCCAATAGTTGGTAACTCCCTGCCATACCAGCACGGCAAGCGTAAGCGACTGAAGCATGAATACAATTTGCGTAACAAACAGTATTTTCTTTTTTGGGAAACGCTCAATTAGTACGCCAGCGAAAAGCGTGAGCAGCAGTACCGGCCCGAACTCGAAAACACCCATCAAACCTAACAGAAAAGGCGAACCGCTTATCTGGTAAACATACCAGCTTAAGGCGGTAACCTGTATCATTCCGCCTATAGTAGAGATTGCCTGCCCCATCCAGAAATTTCGATAATCTCTGTGGTATAATGCGGAAAATGTTTTTTGGAAAATTGTATTCGGCAACATTTATAATATTCGACTGCCAGGCATTCATGAAAATTACATTACATACCCGTCTGTCTGTTCAATTCGTTATTTATACTGTTAAAAAGAAACAACTTTTTGGTTTGAAAAATTGTTAACTGTATGAATTTAGTTTACTAAGGTATTTCCCAATAATATCAAATTCGATATTAACAACTGTACCAACTTTAAATGTATGGAAATTGGTTGCTTCGTAGGTAAACGGTATTATTGCAACCTGAAATGAATTGTTTTTTGAATTTACAACGGTTAAACTTACGCCATTTACTGTAACCGAGCCTTTTTCAACAGTCATATAACCCTGTTTGGCTTTGTTAATGTCGAAATCGTATTCGAAATCGTAATACCAACTTCCTTCGGCTTCTTCAACTTTAACACAAACGGCAGTCTGGTCAACATGCCCTTGAACAATATGTCCATCAAGGCGGCCGTTAATTTGCATGCTGCGTTCCAGGTTAACTTTCGAACCTGATTCGAGTAACCCTAAATTTGATTTGACTAAAGTTTCTCTGATTGCAGTAACTTTATATGTTTTTTTTGTTTTATCTAATTCAACCACAGTTAAACAAACTCCGTTGTGCGATAAACTTTGGTCAACTTTCAACTTATCGGCAAACGAACAGGTAAGTGTAAAATGAACATTGTCTTTATCCTTTTCCACTTTTACTACTGTTCCAAATTCTTCTATAATTCCTGAAAACATAAATAAACCTCCTAATTCCCTACAACGGGCGCTTTTAGATTAATAAAATTATTATATATATCAGTTTTTTTGCATTGTTTTTATTTCAAACTCCATTCGAAACCGGTTTTGGTATCTTTAATTTCAATACCTAAAGCATATAATTCATCTCTTATTTTGTCAGCTGTTGCCCAGTCTTTATCGGCTTTTGCTTTTATCCTGAGTTTCAGCAGTAAATCAATAGCCCCTTCAAGAATCTTATTATTTTTTGAACTTTCAGTTTTTTCATCTTTTAATCCAAGTATATCAAAAATAATTGTGTTGAAAAATGATTTTAGTATTTCTAAATCGCAAGCTGAAATTTTTTCTGCTCCGGCTTTAATCAAATTTATCATTTTTACGCCGTCAAACAAATGAGCTATGGCAATTGGACTGTTTAAATCGTCATTTAACGCTGTAAAGCATTTTTCTTTTAACTCTAAAATGTCAATAGTTGTTTCATTTGAAACACTTAATTCATCGAGTGTGTTTACAGCAGTCATCAACCTTTCCAGTCCTTTCTCAGCTGCTTTTAAGGCCTCATTTGAAAAATCTATAGTACTCCGGTAATGTGCCTGTAATATAAAAAACCTGACAACCATAGGTGAATAAGCCTGTTCCAAAATTTTGTGTGTTCCTGTAAATAACTCATCAAGAGTTATGAAATTTCCCAGTGACCGAGCCATTTTTTGGCCGTTAATTGTAATCATATTGTTATGCATCCAGTAACGGACAGCTTCTTTCCCTTGATTGGCCGTTGATTGGGCAATCTCGCATTCGTGATGCGGAAATATCAAATCCATACCACCACCGTGAATATCAAAAACTTCACCCAAATATTTGTTGCTCATTGCCGAACATTCGAGGTGCCATCCGGGGAATCCATCGCTCCATTCCGAAGGCCAGCGCATTATATGCTCAGGTGTTGCTTTTTTCCATAATGCAAAATCAAATGAATTTTTCTTTTCGGATTGCCCGTCAAGTTGGCGTGTATTGGTTTTAATATCGTCGATATTTCTTCCTGAGAGTTTTCCGTAATTATATCTCTGATTGTATTTTTCAACATCAAAATAAACAGAACCTTTAGCAACATACGCGTATCCGTTGTTTATAATCGACCTGATAAGTTGTTGCTGTTCGATTATATGCCCTGAAGCACGTGGTTCTATACTTGGCGGTAATATGTTAAGTTCCCGCATATTACGATGAAATGTATTCGTGTACTTCTGAACAATTTCCATTGGCTCAATTTGTTCAAGACGAGCTTTTTTAGATATTTTGTCTTCGCCTGTTTCTTCAGCTTCATTTTCAAGATGACCTACATCGGTAATGTTTCTTACGTAGCGCACTTTATATCCCATAAAAGTAAGGTAGCGAAACAATAGATCAAATGTTATATTCGGACGGGCGTGGCCAAGGTGTGAATTACTATAAACAGTGGGGCCACATACATAAAGCCCCACTCTCCCTTCAACTAAAGGGTTAAATACTTCTTTTTTACGGGTAAGTGTATTGTAAACTACGAATTTTTTTTCCATTACATGAAACCTGAAAACAAACGAACAAAGGTAAAATAATTGAATTAAACCCCAAAATATTCCTTGGTCAGGAATTAACTGTTAGTAGTTTGGTTGTGAATCTTCAGTACTAACTTCCCCTTGTTTTTCATCTGAATTATTAAAATATTTCCTGTAAAAAAGCATAATAGAAAAAATTCCGATTGTGATTGAGGAATCGGCAATATTGAATACGGGGCGGAAAAACAGAAAGTCATCACCACCTATTAATGGAAACCATCCGGGATATGTACCTCCAAATAGAGGACAATAAAACATATCAACAACTTTACCGTGCAGAAAACTTGAATATCCTCCTCCTTCGGGTAAGAAAGTGGCTATCTGTCCGTAACTGTCGTTAAAAATAATTCCATAAAACATACTGTCAATAATATTTCCTACTGCCCCTGAAAATATAAGTGAAATACTTGCTATAAATCCAAACGGCATATTTCCCATTCTATATAGCCTTGAAAGATACCAGCCAAATGCTATTGCTGCTAAAATGCGACAAATACTGAGAATAGGTTTCCCGTATTTACTGGCAAATTCAAAACCAAAGGCCATCCCGTTGTTTTCAACGAAATTAAGGATAAACCAGTTTTTGAATATCACTATTTCGTCGCCAAGCGACATGTGAGTTTTAATCCAAAATTTTAAAATTTGGTCAACAATCAGTACCGTAAATATAATTATCAGTGATTTACTGCGTTGCGAAATATTCATGATGTGTAATAAAAAACTTTCTGGTTTTCAGAAAACAAAATTATCCGAATGGTAATTCAATATTTTCTGAAACTACCTTTGGTTATTTTTAGCATCAATACTCAAGGTTGCATGCGGCACAGCACGTAATCGTTCTTTCGAGATGAGCTTACCCGTTTCGCGGCAAATTCCATACGTTTTGTTTTCGATACGTACTAAAGCGGCCCGTAGGTGCTGTATAAATTTCAACTGACGCTGTGCAAGCTTGCCTGCTTCTTCTTTTGACAGTGTAGCTGCGCCTTCTTCAAGAACTTTAAACGTAGGAGAAGTGTCTTGTGTATCGTTTCCATCGCCCATTGTTATGGAATTTTTATACATCTCATAATCAGCTTGCGCTTTACCCAGTTTTTCAAGAATTAATTCTTTAAATTCTTGTAATTCCTCATCAGAATATCTATTTTTTTCGCCCATAATAGCAGGATTTAAATTCTTAATTTTTTATTTCAGCCCCAAAATAGTAATTTTTCAAGACAAACAACATATATCTACTTCATTTTTTCGACAAGTATCAGTGCATTTACGTTTTTGTCAATCTCAACTTCTTTTGCATTCGAATTATCCAATTTGTTAACCAATGTCAAATCGGTTGCCAAAGTTTGTGTACAAATATAGTTTTTAAATACTAAAAGAGCATCATTGTATTCTATGTGTTTCAAGATAACCAGGCTTACCTGGTCGGTAACTTCGAAATTATTTTCTTTTCTTATGTTTTGAATTTTATTAACAAACTCACGAGCAATGCCTTCTTTTTTTAATTCTTCGGTAACGTGAGTATCTAGTGCAACTGTTAATTCTCCTTCTGTCGCAATAACCCGGCCGGGAATATCTTCGGTATATATTTCAACATCTTCGAGTAATACAGTAATTTTTTCACTGTCAGCTGTTATTTCAAAAGTACCCATTTTTTCCAAGTCAGAAATATCAGCCTGACTGAAACGGTTGATAGCCCCTGTTATTTCTTTCATTAGCTTTCCATATTTTGGACCTAATATTTTGAAATTCGGTTTAATTTTTTTACTCAACATTCCATTTGTATCTTCCCAATATTCAACTTCTTTAACATTAACTTCGGTTAAAATAATATTTTCAACGGAAGCAAATTGTTCGCGAAAGCGTTTGTTTAAAACAGGTACCACAATCTTAGCAAGCGGTTGACGAACTTTCAATTTTTCCTTTCGGCGAAGTGCAAGAATCATTGATGAAACTTTTTGAGCTATTCCCATTTTTTCCTCCAGGTCTTTATCTATCAAACTTTCATCGAACGAAGGGAAATCTACTAAATGGACACTTTGGTTTGGTTCTTTCTCTGTTGTTTTATTTAAATCGGAGTAAAGTAAATCAGCATAAAATGGTGATATTGGTGCCATTAGTTTGGCAATTGTTATCAAACAGGTATATAATGTTTGGTATGCCGAAATTTTATCTTCGGAGTATTCGCCACCCCAAAAACGTTTACGACTTAAACGAACAAACCAATTACTAAGGTTTTCTGTAACAAAATCGGATATAGCACGCCCTGCACGTGTTGGTTCGTATGTTTCGTAACTTTCGCCAACTACTTTGATCAGAGAATTAAGTAATGAAATAATCCAACGATCTAATTCGGAGCGTTTTTCTATCAGAATTTCAGCTTCGTTGTAGTTGAATTTATC
>JAITWJ010000085.1 GCA_031285325.1 Bacteroidales bacterium
TGCGCAGCGCCACACCGCCGGCAATGGCAACTTCGGTGCGGGCAATGCCGTTTTCGATGTCCCGTTTCACAAGTTCAACCTGCGCAAGCTGCGCGTCGATGAGTAGCACGCCCAAGAACAGCGAATGGATGCGCTCACGAAGTGTATACAGTTCCACTTCCAGTTTTTGCGTTTCAATTTCGGCGTTTGCCTTCGCCAAATCGGTTTGGGTTTTATTGGTAACCAAGCCGGTGAGCAAATACGAAACATCGCCGTAAAGTATGTACTGGTCTTTGCTCATTTCGGGGATAGTGGGCACGTGGTCGCCCAACACCGGCTTCAATGCTTCAAAGTCGAGCGGGATTCCGGTAACGTCCGACTGGTACGTTGCCTGTCCGTAAATGCCAAATGGAGGCAGATACGCCTTTTGAGCGTTTTCGATAGAAAATCCTTTTGTTTTTTCGATCAGATCGTATTGCTTCACAAGCGGATAATTTTCCTTTGCCAGCCTGTAGCAATCGTCAATTGTCAGGGTCTGTGCGTTCAGACCAACGGCAGCAGCAAAGAGAAACAGCCAGCCTGTAATTACCGTATTTCTAATTTTAGTCATGTCTATTATTGTTGTGATTTATACATTTGATTAAATTGACGGCAAAAAAATTACGGGGCGAAAAACATTGCCTTAATCCATTGGGGGATAAGTTTTTTACGTTCCTGCATCAGTTGGTTAAATTGAGCATTATTTAATTCACCAATGGCTGTTAATATGGGTTGTCCCACAAAAGGGAAGATAATTAAACCCATTATGTTCATAATAAAATGTAACAAGTTTGGCTCGTTAATTTCACCTTTTTTTACTTTTTCCTGAAACTGTTGAATAATAACCGCATGTGAAATCTGATTGACGGGAATTATTTTCAACAAATCTTCGGGACGGTTACGAATTTCGCTTAAAACAAATATGGGAATGTTTGGCGATTCCGTACAAAAATCGATATAATTGATTGCCAGCAATTCTATTTTCTTCTCGAAAGTGGTATTTTCATTATTAAAAACACCTGCCATACCTTGTAGAAAACTTGACAGCGTTTCCATCATCACAATTTCAAACAGTTTCTCTTTGGTACGAAAATAATAGTTAAGCAAGGCAAGGTTGATACCTGCTTCTTCGGCAATATCGCGGGTGCGCGTGGCCGCAAAGCCTTTTTTCTGGAAAACAGTGCGGGCAGCGTTTTTTATTTTATCTTCTGTTGAGGCATCAACAGCCCCTTTTTCTTTTTTGGACATATCAGTCAAATTTTAGGAATAAATTCGGGGACAAAGATACACCAATCTTTTTGACTAAAACAAATATTTTAATCAATATTTTTGTTCTAATGATTAAAAATATTCAAAACTACTGAATATCAGCTCAAGACAATTGTTAATATCAATTAATTTCCCTGTGTATTTCGTTTTAGATTTGTAATAATAGCATTATGAGTTAAATTATATTATTACCCATAATTAAATCACAAAACTGTGTAAAAGAATATTTAAACTAAAGATGATAAATTTTATGGCAGCAAATTTTAACTTTCGTAATACGAGGAACATTAATTACCTTTGCTAAAGTGAAAACATTTACTATTTTTGCCTTCGAATCAGAAGAATACACCAATGTCGATACATAGCGAAATAAGAAAAGTAACCACACATAATCTGTCGGAGATGAAACTGCGTGGGGAGAAAATTGCCATGTTAACATCGTACGATTATAGCATGGCAAAACTGGTTGACGAGGCAGGTATTGATGTAATTCTTGTTGGAGATTCGGCATCGAATGTAATGGCAGGAAATGAAACAACTCTTCCTATTACGCTTAACCATATGATTTATCATGGAACATCGGTTGTAAAAGCAACAAAACGGGCTATGGTAGTTATTGACCTTCCTTTTGGCACATACCAGAGCGACTCGCACAAAGCACTGGTATCGGCAATAAGGGTAATGAAAGAAACTGCTGCTGATGCTATAAAAATAGAAGGAGGAGCCGAGATTATCGAATCGGTACATCGTATTCTATCAGCCGGAATTCCAATTATGGGACATTTGGGACTCATACCGCAATCTATCCACAAATTTGGAACCTATGCTGTACGTGCAAAAGAAGAGGCTGAAGCCGAAAAACTGCTCAAAGATGCCAAATTGTTGGAAGAAGCCGGTTGTTTTGCCATTGTGCTTGAAAAAATTCCGGCAAAAGTAGGGAAATTAGTAGCTGAGGAATTAAAAATACCCGTTATTGGTATCGGGGCTGGTTCGGAGGTTGATGGTCAAGTATTGGTAATTCATGACATGCTTGGAATTACCCAACAGTTTTCGCCTAAGTTTCTGCGTCGTTACCACAATCTTGCTACCGAAATTAAAGGTGCCGTCAAGAATTACATCAATGATGTAAAATTACAGGATTTTCCAAACGAAAAAGAACAATACTGAACCAAACACCTGAATCGTAAAATATTGTTGTGCAGATAATTTTCGAAGACAATCATATTATTGCAGTAAACAAATCGTGTGGTGAAATTGTCCAGGGAGATAAAACCGGCGATTTAACTCTAATAGATGCTGTAAAAGATTACCTGAAAAAAAAATACAGCAAATCGGGTAATGTATATATTGGCCTTCCACATCGACTCGACCGTCCTACAAGTGGAGTTGTATTGTTGGCCAAAACCGAAAAAGCCCTTATAAGGTTAAACAAAATGTTTCAGGCACACAATGCTGTTGAAAAAACATACTGGGCAGTGATTGATAACCGCCCGCCAAAATTTGAAGACACACTGGAACATTACCTTGTGAAAAATCAGGAAAAGAATATAAGCATGGCTTTTAGAAACCAGAGAAGCGATGGTAAATATGCAAGTCTAACCTATCGTCATATTGCAAGTTCAGATCGTTATCACCTGCTGGAAATTGAGTTACATACAGGGCGCCATCATCAAGTCAGAGTACAACTAAGACAAATAAACCTGCACATAAAAGGCGATGTTAAATATGGTTTTCCGAGAGCCAACGACGATAAAGGTATTCATCTTCATGCCCGAAAAGTTGAGTTTGAACATCCGGTAAAAAAAGAGCATGTAACAATAATTGCAAATCCTCCAAATGAAGTTTTATGGAATGAATTTATGAATTTGTTACAAAATAACCGGTTTAACCCAGTGTATCAGGTTTAAAAGCAAAAGGTAAAAGATTATCAGTTCCATAAAAAACGAGAATTTTTTTTTTGCTGTCAAGAATAATCCTGATTTTTTGTTTAAAACGAATTTCTGTTTCCATTAAAGCCTGCCTGCAAGACCCACACGGGCTTATTGGTTCAGAAATAATACCTTTAAAATTTTTGGCTGAAACTGCAATAGCTAATACTTTATTATCAGGAAACTTCGAATTTGCATAAAATAATGAAACCCGTTCGGCACATAACCCATTCGGATATGCTGAATTTTCCTGGTTGCTTCCAGATATTATTTCACCATTTTGGAGTAAAATAGCAGCCCCCACATTAAACTCAGAGTACGGCGAATATGCATTTTTTGAAGCCTCGCGGGCAGCATAAATCAACCTCACATCCGAGTCAGGCAACTCATTTATTGAACTATATTCATTAACAATAATTTTAAAATATTTAGTTTTCATAACAGGAAATGCTTTGTTTAAAATAACGATTAAATTAAATGAACATTTATTTATTTTAATTTTTATCCATCATAAAAATAGTTAATTAACTGTACAATGTTAATAAAATTTGATTTTATCGGTTTTGGGAAATTTAGAAGAAATATACTTTTAAACCCAATGCTGAGTATTGAAAATTAGTTTAGAATGAAATATCTGTTTATAATAACTTCTTTTTGTTTTTTTTCCGTAACTGTTTTTTCACAGAATACAAGAGAAGAGTACATTAGAAAATATCAGTTGCTTGCCATCAGGGAAATGAACCGCAGTGGGGTTCCTGCGAGTATAAAAATTGCACAAGCTTGTTTGGAGTCGGCCGATGGCAGAAGTGAACTGGCGCGAAAATCGAACAATCATTTTGGCATAAAATGTAAATCAGACTGGACAGGTGGAAAAGTTTATCACGACGACGACGCCAAAAATGAATGTTTTAGGAAATACAGTAGTGTCGAAGACTCATACAGAGATCACAGTAATTTTCTAATGGATAATCCTCGCTATGCATCACTTTTTAAATTAGCTACTACCGATTATAAAAGTTGGGCACAAGGTTTGAAAAAAGCGGGTTATGCAACGGCTAACCATTACGATAAAACATTGATTGGTATTATTGAAGAATATAAACTATATCGCCTTGATTACAGAATAACAAACGACAAGATTTCTGGTTCCAGACAAAGGAGAATAAACAGAGTTGACTCTAACACAGAGTTAAATATATATCAAATACACCCGGTAATTAAAATGAACGGTATTGAGGCTGTAGCAGCAAAAGAAGGAGATTCATATAAAATTATTGCACAGGAATTTGACTTGAAAAATAGGGAAATTTACAGATATAATGATCAGAGAAGAGGTTATAAACCCAGTGTAAACGAAGTGGTTTATATTAACAATAAAAACAGGAAAACTCCAAAAAATTTAACTACGCATAGTGTCGAAACCGGCGAAACAATGCATTATATATCACAATTATATGGTTTACAGTTGCGCCCCTTGCTAAAACGGAACAATATGAAAAAACATGAACAACCGGTTCAAGGGCAAATTATTCAGTTAAGAAACAGATTATAGAAAATCACTAACAATTAAGTTGTTACAATACTAATTTACAAGCTTCGATTATTGACTCCTAATATAGTTTCAAATTTCTTAGCATTGGAACAAATATTATTATTTAATTCTCGTAAAAGAATTTATTTTCAATATGACAAATGAATAAAAAGCATTTTATAAGCACTCTATTGTTTATTTTTCATAAAAAGTCAATTAATTATTTAATTTTGCCCAATTGAAAATAATACTATTCCTAATTAAAAATGCCAGAGATAGTTAAGTTAAGAAAGGGGCTTAATATAAGACTCAGAGGGAGTGCAGATAAAACGATAGATTTTTTGCCTGACCCGGTGGTTGTTGCGTTAAAACCTACCGATTTCCCGGGACTTACTCCAAAACTAGTTGTTAAACAAGACCAGGAAGTAAAGGCCGGAGATGTTTTGTTTTTCGACAAATACAATTCCGAAATTGTTTTTACATCGCCAGTTGGAGGTAGGGTAATTTCCATAAATCGAGGAGAACGCCGCAAGATTTTAGAAGTTGTAATTGAAACTAATGAAAATGCAGGTTCAGTTGAATTTAAGAAAGCTGATCCATTATTGCTCAGCCGTGATGAAATAAAGGAACAACTTTTAAAAAGTGGAATCTGGCCTTTTATCAAAAGGCGGCCCTACGGCATTATTGCATTACCTAACGAAAAACCGCTTTCTATTTACATTTCAACATTCGATACGGCCCCACTTGCACCCGATTATAATTTTATTTTGAATGGGCAGACAGAAACGTTCCAAACCGGAATTAATGCATTAGTAAAATTAACAGACGGGAAAGTTTATCTTGGCATTAATGAGAACTCTATATTCAATTCGGTACAGAATGTTGTTATTAAACAGTTTTCAGGGCCACACCCAGCAGGAAATGTCGGCATTCAAATTCACAATATTAACCCTATAAATAAAGGTGATGTGGTGTGGACTATCAACGTTCAGGATGTTTTATTCATCGGCCGACTGTTTGAAACAGGAAAAGTTGATTTTTCTAAAATTGTTGCTTTGGTAGGGTCGGAAGTTAAAAATCCGAAATATTACAATACTGTACTTGGTGCGTCAATAAGTTCAATAGTGGATGGAAAGTTGCTTGATTCAGGACATAAACAACGCATAATAAGCGGAAATGTATTAACAGGAACAAAAGTAACACCGCAAAATTATCTTTCATTTTACGATTCGACAGTAACTGTTATACCTGAAGGTGATGAATACGAATTATTTGGATGGGCAATGCCTGGAATGAATAAGTTCAGTGCATCGAAAACATTCCTTGCCAAATTGTTCCCTAAAAAGGAATACGAACTTAATGCGAATATGCACGGCGGCGAACGCGCCTTTGTACTTTCAGGCCAATACGAAAAATTATTACCTATGGATATTCTACCTGTATATTTGCTGAAAGCCATTTTGGCTAATGACATCGATAAAATGGAACAGCTTGGTATTTATGAAGTTGTGGAAGAAGATTTAGCTCTTTGCGAATATGCCTGTACTTCAAAAATAAAAGTCCAGGATATTTTACGTTCCGGAATCAGTTTAGTAATAAAAGAGTTGGGATAAAATTAACAGGAAACATAAATCAGGTAATTCAAGATGAAATTCATAAAAAGTTTTTTTGAAAAAACAGAGCCACTTGTGCGTAAAGGAGCTAAATATCATTGGCTATACTCAACACATGAAGGTTTTTTTACTTTGTTTTTTGTTCCAAAGAGCACATCGACAACAGGAACACACATTCATGATTATATCGACTTAAAGCGTACAATATCAATTATGATTGTATCGCTTTTGCCAGCCCTCTTTTTTGGGATGTATAATATAGGTTATCAGCATTTCAAGGCAATAGGCGAACTTGTGAGTACAGGCTTTTTTGAAATATTTTTTTACGGATTAATTAAAGTGTTGCCTTTTATTATTGTTTCGTATGTGGTTGGCCTGAGTATTGAATTCACATTTGCACAAATGCGCGGGCATGGTATCAATGAAGGATTCCTGGCATCAGGAATTTTAATTCCTATGATAATGCCCATTGAAACACCGCTCTGGATGGTTGCTGTTGCCACGGCTTTTGCAATAATTTTGGGAAAGGAAATTTTTGGTGGAACAGGGATGAATATATGGAATCCGGCATTAATAGCGCGGGTTTTTTTATTTTTTGCTTATCCGGCACAAATGACAGGTGACTCTGTTTGGATTTCGTTAAGCAGCACAGATAAAGTTATTGACGGGTTTACTGGAGCAACTCCAATGGCCGCCGCAGGTAATACTAATTTAAATATTGTTGACGCATTTTTAGGGTTTATTCCGGGAGCAATAGGTGAAACTTCCTCATTAGCCATTTTAATAGGAGCAGTAATATTAATTGTTACAGGAATTGGCAGTTGGAAAATTATGGTTTCAACTGTGATAGGAGATCGGAA
>JAITWJ010000099.1 GCA_031285325.1 Bacteroidales bacterium
TGTTCCAAAGAACAGGACTCTATTGATAACATTACCCCAAATTTTTCAAAAGAGTTAACAGTTTTAGAAATATCTAAAGAGCAAAAAATGCTTTCGTTTGAAAGCAAGGAAGATATGCAGAAAACTGTTAGCGAATTAATGTTTATGGACGAATCCAAAAGAGCTGAATGGTATAAGGCGCAGGGCGGTTTTGAATCGCAGGAAGCATTCATGTGGCAGGTTATAGACGAGCTTACTGCGGCAAAAACCGTTGAAGAAGTACGGAGTATTCAAAAACGGTATTCAAATTTTTTCATTTGGAACAACAACGAAGCCGATGAAGACATGAATCCTTATATTCCGTCTAGCGAATATGGTTACTCTTATGTATGCAACAGAAACGGCGAAGTATTAATAGCAGGCGAAGTATGCAATTTTAACAATGCAAAAACTTTGGAAGAAACCAGACAGTACAGGTGGTTTGAACCTTTCAGGGAGCAGGCACAAACCAGGGCGGTTGAGATTAATGAATGGCGTAATCATCTTTATGTTTCTAACGGTTCAAGCAGAAGGTTTTGGATAAAAGTAGGGTGGGTTTCTGATTATACAATCCCTCCTGGTGGACAATTCCCTGGCATACTGTACCGTAAGGAAGTAGTAGATTTTTATGCAGAGAAGAAAGTTGTGTTTTGGATTAAATATCGTACCCAGTATTCATTAAAGTATGAAAGTCATAGCGATTGGAACATGAATAGTTATTTATTTAGAGATGTTTGGAATGCAAGACCGGGATTTTATACAACACCAGAATTAGACCCTAATCATAAGATAACAATGACTACCCAATTCGCACCTGACCCTCAATTGATATTAACCGGACGTTCGCGCGGTACAGGAACATTAGAAGGCACATTATTAATTCAACCTCCGTATAGTCCTTTATAACCTTATATAAATATATTAAGAAATGAAGAATCTTTTAATAATAATTAGCTTAACAGTATTTTGTATTTTATTTTCTACTGCAATTTTTGCACAGAAAAGTAAAACAGAATTCGGGATAAAAGGCGGTATTAATTTGGCGCGTATTAACGGAGGCGTTTCAGATATACACAATCTACGCCCCGGAATACATGCAGGCATGTTTGCCGAACGCATTTTTAATAATTTTATTGGCATACAGGGCGAACTCCTTTACTCAATGATGGGGAATAGGGAATCTGGTTCATCATTCATTTATGAGTCTAACACTGATAAATACAAATATACTGCTAAAAACGACTATATCGTTCTTCCTGTATTGGCAAAACTGTATGTGGCAAAAAGATTGAGCCTCGACCTTGGGTCGCAGTTCGGATATATGATTTCGTCAAAAACAAAAAGGTCCATTAATAATGTGGAGTCGTCAGGTGATAGTTATTCCAGTTACGAAAAGTTCGATGTTGCAATTGCCGTTGGGCTTTCTTACAAAATCAGTAACCGGTTTTCTGTTTCGGGACGTTGTAACATTGGCCTTATAGAACTTTACGATAGTATGAATAAATCACTCAATCAGGTTGCCCAGTTTGGTATTGGCTACAGGCTGAAGTAAGGTTTATAAAAAGTATGTAAAGCCACGCAGGTTAAAACCTGTGTGGCTTTTGTTTTTATAAAAGGGCAGTTATGTTTTGCAAAAAACGTCCGTACCGTTTACCACAAAGGGGCGCCTCTTTTACCAAAACCATGCGTATGGTTTAAGTAAATCATGCGCCTGATTTTTTGTGGCGGTTATACCTTGTCGGTTATAAGTGAAAAGACAAAATACAGGTTGCCTTTTTTCAGGAACAGGGAGTGCCGGCGCATTAAACTTTATACGGATGCGAGATAACAATTATTTAAGTTTTTATCTATTACTATTATCTGAAAAAAATGGCCTGCTGGTTAATGTATTAATATAATATTAACTTATCGCAAAAATATAACTTGAATGTGAAACATTATTAAATTTGAATTTTCATTTTCTAAATAGAATACTATTAGATTGGCTTATAGCCAAATAAGAAAATTGAATAGAATATGAAACCTTATTTTAAATTATAATTTGTTAAATTTGTAACTGATATTGAATTTTTATTTTAAACTTTAAAACATTAAATAATATGAGTAGATTTGATCGGAGGGATTTTCTTAGAGCCTCACTATTTGGTGGCATAGCTGCCGCAACAATGCCCGCATTCGCAATGAATGAACTGGGTGAATCAACCACAACCAGCGTTGCTTTAGATACAACTTCTCGTGTATCGCTTGTTACAGGAGGCGATCGTGCTGATTTGGCATTCCGTGCATTGCAGCCTTTCTCCAAAGAAATTGCACAAGCTGTAGGAAACAAGCAAATTATCATTAAACCCAACTTAGTTTCGTCTTCAGTACAGTTGGCTGCAACATACGCCGGCACTATTGAAGGAATTTTGGAGTTTTATAAATCAATTAACAAACTGGATAACATCATGATTGCTGAATCAGCAGCAGATGGTCCTGTAATGCCTGCATTCGATAACTATAAAGTTTTACCGGTTGCAGAAAAGTATAAAGTAAAAATATTTGACTTAGACGAAGGTCCTACTAAAGATATTTGGTTGTTGAATGAATTGAATGTACGTCCGATAGCTTGCAAAACATCTACAATATTGATGGACCGTAACAACTTTATTATGTCGGTTGCACGTTTAAAAACACACGACCGTGTTGTTTGTACCGGTACATTAAAGAATATTGCAGTAGGTGCTCCCATTAAAGATCCGGGCTATGGTTATGGTGGAAGAAATCGCGTAGCCGGTACAAGAAACCACAAAACGTTCGTTCATGGTAATGGATTCAGAGCAATTAACTTTAACCTGTTCAACTTGGCATATATCACACGTCCTGATTTTGCATTCATTGATGGTTGTGATGGAATGGAAGGTAATGGGCCTATCAATGGAACTATGGTTGACCATAAAGTTTGTGCTGCCGGTTTCGACTGGTTGGCTGTCGACCGCATAGGCGTTGAATTAATGGGTGTTGATCCCGGTAATTTGGGATACTTGAATTTCTGTGCTGATGCCGGAATGGGTCAATATGACATCAGCAAAATTGAGGTTATTGGCGAAAAAGTTGCCGATCATATCATACCATATAAAATGTCAACAAACATAGAAAAACAGCTGGAATGGTTAACTCCGTTAAGAGAAAGAGCTGATTCTTTATACTAAAAATAAATTTAAAAAAATTGTTTATGATTAGAAAAATAAATTATTTACGTTACACGATATCATTTATTGTTTTATTGTTTGCCACAACCGTAATAGCCGAGGCACAAATCGAGGTTTCTACACTTGCAGGCGACGATTCCAGAGGCTCGTTGGTTGCAGCAATTAAAGCAGCCAATGAAAGAAAAGCTGATCCGGCAAATCCGGTTGTTATACGTTTTGACAAAAAGTTGGAAGGTGAAATAGTTTTGTCTATGGACCTGCCTAACATAACAAACCATATTTCCGTTATTGGCAATGTGGTTAACGGTAAACCGGCCATAACTGTTAACGGAGTTGTAAATGCTGAGAATTACGGAGGATTATTAGGTGGTGCCAGTCCGGGGTTCAGGTTGTTTTTTGTGACATCAGGCCAAACTGTGTCGTTTGAGAACTTGATTATGACGAAATCCAACAACAGCGGAATCCGCAATGAGGGAGGCGATGTAACAGTGAAAAACTGTATGTTCACCTACAATTTGGGATTTGGCCAAGAGTATGGCACAGCTGGTGCTGTTCACAGCGAAGGCGGCAGTTTAGTTGTTATCGGTTCGTATTTCTTTTATAATAATGGAGGTGTTGGAGGAGTCGAAGGCGGCCCGGGGTTTGGCGGTTCAGGTAGTATCAACGTTGTTGACGGAAATGCCGTAATTATGAATTCATCTTTCTTTGAAAATGAAGGAGGCTTTGGTGGTGTTGGTGTTGGCAGTGTTGCCGGTCCCGGTATGTTGATGGCTCGTGGCAGTAACGTTACTGTAATTAACTGTACAGTAGCCAATAACTTTGGCGGAGGCAGCATAGTTACCGGCGCTTCCGGTGGAATTGTTATGCTTGGAACAAACATGCTTATCTTGCAATCTACTATTGTTGACAATATAGGTGGCGCAGGATTGGGCGGGTTCGACGGGATTGATTTCTGCAGTGGTGGTATCCATGTTTTGTCGGGAACGCTTACTTTAGGAGGTAATATTTTTGCCGGTAACAAAAACGGAAATGATATTGATACCGACATAGAAACTCAACGAAGTGGAGAAATACTTTCTTTAGGCCGTAACTTGTTCGGTTATGCAAATGTGGAAATTAACGGAACAGGAGACGTAAAAGGAATTTTAATGAAAGATGTAGTGGCAACTACACCAGAAGGAAGATTCAAATCAGAAGCTACTTCTGGCATTCTTTCTACAATTGCTTTAACAGCAAATAGCCCTGCAAAAAACAAAAGCACTAAGTTTACCGACATCAGCCCTGTTGCAGCAGGCGAAGCCAATACTAAATTCTTTGCCGATGTGGCAAGTAAGTATTCTTCGTTGTTGCAAGCCGACCAAAATGGAAAACAAAGGGCTGCTAACCCAAGCATTGGCGCTGTTGAATAGTTAAAATTTATACCTGAGAATTTTTATCAGTATATTTAAAATTCAAGGACAAAGTAAAAAACCCACCTGTAATCAGGTGGGTTTTTAGTTATATAAAACCAGCTTTAAAAAAATAAATTATTACTTTTGTGTTTCTATTTCAATAGCAACAAAATGAATAAACTTTTTGCAAAAACCAAGTATCATTTACAATCAGTAAAAACGGGAAATATATTTGAAGATTCAGGATGGTTACTCGATGCGCCGGGTGAAATTGAACCAACTCTGATCCGTCCGATTTACGAAAAAAAGCAATTAAATATAAAAGACGATTCATGGGGATTGTACAAATTTGCCGACTGGCTTCCTGTTAACCGTACATTACAAGGGTCATCAGCTCCTGTAACATATAAAAGCGAGAGGTTTGCAGCAGAACTTGGATTGAAAAATCTTTGGATTACATTCAATGGATACTGGCCGGAAAAAAATGTATATATGAAAACTGGTTCCTTCAAGGAAACAGAAGCGTATTCGGTTTGTGGACGAATGACACCTGAAATGAGAAAAATACTTGTTGTTGCTTCTGCAGGAAATACATCCCGTTCGTTTGCCAAAGTTTGTTCAGAAAACAATATTCCACTAATACTATGTGTTCCGGAAGACAATATAAATGCACTTTGGTTCGATAAACCTGTTAGTGGTTGTGTTAAATTGATTTGCAGCCGTTCGGGTAGTGATTATTTCGATGCCATAAATTTGTCAAATATTGTTGCGGGTATAGATGGGTTTATTGCAGAAGGCGGGGCTAAAAACGTAGCCCGTCGTGACGGAATGGGAACAACTGTTCTTTCGGCAGTAACCACCATTGGGAAAATTCCTGATTATTATTTCCAGGCTGTAGGGAGCGGAACCGGTGCTATTGCTGCATGGGAAGCCAATATGCGTTTAATTGCAGACGGGCGTTTCGGAAAAAACATTATGAAACTTATGGTTTCTCAAAATAAGCCATTTATTCCTATATACAATGCATGGAAAGCCAATTCACGGGCTATGCTGTCGCTTGACGATAATCTTGCACGTAAGCAAGTTGAAGAAATTGATGCCAAAGTTTTGTCAAACCGTAAACCTCCTTACCCTGTTTTCGGAGGTTTGTACGATGCTTTAAAGGAAACCGGCGGCGATGTTTTGTTGGCTTCGAACGAAGAAGCAAGCAAGGCTGCAAAACTTTTCCTTGAAAAGGAAGGAAACGATATTCATCCGGCAGCAGCAGTATCGGCTGCTACGTTAATTTCGGCAGTAAAGAATGGTATCATCGATAAAGATGCACTTATTATGCTAAATATTACCGGTGGTGGAGAAATGAAATTCAAAAATGAAAATACAATACATTACCTTAAACCTGATATCGTTTTTGATATCGATCCAGATGCCGAAGAAGTAAAAGAAAAGGTGAGAAAACTTTTCTGAGTAGATGCTGTTTTTATGTTAGAATTTAATTCTTGATCGGGTATTTGGCAATATATTATCCAAAGCATAATTAGGCAAAAAGTTAATGCGTTCATTTAAGAACAAATGAGCGAGATATAATTTTATTAACTATAAAATTTGAACTGTGGTTTTTTTATATAGAATTGCTATTTGCCTGTATTTCTTGATTGCACGCATTGTTTCACCTTTTAACAAGAAGGTGTATTTTTTTGTGAAAGGCAGAAAAAACTGGAGAAAAAATCTGGCAGGAAAAATTAACAATAATGAGCGTTATATTTGGTTCCATTGTGCTTCGTTGGGTGAATTTGAACAGGGAAGGCCCGTAATTGAAGAAATTAAAAAACAATTTCCCGAGTGTAAAATAGCACTCACTTTCTTTTCTCCTTCCGGTTACGAAATAAGAAAGAATTATAACCTCGCCGATATTGTTGCTTATCTACCTATTGATACGAAAAAAAATGCCCACGATTTTATTTTGCTGCTTAACCCTGAAAAAGTTTTTTTTATTAAATATGAGTTTTGGTATTTTTATATTTCAGAACTGAAAAAAAGGAAGATACCACTTTTTATTATCTCAGCTATTTTTCGAAAAAACCAGCAATTTTTTAAGAATACGCCATGGGGGAAATTGTACCGTAAAATGTTGTTTAATTTTGAACATATTTTTGTACAGGACGAAACATCGGCACAACTTTTAAAATCAATTGAGTTAAACAATTATACTGTTGCCGGCGATACCCGTTTCGACCGTGTGTCTGCTATTGCCTCTAATTCAGTAAATATACCTGTTATTGAAAGGTTTTGCGGTAATGCCCCACTTTTGGTTGCCGGAAGTACATGGAAACCCGATGAAGAATTGCTCACAGAATATATTAACTACAGTAAATACACAAAATTTATAATCGCCCCACACGAAGTTTCGGAGATAAATATTAACAGATTGCTGCAAATGTTAAAAATACCGGCAATACGTTTCAGCCATATTGAAAATGCAGAAATCGAAAATTTTCGGGTAATTGTGATCGACTCTATCGGATTACTTTCGTCTGTATATCGTTATGGAGATGTTGCATACATTGGCGGTGGCTTTGGCGTGGGTATCCATAATATACTTGAAGCAGCCACTTTTGGGTTGCCCGTAATTTTTGGCCCTAATTATTCAAAATTTAAGGAGGCAGTCGATTTAATATCAAGAGGTGGGGCTTTCACAATTTCAAATTTTAATCAACTTAAATCCGTAACAGAAACTCTGTTATATGATAATGAAGCCAGTAGAAAAGCGTCGGAAAATTGTTTGAGATACGTAACAGAGAATATTGGTTCAACAGAAATAATTATAAAAAAAATTTCAAAAGTCGGTTCAGGCTTTTAATTTATTTCCTTAAAATATTTCATTTTAAATAATATCTGGTCATAGATAAAATATTATTGTTAAAAGATACGATTTCTTTTTTTGTAAAGATATTTAATATATTAAATATGTAAAGCACATGCAATAAGGCAAATAACATATTTAAGTTGATAACTATTTATTAAATTAATATTACAAAGAATAAGTAATTACTTACTTTTATGCTACTCATATTTTATGGGTATAAAACCGGAATAAAAAAATAAATACACATTGAATAATTTTGTGGAAAGATATGGAATACAACGAAGCTACATTATTTACGACTACCTCTATTGTAAATAAAAAGATTTATTCACAGGAAGAAGCGGTAAACGCATCGCTCGAATATTTTAAAGGCGACGATTTGGCTGCGAGAGTATGGGTAAATAAATATGCACTGAAAGATTCTTTTGGGAATATTTATGAATTGACACCTGATGACATGCACCGCAGGCTGGCAAAAGAAATTGCACGTATAGAGATGAAATATCCCAATCCGCTTACAGAGGATGAGATATACAGCGTATTAAAAGATTTTAAATACATTGTTCCTCAAGGTGGGCCTATGACAGGTATTGGGAATAATTATCAGATTGCATCGCTTTCAAACTGTTTTGTTATTGGGAACAAAGGAGATTCAGATTCGTACGGCGGTATTATGAAAATTGACCAGGAACAGGTACAGTTAATGAAACGCCGCGGCGGAGTAGGGCACGATTTATCTCACATTCGCCCTAAGGGTTCGCCGGTAAAAAATTCAGCATTAACATCAACCGGAATAGTCCCGTTTATGGAACGGTACTCTAATTCGACTCGCGAAGTAGCCCAGGATGGCCGGCGCGGTGCTCTAATGTTGTCCGTTTCAATTAAACACCCCGACTCTGAAAGTTTTATAGATGCCAAATTAGAACAAGGAAAAGTAACAGGAGCTAATGTTTCGGTAAAAATTCATGATGATTTTATGCAATCAGTTGAAACCGGCGCTCCATATATTCAAAAATATCCGATTGATTCATCAAATCCACTATATCAAAAAGAAGTTGATGCAGGAGCGCTTTGGGCAAAGATTGTTAAAAATGCATGGAAATCAGCCGAACCGGGAATCCTTTTCTGGGATACCATAATTGAGGAATCTATCCCCGACTGTTATGCTGATCTTGGTTACCGTACCGTTTCAACAAACCCATGCGGAGAAATACCTCTTTGCCCATACGACAGTTGCCGTTTGCTTGCCATTAACCTTTATTCGTATGTAGAAAACCCATTTACCAAAGAGGCCAAATTCAATTTCGGCCTTTTCAGAGAACATATTCATTATGCCCAACGCATTATGGATGACATAATCGATTTGGAACTCGAAAAAATTGACGCCATTATCGATAAAATTAATAACGATCCTGAAGACGAAGAAATAAAATATATAGAACACAATTTGTGGAAAAGCATTAAAATAAAAGCCGAAGAAGGACGCCGTACAGGAATTGGAATTACCGCCGAAGGCGATATGTTGGCCGCACTTGGCCTTTGTTACGGCATAGACAATGCCATAGATTTTTCCGAAGAAGTTCACAAAACCGTTACTGTCGAAGCGTATCGTTCATCAGTTTCCATGGCTAAAGAACGCGGAGCATTTAAAATTTACGACAGTAAACGCGAAGAAAACAATCCTCTTATTAAACGTATTAAAAATGCCGATCCTGTTTTGTACGAGAAAATGACAAAATACGGACGCCGCAATATTGCACTGTTAACCATAGCGCCAACAGGTACAACCAGTTTAATGACACAAACCACATCGGGTATCGAACCTGTATTTATGCCTGTTTACAAACGCCGCCGCAAAGTAAATCCTAACGATAAGGATGTTCATATTGATTTTGTTGACGAAGTAGGTGATCATTGGGAAGAATTTACAGTGTTCCATCATAAGTTTAAAACATGGATGGAAGTAAACGGTTACGACACAACCCGCGATTACACCCAAGAAGAGCTGGATGATTTAATTGTGAAATCGCCATATTATAAAGCTACCTCAAACGATGTTGACTGGCTTGCAAAAGTTAGGATGCAAGGGCGAATTCAAAAATGGGTTGACCACTCCATAAGTGTTACAATAAATTTGCCGGCAGATGTTTCAGAAGAATTAGTAGGTAATTTGTATTTCCATGCGTGGAAATACGGTTGTAAAGGAGTTACAGTTTATCGTGACGGATCTCGGTCGGGCGTACTTATTTCAAACGACACAAAGGAAAAGAAAAAATATGTTGGAGCATTCCCTACAAAACGCCCCGAGAAATTAAATGCCGAAATAGTACGTTTTCAGAATAATAAAGAAAAGTGGATTGCTTTTATAGGCTTAATGGACGGAAGGCCGTATGAAATTTTTACCGGTTTATCTGATGATGAAGATGGAATTTTACTGCCCCGTTCCATAACCAAGGGATACATTATTAAAAACAGGGAAAATGAAGAAAGTTCGCGTTACGATTTCCAGTACATCAACAAACGTGGCTACAAAACCACAATCGAAGGCCTTTCACATAAATTTAACCCGGTTTTCTGGAATTATGCCAAACTCATTTCAGGAACTTTGCGCCATGGCATGCCTATCAATAAAGTTGTTGAGCTGGTTACCAGCCTTCAGCTCGACAACGAAACTATTAATTCGTGGAAAGCCGGAATTGCCCGTGCCTTGAAGAATTATATACCAGATGGTACGCTTGCCGAAGACGCAAAATGCGACGAATGCGGTTCCGGCGAGGTAGTTTATCAGGAAGGCTGCCTGACATGCCTTGCATGCGGTTCATCAAAATGCGGTTAGCAAAGACGATAACGCCGCGTAAGCGGCCACACGTCCCTTGAAATATTGGTTTACACGTTTATATTTTGTATATTCGCATCAGTAACATTAAAACGCAAGGATATGGAAACAACAGCAAATCCGGCGGGCAAGTTTACCGTCGTCATGTCGCCCCGCGAGTACAAAAAGTTTCTCGCATACAAGGAAGCTGACCGCATAGCACGGAGTATCCGGCGCGGACTGGACGAAATACGCGAAGCGCGCGAGGGCAAACGCAAGCTCAAATCGGCATACGAACTGGCGAATGAACTTTGAAGTAGCCCATGAATTTGAAAAGTCGCTCAAGCGGCTGAGTAAAAAATACCCGTCGCTAAAGGCTGACTACATTGCTTTTCTGTCGGAGTTGGAAAAGAACCCGACAATGGGTGACGAGATATTTCCCCGCTGCCGCAAGGCGCGAATCGCCATCCGAAGCAAAGGGAAAGGTAAGAGCGGCGGCGGCCGCGTCATTTTCTACTTCGAGGTAGAGGACGACCGCATCATCCTGCTGTTCATATACGACAAAACGGAGATGGAGAATGTACAGACGGCATACATCGAACAGATACTGAAAACGATTCTCGACGACCGGTAGGGCAGCCCTGCGGCATATTTCCGACAACTTAATTAAACGTGTAAACCGATACTAAAAAGGTCTGCACGTTTTTTGTGCGCCTTACATCCCTGTTAATTATTAATTTGACAGTTAACAGTTAAGAGAGAGGATGCCTGTCGTCACTGCGAGCCGCTTGCGGCGAAACAGTCCAGTATTTCACACTCTGGATTGCTTCACCCTGCGGGGTTCGCAATGACGATACAACACATTGTCTATTGTCAATTCTCAATTATTCATTTTCTTTCGCTTTTTCGGCTGCTGCGCG
>JAITWJ010000013.1 GCA_031285325.1 Bacteroidales bacterium
AGTTATACAATTATTACAGCACATGGAGTAAAAAAATAATAGAATACGGCAAACCAGCACACCGCTATTAATTTTACCTATGATAGCATAAAGTTTACTTCAGGGAGGGATTGGACGATTGGGGGGGATTTTTCTGATAAAAATTTTTTATCTGTTAAGAAAGGGGTGCAGGAAATGCCCCGATGGACGTCCGGCAGGCAGCGTGGCAAACCGGTAAGGGTACGGTTTATATGGCCTGTTAGATTCCATTGGTAAGGAAGAATATCGACATTTATCAGTAAGTTATTAACTTATTATTTCCATACATTTGCTGATTCTTTTGTAAAATCATCAAAACAATGAAATATATTTTGCTTTTGCTTTTATTGGCGCCGGCCGGTTGCATGCAGCAATCGAAAAGAAATGTTTCGGGCATGCAGGATACGTCGGTTTCGGCTGAAGATACGATGCGCATGAGGCTTGCCACAATACGCAGGGTTATTCATGCCGCAGGGTTTGTCAAATTGCCTTACTGGATAGCGTTTGCACAGGAACCAAAGTATAAGGTTTCCGGGGAAGACCGACAGGTGCTGTACTCGGAGTATTTATATGGCGTATTGCCGGATACTTCTCTGTACTACGGCTTCATAGAAGGAGTTGTCGGCGATGTGGTGTCGGCACGGTTAGCCGTATTTGACAAATCGGGTAACCGGATTGCCAGCGGATATTTTCTGGAAAACAATTGCATCCACATGGTTGAAGAAGACATATACTGTGATGAATACATTACTATTGGGGAAGATTTGAGTCTTGATTATTATTACAAATCGAAGTACGTCTGGGTGGACATGGAGTATGAAGGGCAGAGAGATACGGTATGCGTACACTATGAAAAAAAAGGTAAAATTCATACGGACGGGACAATCGTCTTTGAAGAAGGACAGAAATATCCATGCATTGAGTAAAACAATTCCGATATATATACAAATAAAAATGTGTGAATAAAAACGACAGGATAGGATTATGCACGAAAGAATGTTAGATAAAAAACAGATACCCGTGTGGGGAAAATGGCGAATGGATACAATTCGATATACCCTCTTGTTTTCGGCAAGTATTTTCATTCATATAAACAACTGTAACTCTTTCGTTTGTTGAACATATAAAGAATCAGTTCCGATAATCTGTTTTGGGAATTAAACAAGATTAGTTACTTTTGACATCTCAAATATTTAACTAAATGGATCTATCCGGAAAAAGTTATAAAGCTTTTACAGAAAGACAGGCGGCATTAAAAAAACAGTATAGCCCCGAACAGGCGCAGAAGCAGCATTCTAAAGGCAAGCTTGCCGCATGGGAAAGAATCAGCCTCCTTTTCGATAAAGGGAGCTTTGAAGAAATCGATGCATTTATGACTCCCGCCAACGCCCCTGTGGAATTTGGCAAAATAGACAGGAAATATGGCGACGGTGTAATTGTTGGTCATGGCAAAATAAATGGCAGGCATGTTTTTGCATACGCCCAGGACTTTACTATAATGGGCGGCTCGCTGGGTGTAGTTCATTCAAGAAAAATAACCAAAGTGCAGGAAATGGCGCTGAAGATGGGAGCTCCTATAATAGGGATACTCGACTCGGGTGGAGCCAGGATACAGGAAGGTGTGGCAAGCCTCAGCGGATATGCGTCTATCTTCCATAATATCATACAGTCGTCGGGAATTATTCCCCAGATATCCATAATAATGGGCCCCTGTGCTGGCGGAGCGGTTTATTCGCCGGCACTTAACGATTTTGTATTTATGGTAAACCATACCAGCTACATGTTTGTTACCGGCCCGGCTGTTGTGAAGGAAGTGCTGAATGAAGATGTTACATCCGATGCTCTTGGCGGCGCCGAAGTGCATGCAAGAAAAAGCGGTGTGGCGCACATGATATACGACGATGAGGAAAATACGATACTTGCGCTGAAAAAATTTCTTGCATATCTGCCATCGAATAATGTCGAAAATCCGCCACTGGTAAGCGACGACGGCTCAATATCCGACTTTAATGAGAAACTCAGAGACATTGCGCCCGACGATCCTAACAAGGCCTACGACATGAAGGATATCATAACCCAGACCGTCGATTTCAACAGCTTCTTTGAAACAGCCGAGTTGTTCGGAACAAGCCTTATTACAGGTTTTGCACGTATAAAAGGACGCTCGGTGGGAATAGTTGCAAACCAGCCGAAAGTGCTTGCCGGAGTTATCGATATTGATTCGTCTGTTAAGGGAGCGCGTTTTATACGCTTTTGCGACGCTTTCAATATTCCCATCATTACTTTTGAAGACGTTCCTGGCTTCCTGCCGGGCGTTGACCAGGAACATGCAGGAATAATAAGACACGGTGCAAAACTTCTTTTTGCCTACAGTGAAGCTACGGTTCCCAAGATAACGGTTATTGTGCGCAAAGCATACGGAGGAGCGTTTATTGTAATGAACAGCAAGTTTTTGGGCGGCGATTTCAATTTTGCATGGCCATCGGCCGAAATTGCAGTCATGGGGCCCGATGGAGCAGTAGCAATACTGTATAAAAAAGAACTTGCCGAATCGGAAAACCCGGCCGAACTGAAAAAGGAGCTTGTGAAAAAATACCGCGACAGAATAGCCAACCCCTTTATAGCCGACGAGAGCGGATACATCGACGAAGTTATTGACCCGGCCGCAACAAGGCAGAAAATAATTTCATCGCTCGAAGCCCTCAGCAATAAATGGGTGAAAGCGCCTGCACGCAAACACGGCAACATGCCGTTATAATGCAGAACTAATAATTTGTATGTCCGCTTTTTATTGCAGAAAAACAACATTTGATGTATTAAACGGAGAAACTGAAAGCCGAACAGAGTAATGAAAAGTACTGAACAATGGGTTCAAGAGGCGATAAAAGTTCATGGGGATAAATATGATTATAATGAAGTAGATTATATCGGTAATAAAACAAAGGTTTGTATAACTTGCACAGAACACGGAAAATTTTGGCAGGCACCTGATATGCATTTAATAGGCCAAGGCTGTCCTAAATGTAAATCAAAAACCATATCTAAAAAATTATCATCAAACACATCTGAATTTATAGAAAAATCAATAAAAATACATGGTAATAAATTTGATTATTCCAAAGTAGAATATATTGATAGTCACACAAAAATTTGTATTATATGCCCAGAACATGGAGAGTTTTATCAGTCACCAAAAAATCATTTAAGAGGTCATGGTTGTCTAAAATGTTCTTATGAAAAGAGAGGTGAAGAGCTAACAAGCACAAGTTATAAATTTATAGAAAAAGCCAAAAAGGTTCATGGTGATAAATATGATTACTCCAAATTAGTGTATGTAAATGCAAAAACCAAAATTTGTGTAATTTGTCATAAACACGGCGAGTTTTATCAACTACCATCAAAACATTTGACAGGAAATAAGTGCCCAAAATGTGCTGATGAAATAAGAAATATAAACAATACCAAAACAAATGACAAATTCATTGAAGAATCTAAAATCACGCATAAAAACATATATTGTTATGATAAAGTGAAATATATTAATGCTAAAACTAAAGTTTGTATAATCTGCAAAAAACATGGTGAATTCTTATGCACTCCAAATAATCACTTAAGAGGAAAAGGTTGTCCAAAATGTATTGGTAAAAATAAAACAACAGAAGAATGGATAAAAGAGGCAAAACAAATACATGAAGATAAATACAACTATTCTAAAGTCAATTATAAAAAATGTGATACCAAAGTATGTATTAGTTGCTTTGAACATGGGGATTTTTGGCAAGTAGCACAATATCACTTGAGTGGAAATGGTTGTCCCGCTTGTAAACAAAGTAAATTAGAAAAAGATGTTTCATTAATTTTGGATAAATTAAATGTAAAATATGAAAGGCAATATAAACCTTTATTTTTAAAAAATGGGAAAGGGCAACAATCATTAGACTTTTATCTTCCTGATTATAATATTGCTATTGAATGTCAAGGTATCCAGCATTTTAAACCAGTTGATTTTGCAGGAAAAGGTAAAAAATGGATGAATCAATTATTTGAAAAAAATATAAAAAGAGATGATAGAAAACTAAAAAAATGTTTAGCTAATAACATAAAAATGATTTATGTTATAGATAATGAAGAATATCGTGAAAATAAGTATCATTTTGATATTGTAGAACCCTTTTCAGGTAATGCAAGTTACGATATTATGCATATAAATCATTTTGAGAATTACATAAACCGTTTAGTTGACATATCTCATTCTTTTGGGGTAGGGTGGTATAATTCATTTCTTTTGCCTGTATCCATCTTAAAATAAATTCCCCCACGCATCCTGTTACCTGTATTATCAAAAAACCAACTTACGGTTTTTATAAAAAACCCGGCATTCCCACGGACTAAACAGTCAAAACATTTATTTTGGAGGTTTCAGCCGGAGGAACGTCTTCCCCCAAAGCACACCGTTGCAAACAAAAATATTTTTCATACCTTTGCGGCACGCAGTATTTATAAAATAAACTGTAATGAAAATAAAAAGAATATTAATTGCAAACCGGGGCGAGATAGCCATCAGAATAATGAAAACAGCCCGCCTGATGGGTATTGAAACCGTTGCAATACAAACCGCCGCCGAACCCAATGCACTGTATCTTTCACAAGCCGATGCAGTATATGACAATACCGAAGACACATCTGAAATACCGGTTTACCTCGATATAGAAAAACTGATTTCAATAGCTCTGCAAACACAGGCCGATGCGCTGCATCCCGGATACGGCTTTCTTGCTGAAAACGCCTACTTTGCACAAAAGTGCATTGAAAACAACATAATATTCATAGGGCCCTCGCCAGACGCAATATATAAAATGGGTAACAAGACTATTGCGCGTAACCTTGCCCTGCAAAATGGTATCCCGATGGCCACGGGAAGCCAGGGAAACATATCTGACGAAGAAGAAGCGATTGCCACCGCCGAAAAGATAGGCTATCCCGTTATAATTAAAGCCGCTTCGGGCGGAGGCGGCCGCGGAATGAGGATAGTGCGCAGGCAGGAAGAAATGGGCAAAATGTTTTCGGTAGCAAGCAAGGAAGCCGAGAAAGCATTCAACGACCCCTCAGTATTTATTGAAAAGTATATAGAAAACCCCAAGCATATAGAGTTTCAGATACTGGGCGACCAGAAAGGGAACATAATACACCTTGGCGAAAGAGAATGCTCTATACAGAGAAAGCACCAGAAATTACTTGAAGAAGCACCCTCTGCCGCACTTGACGACAACTTGCGTGCAGAAATGGGCCAAATGGCAATACAGATTGCAAAAGCCGTTAAATACTACTCAGCCGGTACAGTTGAGTTTCTTCTCGATTCCGACAGGAATTTCTATTTTATGGAAATGAATACAAGGATTCAGGTAGAACACCCCGTTACCGAAGCAATTACCGGCATCGACCTTATTGAACAGCAGATAAGGATAGCCAACGGCGAAGAACTGAAGATTACGCAAAAAGATGTTGTACTTTCAGGATGGGCAATAGAATGCCGAATAAACGCCGAAGACGTACAGGCCGGCTTTGCCCCTGACCCCGGTAAAATTGCAAGTATG
>JAITWJ010000129.1 GCA_031285325.1 Bacteroidales bacterium
GAATACATTCGTACCCAAGATTATGCAGAACATGATGACGATTTTAGCATAGGGTAATCTTTAGTCGGCTTCAGCCGATTTTAATTCCTTCGGCTTTTAGCCGAAGGTAGTTTAATATAAACATCTTTAGACATAAGCTTTTGAATAAAAGGCTGTAAGCAATGACTTTTGGCAGTCAGGGTGATGATTCAGCAACCGTGCCCGATTCTGCGTTTTGCGCTGCATTTCCTCAAATAATTCACCGTAAAACTACATAATTTTAGAACCTCAAATAAATCTTTTCCCTTTTTCTCATCAGTTAAACCGCCTCCGATTATTCTCGCAGTTACCGTAACTCTTGATTTAAATCAAGGTTTTTCTGCGAAATTGATTATCTTTGCCACGTATTTAATTATTTAAAGTTTAATGACATGAAAAAAATGATTTTGGCAGTCGCTGTATTGATGACAGTATTGGGTGCAAACGCGCAGAGTTTCAACAAGGGCGACTGGTTCGTCAGTGCACAGAGCACAAGCCTCGACTTTAATACTAATTTCGGGGGTGGGTCTTCGGCTTCCAACCTAGATTTGAGCGCTGCAGGTGGCTACTTCTTTACCGACAAATTTACCGTCGATGCAATGGCAGGTATCGATTACGCAAAGATAAAAGGCGCTGACGGTGTCAATGCGTTCAATTTCGGCGCGGGCATCCGCTACTATCCCCTCGGCAATCTTTTTGCCAGGATCGGTTACAACGGACAGGCAAGGACGGATGTCGATCTGATTTCGTACATCGACGCGAAGGTCGGTTACGACTTGTTCCTTTCCGACAGGATATTCTTCGAGCCAGCTGTTTACTACGAAAAGAATATCACCAAAGGCGCGAAACAGAACATTCTTGGCCTTTCGGTCGGATTCGGTTTCAGTTTTTGAGATAAAGTGTTTTTGGATTGTCTTCGGGACCATCTTGTAAAATGTTTGAGAATTTCCCGCTTTTGGGAAAGCCTTGTGTAAATTAAATAAATCCCGTTTCAAGATTTTACTTTGAAACGGGATTTTGTTGTTGTTCATATCTATCCCTCACGATGCCTGTTTCCGCATAATTTTAGATTCCTAAAATTTTTATTACCTCTTCTGCGTGTATCCTGCAATATTGTTGAGTAAAGGCGATAAATGGAATGCCTGTCAGCACACTTGCCAATAACCCGTTTCCCAAAGCCTTATAATCCCTGTTTTTCAGCGTTATCCACAATCCGTATGCGATGTTGATCGTCATAACGATGTGAGAAAACTGAACGAGCAGATCGTTCGCACTGTTCCATGGAAAAACGAACAAGCCCATAGTTCCGAAGAACATCATCGGTACCATGGCTATAGAAAGCCATATCCTGTTTTTTGTTCTGAAAAAGATGAACAGCCCCAATAGAGATACAATACTCGACGGTGCACAGGCATTGAAAACGATCCATTGCACGAAACTCACTTTGGCAATTCCGAGGAAATACCATGTGCTGTTAATTACGGTCAGCAAGAGGATGAATGCCAGAGTAATACTTGTAACACGTTCCGATTTTGTCATACTTATTGTCGTTTAATATTTTCGCAAAAGTATGCCAAAGACAAAATAATCGCTTTTCCGATATTGCTAATTATGTTTCCTTCTATTTTTCGATGGCGACGGAAAAATTGGAGTAAGTTTCATATTTTAGGTAGTGAAGTGCGGCAGAGTATAAGTAGCTAAACTACACTTTACGGCTATTTTGCTTTTAATAAGGCGGGTGGTTTCGATTGACCGAAAGTCGTTTTTTTAGTTAGACTTTTATTTTAAACTAATTATCCACAAATTGTGAACTACAACCATACGACAAAATTAACAGAGGTTAAGGTTAAATTAATAATATATAACATTCAATGTTTGCAGGAATTTGTATGTTTGTAAACCATTTTTGAGTTAATGAAGTTTATTGGGAAAATACCGCTTTTAATCGTTTTTGTATTGGCTTGGATTGTTATTGTATCTTCTTGCGCCAACCAGGGAATGCCAACCGGCGGACCGCTTGATTCGTTTCCTCCGATAATTGTAAATACACAACCTGGTTACAGGGCATTAAACTACAAGGGTAAAGAAGTGCGTCTTACTTTCGATGAATACATAAATTCATCAAAAGTTTTAGAGGAGCTTATAATTTCGCCTCCGATGGAAAAAAGGCCAACCGTTCTTACCAAATCTAAAACCTTGATTGTTCGTTTCAATGAAGATTTAAACAACAATGTAACGTATTCGTTAGATTTTAAAAATGGTGTTGTTGACAATAATGAGAATAATCCGTACAAAGGATTGCGCTTTTCATTCAGCACAGGCAACAGTTACGATTCTTTACGTGTTGAAGGGCATGTATTTAACGGTTTTAATCTCGACACACCGGAAAATATCCTGGTTATGTTGCATAATAATCTCAACGATTCTGCTATTTTAACCCTTCGCCCAAATTATATTGCAAAAGTCGATACAACTGGTTATTTCCTTATCGACAATATTTCTTCAGGACATTACAATCTATTCGCCATTAACGACCAGAACAACGATTTGAAGTATAACGAAGGTACTGAAGGAATTGCTTTCCTTGATTCAGTTATAGTTCCTTTTGCCGAATATGTTGAAATGGTTGATACGGTAGTTAATGACAACGATTCATTTTTGATTTCAGGACATACTCATTTTTTTCCTGAACCTGTTTTTATGCGTTATTTTACAGAAAATATTTTTAACCAATACATAAAAACATATACGCGCAGTTTAAAATACAAATGCGATTTTATTTTCAATCAGCCGATTAACGACTCATTTAATGTTAATTTGCTAAATAACGAATTTGAAAATTGGTATTTGCTTGAACAAAATTCAAAAATGGATTCAATAACCCTCTGGATAACAGACACAACTTTGGCCAACCGTGACACCTTGCTGATGGAAGTTTCCTATTTTCAGCTTGATACTTTAAAACAACCCATAATACAGAAAGATACGCTCGCCCTTAGTTTTACAGCACAAGGAGGCAATTCTCAACCCAGAAGAGAAAGATCGAGAGATGAAAATGAAGAGGTAAATGAAGAAATATTGCCTGTTACACAATTCGAATTTATTACCAATACAGGTAGTGTTCTCGAACTCAACAATGATATTGAAATAAATTTCCCCGAACCAATTCATGAATTTGATTCAACATTGATAAAACTGTATTTAACAGGCGATACTTTAAAAACACATCTCGAATATTCCATTATGCAGGATTCTTTGCATTTTAGAACATACAAAATGGCACATAAATGGGAACCGGGAACAAGTTATACTTTAGACATAGATTCGACTGCCTTCACCAATATTTACGGCATTACCAGTAAAAAAATGTCCAGTACTTTTCAAACTCGCGACAATAATTACTATGGACAGATAATTTTGAATTTTTCTGATGTAAAATCACCAATTATTGCCCAGTTGCTTCGAAACGACAATAATGAAACCGTTTTAAGAAGTAAATCAATTTCATCCGACAGTATAGTAACTTTCGATTACCTCGCCCCTGAAAAATATGTATTGAAAATTATTTACGACGGTAACAGTAATGGGAAATGGGACTCAGGAAATTTTAAAAGTAAACTGCAGCCGGAACGTGTAGCTTATCACAACGAAGTTGTAAAAGTGCGCTCGAACTGGAACAATGAAATTAGCTGGGCGGTAGATGAAAATCCTGAGTTTATAAAAAATATCATTGATGCTGAATTGGAGGCCCAAAAAAGTAGAGAAGCCGAACAGCAAAATAGAACAAATTAATTTAATACAAAAAAACAATACTAATTATCTTAATATTATGGCAAGCATAAAAAATTTGAAAAAGGACATTGACTATATTATATCACTTGTTATCAGTGATTGTTTTATGGTTATGGAACACAATACGAATGTAAACCACGAGGCGGTTATTGACATTGTAAAAGATACGCTCGCAGAACATTATAAACTGCATACCAGAGCGTGCCATCCTGATGGTAAAGGCAACCCAAAATTGGTAAAACAACATTATAAAAAATTGATAGCTGATTTGCTTAGTACTGCTGATGAATCTTTTAAAAAACTTTCAGCCGAAGTAAAAAAAGCGGTCAAGAGTTAAACTTATTCTTACATTTAATCTGAATAGTTTTTGTATTTTAAATACCTTAAAAACTAAACAAGCTCTACGAACAAATCGTTGCCTGTTTTAATAACCTTTGCCAAATTATTTTTGGTAATAGCCTTTACAGACACATCCCATTTTTTATTACTCAGCCCTGCTTTTTCTTTTAGTTCAGACAATGATACCGGAGATTTTTCTTTCAGTAGATTAACAATTAACTTTTCTTCTTCTGTAAGTTCCATCAACTTTTTCTCAGGTTTCATCTGCGGAAAGAAAAGAACATCCTGAATAGAAAAGCTATTGGTCATAAACATGGTTAGGCGGTCGATTCCTATTCCCATTCCCGATGTTGGAGGCATTCCATATTCAAGCGCCCGCAAAAAATCTTGATCTATAAACATCGCCTCGTCATCGCCTTTCTCCGAAAGGCGCAACTGTTCTTCAAAACGTTCACGCTGGTCAATTGGGTCATTTAATTCCGAGTAAGCATTTGCCAATTCTTTCCCATTCACCATAAGTTCAAAACGTTCAGTCAGTCCGGGGATACTGCGGTGTTTTTTGGTTAAGGGACTCATTTCAACCGGATAATCGGTAATAAATGTCGGCTGAATATACTTGTGTTCACATTTTTCACCAAAAATTTCGTCAATCAGTTTTCCTTTGCCCATGCTTGCATTTGTTTCAATGCCAAGCTTATCGCATATTTCGCGAAGTTCCTGTTCGTTTTTCCCTGTAATGTCATAACCGGTATGTTCTTTAATGGCTTCGGCCATTGTAATTCGCGGGTATGGCTTTTTGTAGTTGATAATGTTATCGCCAAGCTGAACTTTTGTAGTGCCGTGAAGCGCCAATGCCACACGTTCGCAAATTTCTTCTGTAAAACTCATCATCCATTTATAATCCTTGTAAGCCACATAAATTTCCATTACGGTAAATTCCGGATTATGCGTGCGATCCATACCTTCGTTACGAAAATCTTTGGCAAATTCGTAAACACCGTCAAAACCGCCTACAATTAAACGTTTCAGGTAAAGTTCGTTGGCAATGCGAAGGTACAACGGAATATTAAGTGTATTATGGTGCGTAATGAACGGGCGGGCAGACGCACCGCCTGGAATCGGTTGCAGAACAGGTGTTTCTACCTCGAAATAGCCGTATTCGTTAAACATTTGCCGCATGGTGTTTATTATTTTGGTGCGTTTCATAAAAACATCTTTAACATGCGGATTTACAATCAAATCAACATAACGCTGCCGGTAACGCTGTTCAGAATCGATAAATGCATCGAAGGTTTTACCGTCTTTTTCTTTTACTATTGGCAACGGACGTAATGATTTACTCAGTATTGTAAGTTCTTTTACATGAATGGTGAGTTCGCCCATTTGCGTTGTAAATACAAAACCTTTCACGCCAATGATATCGCCAATATCAAGCAGTTTCTTAAATACCTCATTGTACATGGTTTTGTTTTCGTCAGGGCAAATTTCATCGCGGTTCACGTAAATCTGGATTCTTCCTTCGTGATCCTGAATTTCGGCGAACGAAGCTTTTCCCATAATTCTGAAATTCATCAAACGCCCAGCCAGTGACACATCCTGATAGTTATTTTTTTCATGGCTGTATTTCTCTTTTATTTCAACACTTGTTGCATTTACTGTGTACTCGGCTGCCGGATATGGATCGATACCCAAACAGCGCAGTTTTTGAAGTGAATTTCTTCTTATTGCTTCCTGTTCGCTTAATTCGATATTACTCATTGTATTTTGTAAATAAATTGCAAATATCTTATTCAAAACTTATGTGCCAGACTTTTGTTTGTAAAACAAGATATATGGAAAGGTCATCCAAATTTCAAATAATTTCGGGCAAAGATAAAAAAAGCTCATATAAAAACGACAAGAGCCGGCAAATAAAAGCCCGCTGTATGTTTTCGGCTATGGGATGCATGCCGGTAGTTTGGCCGTTGCGAGGGCTGCTAAAGCTGTAAATAATGTACCACGGTGCGCCGGACGGTTACTTTGGATATTCCCGCAGGCGGAATTTAGGTATATTTCGTCTGTTCAATGCCTGCAAAGACAGTATTTTTAACAAACGTGCGCATGATTGTGCTTTCCGCAAGTTAGGATTTAACAATTGTGTGCATGATTGTGCTTTCCGAGAGTTGGGATTTAACAAACGTGCGCATGATTGTGCTTTCCGAGAGTTGGGATTTAACAAATGTGCGCATGATTGTGCTTTCCGAGAGTTGGGATTTAACAATTGTGCGCACAATTGTTAAAAAACCGGCTGCGAAAACCGGCGCACATCTCTTAATTCTTAGAGGACTTTCTTTCTCTTATCTATTAGTTTGATGATTTTGATTCTTTCAGAGTATTTCTTATATGAACCATGACTACTGGATGGTTATTCCGCGACTTTTCAACATTGGACTGATGTCTGGTGTTCTGCCTGCAAAATTATGGTACATTTGGTTATAGTCTTCCGTATTCCCTTTTGATAAAATCATATCGCGGAAACGTTGTCCGTTTTCATTTGTAAGCCCACCGTTTTGTTCAAACCATGCAAATGCGTCATTGTCGAGCATTTCTGCCCACTGGTAGGCGTAATAACCGGCTGCATAACCATGTGCCCAGATATGTAAAAAGTATGATGATTTATAGCGTGGCGGAACTTGCGGAATATCAAGTTTATTTTTAGTGAGGGCTTCTGCCTCAAATTCTTCAACTGAACTAATTTTGGTTCCTTTTGATAGTGTGTGCCATTCCAAATCAATATTTGAAGCTGCCAATATTTCAGTAAATAAATAACCTTGGTTAAATGTTGCCGATTTTTTAATTCTGTCAACAAGGTCTTGCGGCATCGATTCTTTGGTTTGGTAATGTTTGGCATAGTTTTCCAGTATGTCGGGGTAAAGCGCCCAGTGTTCGTAGAACTGCGACGGCAGTTCAACAAAATCGCGTGCTACATTTGTTCCTGAAAGGCTTGGATAAACCTGGTCGGCAAAAATTCCGTGCAATGCATGGCCAAATTCATGGAACATGGTGGTTACATCGTAATAGCTTATAAGAGCAGGTTCGCCCTCTACGGGTTTTGCAAAATTACATACATTGTAAACCACAGGTTTTGTTCCCAACAGTTTCGACTGCCCAACAAGATTACTCATCCATGCGCCTCCGGATTTGTTATCGCGCCGGAAAAAATCGCAGTAAAACAAGGCCAGCTCGTTTCCATCTTTATCGAAAACTTCGTAAACTCGCATATCAGGATTATAAACCGGCAAATCGGTGCGCAGTTTAAAAGTTATTCCATACAGACGGGTTGCTGCATAGAATACGCCATTTTCAAGTACATTGAACAATTCGAAATATGGTTTTATCTGTTCTTCATCTAAATTGTAACGTTCCTTACGTAATTTTTCGGCATAAATATTCCAGTCGTATGGCTGAAGTTCAAAACCTCCATTTTCTTTGTTAATAATTTCCTGTAAATCTTTTATTTCTTTTCCGGCATTTGCAACTGCAGGGCTAATCAGCACATCAAGAAAATTTCTAACTGCTTCAGGTGTTTTTGCCATTTGCTCTTTCAACGCCCAAGTTGCATAGTTCGGATAGCCTAACAAAGTTGCTTTTTCAGCTCTTATTTCGGCAATACGTTTAATAATTTCACGAGTATCGTTTTCATCACCTTTTTCGGTACGGGTAATTGATGCTTCAAACAGTTTCCGGCGTGTTTCGCGATTTTCAATATTTTGCAGCAATGGCTGCTGGGTAGTATTCTGCAATGCAATAAGCCATTTCCCTTCATAACCGGCATCTGATGCATTTACTGCAGCCTGTTTGACTGCGCTTTGTGAAAGCCCTTTTAAATCTTCTGCACTGTTAAAAACCAATGACGACGACTTGGTACCTTCTAAAAGTTGATTGTAGAATTTAGCGCTTAATAATGCATCTTCTTCGTTTATTTTTTTTAATCTTTCTTTCGCTTCAACCGGAAGGTTTGCACCGGCTTGAATGAATTTATCGTAGTAATATTGCAGTAAACGCGCCGATTCTTTATCAAGTTCCAATTCATCTTTTTTCTGATAAATAGATTTACTCCTTTCGAATAATTTGTCGTTTAGAAATAAAGCATCTTGTAATGCCACTAATTTTGGCGCAATATCTTCCTGCAGTTTTTGCAAAACCGTATCGGTATTGGCGCTCGACAACATCCCAAAAACATTCATGGTACGGGTGAGTAATTCACCGCTTTTTTCTATGGCAACCAATGTATTTTCAAAAGTAGGCTCATCCGGATTATTGGCAATTTGCTCAAATTCGGAAAATTGTTGTTTTATACCTTCCTCAATAGCCGCGGCAAAATCAGTACTTTTTATATTTGAAAAATCGGGCGCCTGGTAGGGTAATGTACTTACATTCATAAAAGGATTATCACTTCCCATTAAATTTTCCCTATCTGTTTCTTTATTACACGACATAACAATGAGTAATATTAATAATACTGTTGTGATAATAGTTTGTTTTTTCATTTTACTAAACCATTAATAAGTTAATTTATACAGTACTAAAATAAAATATTTTAAGTGAACTGCAAACTACATTCAGACAATTTCAAACTAAACCAGAAATCTTATATTTTCAAATGTAGCAATTAAAACTTGCCGGGGTTAAAAACAGAAACAGGAATTAGATTTATTATTTCTAAATGCTTCTTGTTAGAAGATAATTTCTTCGAGGTTTTCATCAAAAAAATGATACTCCATGTAGGAATACGTATTCTTACTTTCGATATTTACCCACTTCAAGTATTTTCTGAACCATTTAAAACGCAAACTCTTAAACCCTTTGGTAAGATATGCCGCAATATATGGATGCACTTTAATGGTTAATTTTCTGTTGTTCAAATCTGTAAAAATATATTTCACTTTACTGTCGAGTTCATCGGCAAATAAAATAGATGGTACAATTTCACCTTTACCTTTACAAGTTGGGCAAATTTCTGCAGTTTCAATATTTTCTTCAGGCCTGACTCTTTGCCTGGTAATTTGCATAAGACAAAACTTGCTTAAAGGAAGAATATTGTGTTTGCTGCGGTCTTTTGCCATAATCTCCGTCATGTGATCATACACTTTCTGACGATTTGCAATAAGGTGCATGTCAATAAAATCTATTACAATTATACCTCCCATGTCTCTTAACCTTAATTGTCGCGCTATTTCTGTGCATGCGGCAAAGTTCACATCGAGTGCGTTGTCTTCCTGATCAGGCCCTACTTTTGCCCTGTTTCCGCTGTTAACATCAATAGCGTGAAATGCCTCGGTATGTTCAACTATCAAATATGCTCCATTTTTAAACGAAACGACTTTCCCAAATGATGCTTTTATTTGTTTTTCTACACCATAGTGTTCGAAAATTGGTTGCTGTCCTTTATAAAGTTTAACTATTTTACGTTTGTCGGCTTGTATGCTCCCTATATAATCCGCAATTTCGTTGCAAACCGATGCATCATTAACAATAATATTGCTGAAATCAGGGCTGTAAATATCACGCAAAAAAGTTGTTGCCCTATCCATTTCACTAACTATTAGTGCAGGTGCATTAGCCTTGCTTAGCTTATTGTAGGTTGTTTCCCATTTAACTACCAATTGACGTAGTTCTTGGTCTAATTCAGCAACTTTTTTGCCTTCGGCAACTGTTCTTACAATAACTCCGTATTTCTGCGGTTTTATACTCTGAATTAATATTTTAAGTCTGTTCTTCTCTTCAACTGTTTTTATTTTTTGAGAGATAGAAACATTATCACCGAAAGGCATCAATACCAAATAACGACCCGTTATCGAAATCTCTGATGTCAGTCGAGGGCCTTTTGTAGAAATAGGCTCTTTGGATATCTGTACAAGTATTTTCTGTCCAACATTCAGTAAATCACTAATTTTACCTTCTTTATCTATATCTGGCTCTACATGTATTTTTGAAAACGATGAAAGTTTCGATTTTTTTGAAGCGGTTGCTTTTACATAACTGTTAAACGTTGCAAACTTTTGCCCTAAATCAAGATAGTGCAAAAACGCATATTTACCATATCCTACATCAACAAAAGCAGCATTCAAACTGGGCATAAGTTTTTTTACACTGCCCAGATAAATGTCGCCAACCGCAAACTTTGCCCCTCGTTTTTCGCTGGTTAATTCAACAAGCTTTTTGTCTTCCTGTAGAGCAATGACAATCTCGGATGGAGTTACATCAATTATTAAATCACTACTCAAAAGCCGAATATTAAATCTTGTTCTTTGAAATATTAAACATCACCTACACCCTAAATTAAACTTAACACAAATACTTTATCAGGTTTAATATGAAATAAATTAAAAGTATAAGTTAAAATTTATTTCTTTTTCTTATGGCGATTTTTACGCAATCTTTTTTTGCGTTTATGTGTTGCTATCTTGTGTCTTTTTCTTTTTTTTCCGCTTGGCATATTAAACTATTTTATTGATTTTTTAACTTTTGACACGAAAGTTTTTGCTGGCTTATATGAAGGAACATAATGAGCCGGAATAATTATAGTCGTGTTTTTCGAAATATTCCTCGCAGTTTTTTCTGCCCTTTTCTTAACTACAAAACTACCAAAACCCCTTAGATAAACATTTTCCCCATTAACTAACGAATCTTTAACGGTTTCCATAAAAGTTTCAACTGTTTTTAGAACAGTTGCCTTTTCAATTCCAGTGTTTTTGGAAATTTCATTTACAATATCTGCCTTAGTCATATCTTAAAATAATTAATTTTCAATTACATATTACATAAAAATTGGCTTGCAAAGGTAAAACAAATTAAGAATACAAAAAATATTTCAAGAGATTTATTTTGTTTTTTAGTATATTTTTAAACTGTTAGCTCTTGATGAAATATTTTATTTGCGAATACAGTACATATAAATAATTACTTTGACCGCAAAACAATTATATCCGAAAAGCATTGAGTAACTGCAAAATAATTAATTTTAACCTGTATTTGTTTCACTGTTTCTGTTACAAAATTGATAAACACCTTATATAAAAAGAACTGTTTCAAAAGAAAATTACTTACCTTTAACGAATTGTAATTTTATCGTAAATCTTTCTCGGTATGCATGAAAAAACATATTTCAAATAGCAGGATAACTTTATTTGCTGTACCAAGACCGGAAAATTTCATTGAAAATAGGAGATGTTACGAATATAATGTATAATTGATGTTTAAAATATTAATAATTAATTTTGGTGTTAAATTAAAAAATTGAATCTATGTCAGTAAACAAAGTTATTTTGGTAGGTAACGTGGGTAGCGATCCTGAAATAAGGCACCTGGACAATAATGTTTCAGTAGCACGGTTCAGACTTGCTACATCCGAATCATATACGGCAAAAAATGGAGAAAAAGTTGAATCGACAGAATGGCACAATATAGTTTTGTGGAGAGGTTTGGCTAAAGTTGCAGAGCAATACATAAAAAAAGGGTCGAAACTGTATGTTGAAGGGAAAATTACCAACAGGCAATATGAGCAAAACGGTGTAATTAAATATTTTACTGAAATTGTAGGGAATAATATGGTTATGCTCGATTCAAAATCATATAACAGATCGGAAGATAACACCCGTCCTAATTTTAATGACAGCGTTAATATTTCAGATCCTGCTTCAGAAACACACAATTTTTCTGAGTCTGAAGCAGAAGATGATTTGCCATTTTAACAAGTTTTTGTAAACAATGGCTTTTTTGAAAAAAGCAAAAACAGAGTTTGGTATTATTGGTATTTGGGAAATTACCGAATCGTTACAGGAACTGGAATTAAAATATGATCTTTCGGAAAAAGAACGTTCAGAATTGAACCTTATATCGGCTGAAAAAAGGAAAAAAGAATTTCTTATTGTAAAGATCTTACTCAAAGAAATTTTAAAGTTTACCCCCGAAATTATTTATGAAAAAACAGGAAAACCCAAACTGGCGAATTCAAAACTAAATATAAGTATTTCGCATTCGGCCGATTTAGCCGTTGTTTTTGTTTCTGAAAAAAGTATTGGCATTGATGTTGAAAATTGCGAACGCGACATAAGTAAAATTACATCACGTTTTTTGCATCGTTCCGAAATTGAATTTACTGAAAAAAGTGCAAACGTACAAGATTTGAAAATTATACTGTGGTGTGCAAAAGAAGCTATTTTTAAATGTTGCCGCGAACAGGGTATCCGGTTTAACAGCGAAATCATAATTCAACCGTTTCGTGTCGAAGAAAATACTTTTTTTTTAGGTAAAAGAATTGGAAGTATGCAGACAGATTATTTCAAACTTTGGTTTTTTTACGTAAAGAACAATGTTGTGGTTGGTTGTGTTGAAAATTAAATTACATTTAGTGAAATAAATTCAGGGTAGAATAAAAACATTTCAAATAATTCAAATATGAACTCACAACGAAAACAAAAAAAGATCGGAATTTTAACAGCAGGCGGCGACTGCCCTGGCTTGAATGCCGCCATAAGAGGAGTTGGCAAAACGGCAATAGTGGAATACGGTATGCGTGTATTCGGTTTTAACGCCGGTTTTTTAGGCTTAATCAACAACGAGTATCAGGAACTTAGAGAATCACAACTGTCGGGAATCATTACGATGGGAGGAACAATTTTAGGAACATCACGCGAGAAACCATATAAATTGGTAAAAGAAGATGGCAGTGAAAACGACAAACCAGAAAAAATTATCAAAAACTACCATGAACTCGGCCTCGACTGCGTGGTATGCATTGGCGGAAACGGCACAATGCAAACTGCAAATTTGCTCTCTCAAGAAGGCCTGAATGTAATCGGGATTCCCAAAACAATTGATAACGATGTTTGGGGAACTGATATAACTTTCGGTTTCGACTCGGCTGTTCAAATTGCAACCGATGCCATCGATAGGCTGCACACCACTGCCAACTCGCACCAGCGGGTAATGATTATAGAAGTTATGGGGCATAATGCCGGATGGTTGGCTCTTTATTCCGGTTTGGCCGGTGGGGGCGATATAATACTGCTGCCCGAAATAAATTTCAAGATAAAATCGATAATTAAAAATATAGAAAAACGTTATGCCCGCAAAAAACCATATTCGATTATTGTGGTAGCCGAAGGAATTAAAAAGCCACACAACAAAAGTGCAGCATCGTACATTGCAAAAGCCATTCAGTCTAAAACCGGTATAGAAACCCGCGAAACAGTGCTTGGTTACATTCAGCGGGGAGGTAGTCCTTCGTCAATGGACAGGATTTTAGCTACGCATTATGGAGCTTTTGCTGCGCAATGTATTGCCGAAGGGCGTTTTGGCACCATGGTTGCCATAAGGAATAACGAAATAGAAACTGTTCCGCTTAATGAAGTTGGGGGAAAATTAAAATTAATTGAGTCCGATTTCACATTAGTTCAAAAAGCTCGAAAAATGGGTGTATCTTTCGGTGATTAGTGTTCTTAAAACTGTTCACACAATTAAATGTATCAGCTTTTTGGTTTTGAAAAATTCTTCACCGAAATAATCAGACAGGTTTTGAACAAAAATATTCGTCCTGAAATGGTTTATTTCCGATTGAATATCGCCGCCTTTCAAATATAAAATACCATTAGGAATAGCATTCTTTTGCTTTCGTGAAATGTTATTCTTTACCAGCGGTACAAATTCTGGCAACCGTGTTACTGCCCTGCTTACAACAAAATCGTACTGCCCGTTCAGTTGTTCTGCCCTTTTTTGTTCGGCCAAAACGTTTTTCAAACCAAGCGATTCGGTAATACTGTTTACCACTTTTATTTTTTTCCCGATTGAATCGACCAAATGAAACATGACTTCAGGAAACAGTATTGCAAGCGGAATTCCGGGGAAACCACCTCCGGTACCAACATCAAGTATTTTAGTGCCCGGCACGAAACGGATAAACTTTGCAATAGCCAGCGAGTGCAAAACATGTTTTTCGTACAGCGATACAAAATCTTTCCTCGATATTACGTTTATTTGCACGTTCCAATGAGCATACAAAGACTCTAACATACTTATTTGCAGCAACTGCTCCGAAGTTAATTTTGGGAAATATTTTGTTATTATATTCATTCAAAAAGAAATATCATAGTTATTACTCAGGTACTGCAAAACACTCAGCCGCATATCGGTTAACATTTGTGCAAACAATTACACTGCATCGTATTTTTGTTTACTGTTAAATAACGCGGCACAAAGATACACTTTCTATAAAACCGGCAAACGATATATTTATTATGGATATGCATTAATTTCTTTGAGATTAAACCATACAAAAACACCAAACAAAAATAAAAATACATAGCCCACCGCACATTTATAAATGCAGTAATGGTGTTATTTCTTACAAAATAAAAGCCCCGCAGGTTTTAACCTGTAAGGCTTTTGTTATATTTTATTCAGCGGCATGAAAGTTAAACCGTTAATAAATTTCTACATGTTTATAAAAAGCACCAACAGTAGCGCCATTGAATTTTACTACACATCTCAATACCTCAGTACTACCACCTGAGCTTTGCGGAACATTAAATGAACATGACGAAAAACCGTTACTTGAAGCTAAATTAAAATACCCGTATTCCCAATTATATGTCAGGTCTAGTATATGAGGCAACCAGTAAGAAACATCGGTTTGTCCTTTATAGACTACATCGGGGCCATTCATGACACCGCTAATTGTAATTTTAGATGCCGTGATAGTTTTAGTGGCAACTACCACACCGTTTATTTTTGCCGTAAGTGTTCCTGTACCTGAACCTGCTGTTTGGGTAACATTTGTTGTACTGCCTGTAGTGGGCGATATGTTAAACGGGCTGCCGGCGCTTTTTTCCCATGTTATTGTTCCTGCCGGCGGGTTTACTAAGGAATAGGTTGTAACACTTCCGGGGTATTTTATATTGGCGAGGCCGGAAATTTTTAACGCTTTTTTATAATATTTCAAATTACTCGCACTATAAGGACTATGGTTTTTGTTACGTTGGACTAAATATCCCATGCCCCACTTCGAAATAAAAACATCGGGCGTTGATGTTGTTACGGCAGAGTGATTACTGCTAAGATAAGCAACCTTGTTGCCGGAAACAGGCGTACTCACTTCTAAATAACTTTCGTCCGTCCAGTAAACGCTTGTCGAATTTGTTGTCCTGCCCATCCATACAGGAGATCCACCCTCCGTAGTATGCCAGCATAAGCATGGCAGTTATATGTAGCTGTAGCATTGCTAACTATAGTGCCTACGGATATGTTATCTGCATATCATAGTTAATTAATGCTATATCATTTGATGTTAAATCTCCACTTCTGAGATAAGTGTCCCATACTCTACTGCTGTTGGGTGTATAAACATACGCCTATGTAAGTCCTCGTGCAGAAACAGCAGAACCATCATTGTACTACCACAAATGTGTGCGATTTGCATCAGACAAAACCTCGTACAGGTCTGAAAACATATCTACCGGCTCTCCGGAAAGAGTATAGAAATATTGACCGATAGTGGCAGACCACACATCAGAAACAAGTATATATTCCTCTCCTTTGTATTCAACAGAATATACAGTTGGATATGGATATATGCCCGTCTCGGGACTTGGCTGGTATTTATGTGCTATATCGTCAAGCACATTTATCAACCATTGAGGAGATTTAATCGTATTATCAACAACAACTATTTCTTCACTGCCCTTGTTTATTCCATTATTTTCAATTATATCTTTTTGGCAGGCCGCAAATACAACAACAGCCAAAACAAGTATCAATAATCTGCATATTGTTTTCATAGCACTACTTTATTTGTATATTAACATAGCTCTTTTTTAATTCTTCAATTTCTAATCCGGTAAATGCTTTTGTTTCTGGGGAAGAATAATGTTGCCGCCATAATAATGTGCGATTTTCTTCCATAGATAACTCATAATATAAGCCCGAAAACAGATCATCAGTTGAAGAATACTCAATCGGTTTTCCTGATAACGTAAAGAAAAGTTGTCCACAAGTCCAACAAGATTCAAGCATATCAGATACCAATACATATCCCTGATTTTTATGTTTCACTGAATAGACCCACGGATATGGATACTCTCCTGTTTCTGGACTTGGCTGGTATTTATGTGCTATATCGTCAAGCACATTTATCAACCATTGAGGAGATTTAATTGTATTATCAACAACAACTATTTCTTCACTGTTAATGGTTATTCCTTCATTTTCAATTATATCTTTTTGGCAGGCTGCAAATACAACGGCCAAAATAAGTATCCATAATCTGTACATTTTTTTCATATAACTTTATTTTTAATAAGTACATTAGTAATACAATCTAAAAACGACAAACAATCAATATATCCACGTTTATAATTCATTTTTCCGAAATTATTAATTTATTATAAAATACCGTAATGTTTTTAAAAGGACATTTTCAATACTTTCGATAATTGTATTGATTTTATTCACACGCTCCTGCCTTTTCATCAGGAGCGTACCGCTATGCCGTTTCTCGGGAAATAAAGAGTGTTCAGTATATTATTCATAATTTAAAGTATTTAACAATATTTAAGACAGAATAACACGGTCA
>JAITWJ010000089.1 GCA_031285325.1 Bacteroidales bacterium
CCATCACTTTCAATAGAGCCGCCTTCCAGTACAAAATCGAAACTTTTAAATTCGCATTGCCCAAAAACACCGTTTACAAAAAGTGTTTTGGTGATATTATTGTCTAATATTGCTTCAAATTTATTTCCCCATCCGTTAAAAATATAATCCTGTATTATAGCTTTATTGTTTTCAATTACTGTTATTCCTCCATGATCTCGTGCCCATGTGTCGTTCGATTCTACTTCAGTAAAGAAAATATTTTGTGTGTTTACAAAATATGGTTTTACCTGTTTAATATTGTTGCAAACCACAAGTATTTCCTGAAACTGTGAGGCTGCCCTTATTATTTCGGCAAAGCAAACCGAAACTTCTTCAATAAGATAATTCCAATCGCTGTTTTTGTGCGGAAAAGTAAATTGTAAGAACGACTGCTCTTCCCATTCTGCCGGTAATCTTCTTTTCTTAATGCAATCCACTAATTGGTTTATTTAACTGAGTTTTGTACTGATTAGCCTGATAAACTCGTCGCGGGTAGCTTCTTTTTGAAAAGCGCCGGTAAAATCGGATGTGGTTGTTATTGAATGTTGTTTTTGAATTCCGCGCATTTGCATACAAAGGTGCTGTGCTTCGATAACAACAGCAACTCCAAGTGGTTTGAGCGTGTCCTGAATGCAGTTTTTTATTTGAGAAGTTAAACGTTCCTGTACCTGCAACCGGAGGGCAAACACATCAACAACCCTTGCTATTTTGCTAATTCCAGTTATCATGCCATTTGGAATGTATGCAACGTGTGCTTTACCGAAAAACGGCAAGAGATGGTGTTCGCAAATAGAATAAATTTCAATATCTTTTACAATAACCATTTGCCGGTAATCTTCTTTAAACATGGCCGATTTTAAGATCTCAACCGGATCGGCCCTGTATCCCTGCAATAAATACTGCATTGCCTTGGCAACACGTTCGGGTGTTTTATTAAGCCCTTCGCGGGTTGTATCTTCGCCAATTAACCTAAGTATATTCCTGTAATTGTTCGATAGTTCTTCAGTAACATAATCATCAAAAACATCTATTCTTTTATATCCGTTATAAGATTCTACTTCTTTTGAACACATTATTTTTATTGTTATTATTATTTAAACATTGCAAATGTATGCAAAATTCTTTTCCAATGCTCTAACAGGCATATTTTGCAGGGGTTTGAAAGAGAGTACGAGCATTAATTGAAGGTAATGTTGAACACTACAATTTCGCTGTCGGTTCCTATACGAAAGGCAGGCCCCCAGAGCGACAGTCCCGAAGATACACAAATGTGCGAATGGCCTGTAAGCCTGTAACCGTAACTAAGTTCGAAAACATGGTCGGCAATTAGGCTGAGGGGCCATACCTGTCCTCTGTGCGTATGCCCGCTGAACTGTATGTCGATGCCGGCTTCGGCCGTTTGTGCCAGGTTGTAAGGCTGATGGTCGAGCATAATAATGGGTTTATCGTGTATTATATCAGGTTGCCATTCTGCCAACGAACGGCGTTTAACGCGGCGGTCGTCGCGCCCAAGCAGTTGCAGTCCGCAGGAGAGTGTTACAAGCGAGTCTTGCAGCAAAACGATGTTGGTTTCTTCAAGAAATTTGCGGACAAGATCAATGCCTCCTCCGAAATAATCGTGATTACCGGGCGACATATACACACCCATCTGAGCTTTAAGCTGCGACAGTTCTTCGTACATCCGCTGTTCGTACAATGGCTGCAGGCTATTGTCAACCAGGTCGCCTCCGATAAGGATAAGGTCGGGGTGCTGTTCGTTAACCAATCCGACATATTTCTTTAGCATTTTCTTACCTGTTCCATTTCCCAGATGCAGGTCGCTCATAGCCACAACCCTGAGCTCCTTAATGCCGCCGGAAAGCGGTTTGTCGATATTCAGCTGCAACTCTCTCACAACCGGATTTTTGTAATGCCAACTTCCATAAATTAAAATACATGACGTAAGCACGGCAGCCGCCACGAAAGTATATTTAAACCTGATGCGGAAAATGCGGAGAATGTCGGTTATCAGCAGTATAATTACCATATACATAATAGCAAGCAACCACGCCGAACCCGCCGGATAAAGCAAATGCCTTATACTTTCGGGCAAATAACCTCCTCTGTTGTGGTACGAAGCAAACAAAAGCAGCGACACACCCCAGTACGCCAAACCCGCCAGGCATTTAACAGTAAAAGACACCCCGCGGAGAGACCTCCATCCTTTGAAGAACACATATATATTACCTGCAAGGTACAGGTACATTATAGAACCGAACCATCCCATTATTTCAATTAACAATTAATAATTAACAACCTTAGAACTGTGTTGTAGGAGTTTTGGGTATTCAGGCCAGCAATGGCGCCGGCTGCTCGCCTGACACCAATGCTAACTGAATACTCTAATTATTTATTATAAAAAAAATGATACTGTAAATGTATTATATGTTTTTGAATTTCAAAATCAATAAAAAATTAAAAATTGTTAATAATGCCAACTGTCAATTGCCCTGGATTGTTTCGCCGAGGGCGGCTCGCAAAGACGCGCGCCGGTTTCCGCAGCCGGTTTTTTCACAATTATGCGCATGTTAGTTAAATAATCACTTGATGGAAGCACAATCATGCGCACGTTGGTTAAATAATCACTTGATGAAAGCACAATCATGCGCACGATTGTTAAAAATACTGCCTTTGAAGGCATAAAATATACACAATATACCCAAATTCCACCTGCGGTAATATCCAAAGTAACCGTCGGGCGCACTGTGAAACACGATTCGCTGCTTGCACAGCCCGCGCAACGGCCAAAATCATTAAATATAAATATGTAAACTAAATGAAAGACATTATCACACGTTTCCGTTATGAAAACTTGCGTAACATTAACAATGGAGATAATTGATAACTGTTAATTGTTGTCAGAGTATCTGTTGGCTTATATCTAATGCTTTAACCGAATGCGTAAGTGCACCAACCGAAATAAAATCGACACCTGTTTCAGCTACTTCTCTTATTCTTTGCAGCGATATATTTCCCGATGCCTCTGTTTTGGCTCTTTTGTCGACTATTTTTACAGCTTTGGCCATCGTTTCTGTTTTCATATTGTCGAACATAATTATATCGGCGCCTGCTTCAACCGACTCCTGAACCATTTCGAGTGTTGATGTTTCAATTTCAATTTTAATACTTATCGGAATTTTAGGGCGAATGGCTTCTATCGCATTTTTAATACCTCCGGCAACTTTAATGTGATTGTCTTTTATCATAACCATATCGTAAAGCCCTATCCGGTGGTTGGTAGCCCCTCCTACCCTTACCGAATATTTGTCGAGAAACCGGTAACCGGGCAGTGTTTTGCGTGTATCTAATATTTTAACGTTTGTACCTTCAACTGCTTTAACAAATTGATTTGTCAGTGTTGCAATACCCGACATTCGCTGAATAAAATTTAATGCTGTGCGTTCTCCGCTTAAAAGTGCACAGTAACTTCCGCTGAACTCGGCAACAGTATCGCCTTTTCTCACCCAACCGCCATCATGAATATGTGTTTTCCATTCAATATTCATGTCGAATTTTCTGAAAACCATTTCGGCAACCGGTAATCCGGCAATAATACCATTTTCTTTGGCCACGAATAAAGCGGTTTTACTTTCGTTCGGATGAATGAGGTTATTTGTGGTTATATCTACATCGTTAATATCTTCTGAATAGGCAAGACCTAAAAGAACATCCAACGATTTTAACAGTTTTTCATCCATGATTTTTATTTTTTTACAGGTTCAAATTTTATTTTCTGATTCTTTTGTTGAATACTGTGTGCCTTAAAATAAATACTTTCCTGTTGATAATCGTCGCGAATATGGCTGCCGCGGCTTTCTTCACGAGCCAGTGCTGCCATGGCAATTAATTTGCAAACGGTTACCGTATTTCTTATTCTGATATTGTTATGCTCATTTTGTGAACCGCCATATTCCATATCTAATTCGTTTAATCGGCGCAATACTTTTTTTATACCTTCTTCGGAGCGTATAATCCCCATATTCTCCGACATAATAATAGCCAGCTCGCTATGAATTTCAAGGAATTTTGTTTCGTTGGAAGAGTTTACATAAACAGGATCAATATTTTTCAGGCTGTATTCGGGTGTTTCTGTTTTTGCAGCCTTGTCGCCGGCACGTTTCCCAAAAACAAGGCATTCGAGTAATGAATTGCTCGCAAGCCGGTTTGCTCCCATAACACCGGTCGAAGCTACTTCTCCGCAAATAAACAGCCCCGAAATATTGGTTTCGCCATTAAGATTGGTTCTTATACCGCCAACCATATAATGGGCCGCCGGCGAAACCGGTATCAGGTCTGACGTTAAATCAAGCCCTAATGTTTTTAATTGCTCATATATATGATGAAAACGCTTTTTTATTTTATCACTGTCGAGGTGCTTAAGCGACAGATAAATATTATTTGCCTCCGATGTTTGTATTTTTTTGAAGATGTTGTAAGCAACCACATCACGCGGAGCAAGTTCAGCCAAAGGATGTGCTTCTTTCATAAACCGCCGGCCGTTTTCGTCAAGCAACCAGGCGCCTTCTCCGCGAACCGCCTCGCTTATCAGGTAGGCCTCCTGGCCCGGAATATACAAAGCCGATGGATGGAATTGAATAAATTCCATATCAGCAATTTTAGCGCCTGCTTCGTAAGCCATTGCAATTCCTTCGCCGGTTGCCGTGTACGGATTTGTAGAGCGTATATATAAGCGCGACAAACCTCCTGTGGCCAGTATTACAGCTTTTGCCTTGAAAATTATATTCTTGCCGGTGGCAAAATCATAACACTGTACGCCGACTATACAACCATTTTTCTGTAAAAGTTTTAATGCCGCTACATATTCAAACGATTTTATTGCCTGAATTTCCTTTACTTTATTAAGCATGAAACTTGTAAGTTCTTTGCCGGTTACATCGCCACCGGCATGCAGTATCCTGCGTTTTGAGTGTCCGCCTTCAAGTCCGAGAATAAATTTTCCATTCTTTTTATCAAAAGGCATACCCATTTCAATTAACTCGAGTACTCTATCTCTGCCTTCTGTTACAAGTACCTCAACTGCATCATAATCGCACAAACCCCTTCCAGCAACAAGGGTATCGTGCAAATGTTGTTCTGGAGAATCGTCCTCTGATATGGCCGCTGCAATTCCACCTTGAGCGTAATAAGAATTGCTTGTATCTAATTGCGATTTGGTAACAATGGCAACACTACCATGCTTTGAAGAATGAAATGCCGCAGTTAACCCTGCTAAACCGCTTCCCACAATAACAGTTCCAAATTCAAGTATTTGCATTTATTCTTCTTCGCAATTTAAAACGCGAAGTTAGTATTTCTTTTATGCAATAATTAAGCAACCGTTGTAAAATAAATTTATTTGTTTTATTTTCATACAAAATTTAAATACTATTATGGAACGTAGAGATTTTATAAAAACCGCCGGTGCAACAACATTGGCAATGATGACTATGGGGAGTATGAGCAGTTGCAGTTCGTCTGTTTCCACCAAATCAAAAGTCTATATAACAACAGATATAAGCGGACAGGGATTATTGTCCTTATACAAAGCCCTGGGGAAACAAATAAGCGGGAAAGTTGCAATAAAGATGCACTGGGGAGAACCGGGTAATGTCAATTACCTGCGACCTGAAATCATTCGCAACTTGTGTACTACTGTTAACGCAACACTTGTTGACAGCAATGTATATTACAACAGTCCGCGTCAAACATCGGAAGGTAACCGCCAAGCCGCAATTGACCATGGATATACTTATGCACCCATAGATATTTTGGATGAAGAAGGTGAAGTGCGGTTGCCGGTTAATGGCGGCAAACATCTGACGGAAGCTATACTTGGCTCACATATTATGAATTACGACTGTATTCTGTCTGTTGCCCATTTCAAAGGCCATGCTATGGCAGGCTATGGCGGTACATTTAAAAACCTTGCCATTGGCATTGCGTCGGTCGCAGGCAAAGAAGCTATTCATACACTCGGCACTGGTACTGGTGAATGGTCGTGTACAGGAGAATTATTTTTAGATAAAATAATTGAATATAATAAAGCCCTCATGGATGTAAAAGGAAGCAATATGCTATATTTCAACATATTGAACAATATTTCGACACTTTGCGATTGTGATGCCAACGCACCTCTTTCAAAAATGTCTGATATTGGTATGCTTGCGTCATTAGATCCTGTAGCGCTTGATAAAGCCAGCCTTGACCAGATATATGCACGTCCTGAAACCGAACGACACGACATTGTAGAACGTATCGAAAGTGTTAATGGAGGTTATCAAGTTATATGCGCAGAAAAAATGGGCTTGGGAAGTCAGCAATACGAACTTATAGAATTACCTTTACCGTAAACTATTATATAGTTGTTGTAATATAATATCAGGAGTTGCATATAAACAAAAAAACCAGTGTGAAATACTGGTTTTTTTGTTATTCTTATAAAGAATTGTTATCTATTCTGCAGGAGTAGTTTTCGGTGTTTCAGTTCCATCCACTGCATCGGATATTTCTTCTGTTTCCTCAACCTGTACGTCTTCGATTACTTTTAATTCCTTTTCATCCTGTTTTACTTTAGCTGCTGTCGATACAACATTCTCCTTTTTAGTACTACCACCACGACGTGAACGTTTTTTCGGTTTTGCTGCTTCTTCTTTAGCTGCAAGCATTGTTTCGTTGTAATCTACCAGTTCAATAATACACATTTCGGCATTATCGCCTAAACGATTACCTGTTTTCAGTATCCTTGTATAACCACCTGGGCGATCTGCAATTTTTTCAGCAACTTCTCTAAAAAGAATTGAAACTGCATTTTTGTTCTGCAAATAACTAAAAACTATCCTGCGTGAATGTGTTGTGTCGTCTTTAGCTTTTGTAATTAAAGGCTCAACAAACTTTCTTAACGCTTTGGCTTTGGCAACAGTAGTATTAATTCTCTTTTTTTCAATCAAAGAACTGGCCATATTCGAAAGCAAAGCCTTACGATGTTCACTGGTACGTCCTAAATGATTAATTTTTTTATTGTGTCTCATTACCTCTTATTCCTTGTCAAGTTTATATTTTATTATATCCATTCCAAAATTTAGCCCCATATTGTTTAAAAGGTCATCTAATTCCGTTAACGATTTTTTTCCAAAATTTCTTAATTTCAGTAAATCAATACGGTTATAAGCAACCAAATTACCTAATGTATATACATCGGCAGCTTTTAAACAATTCAATGCACGGACTGATAAATCCAAATCAACTAATTTTGTTTTTAAAAGTTGGCGTATGTGAAGTATTTCCTCATCGAATTCTTCATTTGTAAATTTTTCACCTGAGTCGAGCGTAATCCTTTCGTCAGAAAACAACATGAAATGATGAATTAGAATTTTAGCAGCTTCTTTTAGAGCATCTTTCGGATGTATTGAACCATCGGTCGATATTTCAATGAGCAGTTTTTCATAATCGGTCTTTTGTTCAACACGGCAATTTTCAACAGCGTATTTTACATTTTTGATTGGAGTAAAAATAGAATCAATCGGAATTACTCCAAATTCAGACTCTACAAGTTTGTTTTCAACTGACGGAACATAACCACGACCTTTGTTGACACTTATTTCCATGTGCAGATTAACATTCGGTTCCATACGGCAAATGATCTGCTCAGGGTTTAACACCCTAAAACTACTCATAAATCTATTAATGTCGCCTGCTGTAAACTCCTCCTGCCCTGTAATATCAATTATAACTTTCTCACTACTAAAATCCTCCACCTCATTTTTAAACCTAATTTGTTTCAGATTAAGTATAATATCTGTTACATCTTCAATAACACCTTTGATTGTAGAAAATTCATGGTCAACACCTTCTATTTTCACGGTTGTGATTGCATACCCTTCGAGCGACGACAATAAAATTCGCCGTAAAGCATTACCAACTGTAATACCATATCCGGGTTCCAACGGATGAAATTCAAATTTTCCGACTCTGTTATCGGACTCTATCATTATCACCTTGTCAGGCTTTTGGAATGCTAATATTGCCATAATAATCTAAGTAATTTTTATTTTGAATACAACTCTACTATTAGTTGCTCTTCTATATTTTCAGTTATTTCTTCACGTTCCGGACAATTCAGAAATTTTCCAGCCATCTGATCATTATCCCATTCCAACCATTCGTACCTTGAACTGCGACGTGAATGCAAGGAATTGGTAATTTCTTCCAGCGATTTTGATTTTTCCCTAACTCCGATAACATCACCTGGTTTAACCAAATATGAAGGAATATTTACAATATTCCCATTAACAACAATGTGTCTGTGAGTCACAAACTGACGAGCAGCTGCCCGTGTTTTAGCAATACCTAAACGGAAAACAACATTATCTAACCGCGATTCGAGCAACTGTAACAACACTTCACCGGTAATCCCTTTTGAAGCCTGTGCTTTTTTAAATAAACTGCGAAACTGTCTTTCTAATACACCATAAGTGTATTTTACTTTTTGTTTTTCCCTCAATTGAAGCCCATATTCCGATTTTTTTCTCCTCTTCGAAGACAAACCATGCATCCCCGGAGGATAATTTTTATGTTCGAAAACTTTATCGGGGCCAAAAATTGGCTCACCGAATTTGCGGGCTATTTTAGATTTTGGTCCTATATATCTTGCCATTATCTTTTCGTTTTATATTATACACGTCTTCTTTTGGGAGGCCTACAACCATTGTGTGGCAACGGGGTAACATCCAAAATCTCAGATACCTGAATACCTACACTCGCAATAGCTCTTATTGCCGATTCACGACCATTACCTGGCCCTTTAACAAATACTTTCACTTTACGAAGCCCAAGGTCGTAAGCAATTTTCGCACATTCCTCAGATGCTACCTGGGCAGCATACGGAGTATTTTTTTTCGATCCACGAAATCCTTTCTTTCCAGCTGATGACCATGAAATTACTTCACCATTCATGTTCGTTAGCGTAACAATAATATTGTTAAAAGACGAGTGTACATGAGCCATGCCATTAGACTCAACAACAACAACTCTCTTTTTATTGCTTGTTCCTGTTTTTTTTGCCATAATTTAAATTTCTTATTTAGTGGCCATTTTTTTATTAGCAACAGTTTTACGTTTTCCTTTACGGGTACGTGCATTATTTTTTGTGCTTTGCCCACGCACAGGTAATCCGATACGGTGACGAATACCACGATAACAACCAATATCCATTAAACGTTTAATATTCAACTGTATTTCCGAACGAAGTTCTCCTTCTACCTTAAAACTTTCATTGATAACTTTACGAATTGCCCCAAACTGTTCATCATTCCAGTCTTGTACTTTCAAATTCTTATCAACACCGGCTTTTTCAAGAATAGTATTTGATCTACTACGACCAATACCATAAATATACGTGAGAGCTATTTCTCCTCTCTTGTTATTTGGAATATCAACTCCAACAATACGTGCCATAAATTTCTAATTTTTAAGATTAATATTACCCCTGACGTTGTTTAAATTTGGGATTCTTTTTATTAATCACATACAAACGTCCTTTTCTACGGATGATTTTGCAGTCGGCACTACGTTTTTTAATTGAAACACGAGTTCTCATTATTATAAATTTTTAATTTTTGTACCTAAATGTAATCCTGCCTTTTGTTAAATCGTACGGCGACATTTCTACTTTAACTTTATCTCCGGGCAAAATCTTGATATAGTGCATACGCATCTTGCCTGAAATGTGTGTTGTTATTACATGCCCATTTTCAAGCTCAACACGAAACATTGCATTCGATAATGCTTCTATAATTTTTCCATCCTGCTCAATAGAAGACTGTTTTGCCATAAAAATAACTTTCAAAATCTTTTTTTAAAAGACGGATACACATTTCTTCAACTTTTTCAAATTATACCTTCATAAAACATTTAAAGACGCCATCAATACTATATCACCCATCTTTTTTTACTACATTATTCCCGGCCTGCCTTTAATACGTCCCGATTTCATCAACCCATCGTAATGACGCATTAAGAGATGGCTTTCTATTTGCTGCAAAGTGTCTAATACGACACCAACAAGAATTAACAACGATGTTCCTCCATAAAAATAGGCGAACGATTGATTTATTCCTATCATCATTGCAAAAGCAGGAAGTATAGTAACCACTCCTAAAAAAATTGATCCAGGTAAAGTGATCCTCGACATCACAGCATCCAAAAATTCAACAGTCCTTTTACCCGGTTTAACACCTGGTATAAAACCACCATTCTTTTTCATATCTTCTGCCATTTGTGTCGGATTAACAGTTATTGCCGTATAAAAATAAGTGAAGACAACAACCAGTAAAAACTGTATAAAATTATACCAAAACCCGGTGATGTTTGATAATGCAGCCGCAACACCACGCAAATTTTCAGAGTTGGCAACACCCACAATAGTTATTGGCACCATCATTATTGCCTGGGCAAAAATAATCGGCATAACACCTGCGGCATTTACTTTTAAGGGTATATACTGACGTACACCTCCATATTGTTTGTTGCCTACAATTCGTTTTGCATACTGTACAGGAATTCTTCTCGTTCCTTGAACCAAAAGAATTGATAACATTACTACAATGAAAAGTATAACAAACTCAACAAGGAACATTACAAGTCCACCACCAGCCTGATTAATTCGGGAAGCAAATTCCTGAACAATTGCCTGTGGCAAACGAGCAATGATACCAATCATAATTATCAGAGAAATTCCGTTACCAATACCTTTATCGGTAATTCTTTCCCCCAACCATAACACAAACATCGAACCGGCAGTAAGAATAATTATCGATGGTATGTTAAACATCATCATACCCGATACACCAAACGCTGATGTTGGTAACTGAAAATGTAGATTTGTCAGATATGCCGACGCCTGAGGAATCAAAATCAACACAGTTAAATAACGTATAATCTGATTTATTTTCCTCCTTCCTGACTCTCCCTCTTTCTGCAACCTCTGGAAATAGGGGACAAAAATGCCAAGTAACTGAATTACAATTGAAGCAGAAATGTATGGCATAATACCTAAAGCAAAAATTGAAGCCTGAGCAAATGCCCCTCCGGAAAACATATTTATCAGCCCAAGTAATCCATCAGAGGTTTGACTCTGGAGATTACCCAACTGGGCAGGATCAATTCCCGGCAATGAAACAAAAGATCCTAAACGGTAAATCAACAAAAAGAATAATGTTGTTCCTATACGGAACCGAAGGTCTTCAATTTTATAAATATTCTTTAGGGTTTCAATAAATCTTTTCATTACAGTTTAGAGTATTTCAATAATTCCTTGTAGTTTTTCAATTGCCTCTTTAGCGCTTTTTGAGAAAGCATGTGCTTTCACATTTATTTTAGCGTTTAAAGTACCGCCTCCAAGAATTTTAATTTTATCGTTTTTCGAAGCAATACCCGCCTCAACCAATGTAGTTAAATCAATGACAGTAATATTCTTTTTATCGATTAAGTGTTGTAGTACATCCAAATTAATCGCTTTATATTCTATCCTATTAATATTCTTAAACCCTGATTTAGGAACTACACGCTGTAGAGGCATCTGTCCTCCTTCAAAACCTATCTTTTTAGAGTATCCCGATCTTGATTTTGCCCCTTTATGGCCACGAGTGGATGTACCTCCATGCCCCGACCCTTGTCCACGCCCAATACGTTTTTCAGATTTTGTAGAACCAGGTGCTGGTTGCAAGTTACTCAAATTCATAATTTTCAGTTATTTAAAATATTATTTTATTTCTTCAATCTTTAATAAATGCCTCATTTTATTTATCATACCAATAATTTGAGGTGTATTTTCGTGCTCAACAACTTGATGCATTCTTTTCAAGCCTAACACTTCCATAGTTGCCTTTTGGCTTTTTGTTGAACCAATGAGGCTTTTTATTTGTGTAATTTTAATTTTAGCCATAACTGAGTTATCCTTTAAAAACTTTTTCTATTGAAATACCTCTGTGCCGTGCTACTGTATAAGCATCTCTCAATTCAAGCAGTGCAACCATAGTTGCCTTAACCAAATTGTGAGGGTTAGATGAACCTTTAGACTTGGCAAGAATATCATGAATACCAACGCTTTCCAAAACGGCGCGCATAGCACCTCCCGCTTTAACTCCTGTTCCAGATCTTGCAGGTTTTAACAATACATTAGCTCCACCAAATTTTGCAATTTGCTCATGAGGAATAGTTCCGTTTATAACTGGTATTTTCACCAAATTTTTCTTAGCTGCTTCAATTCCTTTACTTACGGCAGTTGTTACTTCGCTCGCTTTTCCAAGCCCCCAACCAACAATTCCATTTTCGTTACCTACAACAACAATTGCCGAAAAACTGAATGTACGTCCTCCTTTGGTAACCTTAGTAACACGATTAATAGCTACTAATCTATCTTTTAATTCGAGGTCACTTGTTTTAACTTTTTTAATATTTGTTGTCATATGTATTAGAATTTAAGTCCACCTTCCCTGGCAGCATCAGCTAATTGTTTAACTCTGCCATGGTATAAATATCCACCCCTATCGAAAACTACTTCGGTAATGCCTACTGCCAAAGCTTTTTCAGCAATTAATTTACCTACCATAGCCGCCTTTTCAGTTTTAGTTCCTTCGTTTTTTTCAATTTCTTTCTCTTTTGATGAAACAGCAGTTAGAGTAACCCCCTGCACATCATCGATAATTTGAGCATATATTTGCTTGTTACTCCTGAAAACACTTAAACGAGGGCGATCAGCTGTTCCTGATATTATTTTACGAACACGATTCTTAATTCTTGCCCATCTTTCTATTTTAGTTAGTGCCATAAAAATTAATTATTTAAAAAACTATTTTGAAGCAGTTTTACCAGCTTTACGTCTTAATACTTCGCCAACAAATTTGATTCCTTTTCCTTTGTAAGGTTCAGGTTTACGGAACGATCTAATTTTAGCGACAACCTGCCCAATTAACTGTTTATCGTTACTCTTGAGCGTAATAATAGGATTACTTCTTTTATCAGAAGTAGCTTCCGCTTTTATTTCAGGAGGAAGTTGAATATAGATATGGTGCGCGTACCCAAGAACTAAGTCGAGTATATTGTCAGGCAATGCCTCAACTCTGTATCCTACGCCTACAAGCTCCAGTTTTATTTCGTAGCCTTTCGACACACCAATCACCATATTGTTCACCAACGATCTGTAAAGTCCATGCATTGACTTATGTCGTTTTAATTCCCCTTTTCTGTTAAAGATAATTTTGTTGTCTTTAACAGCTACTTCAATATCAGGATTTACTTTTTGTGATAACTCACCAAGCGGCCCCTTAACAATTACTACGTTTTCATCGTTAACGTTAATCTGTACGTCACTCGGTATTTCTATTGGTAATTTACCTATTCTTGACATGACTTTCCTCTTTTAATACACGTAACATAAAACTTCTCCACCAACATTCATCTCACGAGCTTCCTTATCGGTAATAACACCCTTTGAGGTTGAAAGTATCGCTATACAAAGCCCATTTAATACACGCGGTATATTATCAGAATCGCAATATTGGCGCAATCCCGGTTTACTTACGCGCTTTAACGCTTTAATTGCAGGCACCTTGGTTTCAATATCATACTTTAAAGCAATCTTAATATTGCCTTGGTAACCAACTCCTTCTTCTATTTTATAATTAAGAATATACCCTTTTTCTTTTAGAATCCTGGTTATTTCATTTTTTATATTTGATGCAGGCACATCAACAACACGGTGTTTTGCCTTAATCGCATTTCTTAACCTTGTCAGGTAATCTGCTATCGGATCTGTTACTTTACTCATTTTAAGTTTATTTTAAAATTACCAGCTTGCCTTTTTAACACCTGGAATTAAACCAACTGACGCCATTTCCCTAAAATTAATCCTGCTAATTCCAAACTGACGCATATACCCCTTAGGTCTTCCTGTGAGTTTACAACGATTATGTAAACGTATTTTTGAAGAATTTTTAGGCAATCTCTGCAAGCCGATCCAATCACCCTCGGCTTTAAGTGCAGCTCTTTTTGCGGCATATTTCTCAACTAATTTTGCACGTTTTACTTCGCGTGCTTTCATTGATTCTTTGGCCATTTCTTAATTCTTTTTAATATTTTTAAACGGTAAACCTAATTCTTTCAATAGGGCAAAACCTTCTTCGTCAGTTCTTGCAGAAGTAACAAAAGTAATGTTCATTCCATTGATTTTACTTATTTTATCAAGTACAATTTCAGGAAAAATAATCTGTTCCGAAACACCTAAAGTATAGTTTCCACGCCCATCCATTTTACTTTCAATACCACGAAAATCACGAATTCGTGGCAGTGCTACTGAAATTAAACGGTCAAGAAATTCATACATACGGTCGCGACGCAATGTAACACGCACACCGATTGGCATTTTCCTTCTTAATTTGAAATTAGATATATCCTTTCTCGACATAGTTTGTACAGCTTTTTGACCGGCTATCATAGTCATCTCGGCAGTTGCTACTTCGATGAGTTTTTTATCGGCAATTGCCGATCCTACACCCTGATTCAAAACTATTTTTTCTAATCTTGGCACCTGCATTACAGAACTATAATCAAATTCATTTTTTAATACAGGAACAATTTCCTCTTTATATTTCTTTTTAAGAGTTGGTATGTAATCCATTACTTTATCTCCTCTCCAGATTTTTTGGAAAAACGAATTAATTTCCCCTTTTCATTTAATCTTCTGCCAACACGAGTTGGACCTGTCTTCGGATCAATCAACATAAGATTTGAAATATGAACAGATGATTCTCTTTCAATAATACCTCCTTGTGGATTTGCTGCATTCGGCTTAGTATGTTTTTTCATCATATTAACACCTTCCACAATTGCTCTATCAGTTTTTCTGATAATTTCAAGCACACGGCCTTTCTGTCCTTTATCGTCGCCCGAAAGTACTATCACTGTGTCACCTTTCTTTATATGTAATTTTTTTTGCATTTTACAAGCTTTTTTTATTTACAGTACTTCTGGTGCAAGTGAAATAATTTTCATATTCATTTCACGTAATTCACGTGCAACAGGCCCAAAAATACGGGTCCCGCGTATTTCACCGGCATTATTAAGCAGTACTACCGCATTATCGTTGAAACGTATATAAGAACCATCAACACGGCGTACTTCTTTTTTGGTACGCACAACAATAGCTTTTGAAACTGCACCTTTTTTTACGTCACTTCCGGGTATTGCACTTTTAACAGCAACCACAATTATATCACCTAAGGATGCGTAGTGTTTCCTTGTTCCACCTAAAACACGGATACACAAAACTTCTTTGGCGCCACTATTATCGGCTACTGAACATCTTGTCTCTTGTTGTATCATGATTACTTAGCTCTTTCAATTATTTCAACTAATCTCCAACATTTGTTTTTACTGAGCGGACGTGTTTCCATAATCCTCACAGTATCTCCAATATTACAGGCATTACTCTCATCGTGAACATGGAACTTGGTTGTTTTATTCACAAATTTACCATAAATAGGATGCTTAACTTTACGTTTTTCAGCAACCACAATGGTTTTTTGCATTTTATTGCTGACAACAACCCCGATTCTTTCTTTTCTGAGATTTCTAACTAAATTTTCCATCACTGAATTAATTCTGTTTTTCGTTTAATTCCCTGCTACGAAGAACTGTTTTTAACCTTGCAATGTTTCTTTTACTTTCTTTCAGTTTCATTGGATTTTCCAATGGAGAAACTGCATGGTTTAACCTAAGGCGAACCAAGCTCCCTTCTTCTGTCTGTATTCTTTCGACAATTTCTTTCGTCGATAATTCCTTGATTTCAGATGTTTTCATAATTCACCTTGTTTTATTCTTCAAAATAATCGCGCCTAACAACAAACTTTGTTGTTACCGGTAATTTCTGGGCAGCCAATCTTAAAGCCTCCTTGGCCACTTCAAACGGAACACCTTCGGCTTCTATAATTATACGGCCCGGAGTAACCGGAGCAACAAATGCTTCAGGAGCACCTTTCCCTTTACCCATACGAACCTCAGCCGGTTTTTTGGTAATAGGTTTATCAGGAAATATTCGTATCCATGTTTGACCTTGTCGTTGCATATAACGAGTTACCGCAACCCTTGCTGCCTCTATTTGACGGCCCGTAATCCAAGCCTCTTCCAACGACTTTATTCCAAACGAACCAAATGCCAATTGATTGCCTCTTTGTGCATTACCTTTCATTCGGCCTTTTTGTACTCTTCTAAATTTTACTTTTTTTGGCTGTAACATCCTTATAATTTTCTAAGTGTTAAACCACTATTTTTTTCTTCTGCCACGCGACCCCCCGCCACTATTGGCACCATGCCTGCCTGATGGCCTTACGCTTGGTTTTTGTCCAACATTTGGCGATAAATCGCGATTACCATATACCATACCTTTACAAATCCAAACTTTAACACCAATAAGTCCGGTCTTTGTTAATGCTTCAGCCAATGCGTAATCTATATCGGCACGCAAAGTATGTAGCGGTGTACGGCCATCTTTATACATTTCGGAACGCGCTATTTCTGCTCCATTTAACCTTCCAGAAATCATAACTTTGATTCCTTCGGCTCCCATTCTCATAGTTGAAGCAATAGCCATTTTTACTGCCCTACGATAGGCAATTTTACCTTCAATTTGCCGTGCAATATTAATTGCAACTATTTTTGCATCAAGTTCAGGGCGTTTAATTTCGGAAATGTTAATTTGAACTTCCTTATCGGTAATGTTTTTCAATTCTTCCTTCAGTTTATCAACTTCCTGACCTTCTTTACCAATAACAATACCTGGGCGTGACGAATGTACCATGATAGTAACTAATTTCAAAGTTCGTTCAATAACGATTTTTGAAATACCAGCTTTAGCCAAACGAGCATTCAAATATGCCCTAATTTTTTGGTCTTCAACAAGTTTATCACCGTAATTATCACCGCCGAACCAATTTGAATCCCATCCTTTGATGAATCCCAAACGATTTGCAATCGGATTTACTTTTTGTCCCATGTATTATTAATTAACTTTTCCTTCAACAACATTTTCTTTTCTATCAACGTAAATTGTGACATGATTAGAACGTTTCTTGATACGATTTGCGCTACCTTTCGGAGCCGGACGAAAACGTTTCAAAATTCGACCTGAATCAACCATGATTGTTTTTACATAAAGATCACTTCCTTCTAAACGAACTCCTTCATTTTTTGCCTGCCAATTGGCAACGGCAGAAAGAAGTAATTTTTCTACCCTGTTGGATGCTTCTTTTGAAGAGTATTTCAATACATCCAATGCCTTACTTACCTCCATTCCACGGATTAAATCAGCAACAAGCCTCATCTTTCTTGGAGATGTCGGACAATTTCTTAAAACAGCAAAATATTGATGTTTTTTTCCTTCTTTTCTTTCTTCAGCTGCTAGTCTTTTTCTGGCACCCATTGTTTTTTCTTTTTAATGTTACTTCAATTATGCCTTATCTTTTTTTACCAGCATGCCCCCTAAATATACGCGTAGGTGCAAATTCGCCTAAGCGATGCCCGACCATATTTTCAGTAATATACACCGGGATAAATTTGTTCCCGTTATGGACTGCAACAGTATGACCTACAAAATCAGGAGAAATTACTGATGCTCTGGCCCAAGTCTTAACCACAGATTTTTTTCCTGACTCATTCATAGCCAGAACTTTTCTTTCAATGTTAAAATCAATAAACGGACCCTTTTTTAATGAACGACTCATAATTTTATTCCTATTTACTATTTTTTCCTACGTTCTACTATATACCTGTTGGACAACTTCTTCTTGGAACGTGTTTTGTATCCTTTGGCAATCAAGCCCTTACGTGATCTCGGATGTCCTCCTGAAGCACGGCCCTCACCACCCCCCATAGGATGATCGACCGGATTCATTACAACACCACGAACACGTGGTCTTATTCCCAACCAACGCGAACGACCAGCTTTACCCGATTTTTCGAGGTTGTGTTCTGTATTTCCAACTGTACCTACAGTAGCCCTACAAGTTGTAAGTACCATACGAGATTCGCCTGAAGGCAATCTTAAAATTGCATATTTGCCTTCACGAGAGGTCAACTGCGCGTAAGCGCCTGCACTACGAGCCATAACTCCACCCTGCCCAGGATGAAGTTCAATGTTGTGTATTAAAGTACCCAGAGGTATTTCCGAAAGTGGTAATGTATTCCCTATTTCAGGCTCCACTCCACGTCCACTCTTAATCGTTTGCCCAACTTGCAACCCGTAGGGCGCTACGATATATCGCTTTTCACCATCTTCGTAATGAAGAAGTGCGATACGAGCAGTACGGTTCGGATCGTACTGAATGGAATCGACAACAGCTACAATTCCGTCTTTATCACGTTTAAAGTCGATTAGACGGTATTTGCGTTTGTGTCCCCCACCTATATACCTCATCGTCATGCGGCCCTGGTTATTTCGGCCACCAGACTTCCGCACGGGCTCCAACAATGATTTTTCAGGTGTAGATGCAGTAATAGTATCAAAAGCACCGATTATTTTGTGCCTCTGACCCGGAGTTACTGGTTTTAATTTCCTTACTGCCATTTTTATTATTAAATATTACTATAAAAATCGATACTATCTCCCTTTACCAAAGTCACAAAAGCTCTTTTATAAGAAACTGTTTTACCGGTTATTACCCCGCCTTTGGTGTACCTCGATTTCGTCTTACGTGGACTAATCAGGGTATTTACACTTTCAACAACCACATTATAATGGCTTTCAACAGCCTTCTTGATTTGTGGCTTAGTTGCCCTACGATCAACGACAAAACCATAACGGTTTAACTTTTCAGTCTGTATTGTCATCTTTTCGGTTACCAACGGTTTTATTAATATATTCATGTTTACCCTGTTATAATTTGAATGATTCTTCAATTTTAACTAAACAACCTTCTGTAAGAATAATGGTTTTTGCATTTAATACCTGGTAAGTATTTAACTCTGAGGCAGTAACAATCGAAACATCTTTCAAATTTCTAGATGACAAATATATATTATTATTTTCGACTGGTAAAACGAAAAGTGACTTTTTATCAGCAATCTGTAAATTTTTACTAATTGTAACAAATTCCCGTGTTTTTGGCGCAGTCATATTGAAATCTTCAACTACTATTATACTCTCTTCACAGGCCTTATAAGTCAATGCAGACTTTTTGGCCAATTGTTTTACCTTTTTGTTAAGTTTAAATCCATAATTACGCGGACGCGGACCAAATATTCTCCCCCCTCCTCTAATTGTTCCTGACTTAATACTACCTGCACGTGCACCACCAGTACCTTTTTGCTTTTTCAGTTTACGGGTACTTCCCGAAACGTCACCACGTTCTTTCGATTTATGGGTTCCCTGACGCTGATTTGCCAAATATTGTTTTACATCGAGATAAATGGCATGGTCGTTGGGTTCAATACCAAAAATATTGTCGTTTAATGCAACCTTCCTTCCGGTGTCTTTTCCTTCAATATTAAGTACGCTTAATTCCATTGTTTCCTAATTATTATGTATGAACCTTTGGCGCCAGGCACTGATCCTTTCACCACTAACAAATTACTTTCGGGAATGATTTTAATAACCAAAAGGTTTTCAATGGTTACATTCTCACCACCATCTCTACCAGCCATACGCATACCTTTAAAAACACGCGATGGCCATGAAGATGCTCCAACTGAACCAGGCGCCCTTAAACGGTTATGTTGTCCGTGAGTGGCATCGTTTACTCCGCGGAAATTGTGTCTTTTTACTACACCTTGGAATCCTTTCCCTTTAGAAACACCTATCACATCAACATAATCGTTTTCATGGAAAATGGAAACATCAATCCCCTGTCCAAGTTCAAATTCTTCCTGGTAAGTGTTTTTAAACTCTACTACTTTACGCTTTGGAGTAGTGCCGGCTTTTTTAAAATGACCAAACTCCGCTTTGGTAGCGTGTTTTTCTTTTTTTTCGCCATAAGCTAACTGAAGCGCTTCATAGCCGTCGGTTTCTTTGGTTTTAACTTGTGTTACGACACAAGGACCAGCTTCAATAACAGTGCATGGGATATTTTTCCCCTCAACACTGAATACGGATGTCATTCCGATTTTTATTCCAATAATACCAGCCATTTTTCGACTACTTTTTAAATTATCAAACTTTAATTTCTACTTCTACGCCACTGGGTAATTCCAATTTCATTAAGGCGTCGATTGTTTTTGCGGTTGAGCTATAAATGTCGATCAATCGCTTGTACGACGAAAGCTGAAACTGTTCTCTCGATTTTTTATTTACGAAAGTTGAACGTAAAACAGTAAAAACTCTACGATGGGTTGGCAACGGAATCGGGCCGCTTACAATTGCCCCTGTGGTTTTAACTGTTTTAACGATCTTCTCAGCCGATTTGTCAACAAGGTTGTGATCGTACGATTTTAGCTTAATCCTGATCTTTTGACTCATAATGAGAAAATTGTTATTTTTATTTTAATAAATCAACTCTTCCTTTTACTGTTTCAAGTACTTTTTCTGCAATATTACGCGGAATCTCCTGATAATGGCTGAATTCCATTGAGGAAGTAGCACGTCCTGAAGATAAAGTACGCAATGTTGTAACATAACCAAACTGCTCTGCAAGTGGTACCTTTACACTAATTACTTTTGCACCGCCTTTTGTTTCCATACCGGTAACATCTCCTCTTCTACGATTTAAGTCACCTATAATATCACCCATGTACTCTTCCGGAGTAACTATTTCCAATTTCATAATGGGCTCAAGTAATTTCGGACTGGCTATTGAGGTCGCATTCTTATAAACCTGTTTTGCGCATATTTCGAACGACAACTGATCTGAGTCAACAACATGATATGAACCATCGAGCAGAGTAACTTTCATGCTTTCGACAGGATAACCGGCAAGCGGACCATTTGACAATGATTCTTTAAATCCTTTTTCAACAGATGGGATATATTCCCGTGGTATTCTTCCCCCTTTAACCTCATCGATAAACTGAAGCCCAGTAACACCTTGGTCGGCAGGTTCAATCTTTACAGTGATATCAGCGAATTTACCACGGCCCCCTGTCTGTTTTTTAAATACTTCACGCAATTCAATTGCCTGGCTAATAGATTCTTTATACGCAACTTGAGGAGCTCCCTGATTACATTCGACCTTAAACTCACGTTTCAATCTGTCAACAATAATCTCAAGATGAAGTTCACCCATTCCACGAATAACGGTTTGTCCTGAATCCGGATCTGCATTTACCTTGAAAGTTGGATCCTCTTCGGCAAGTTTTGATAATCCGTTTGAAAGCTTATCAACATCTTCCTGCGACTTTGGTTCAACAGCAATACCGATAACAGGTTCAGGGAAATCAATACTTTCAAGAATAATAGGATGCTTAACATCACAAATAGTATCTCCTGTACGAACATCTTTAAACCCTACAGCAGCACAGATATCACCTGCTTCAATTAAATCTTTCGGATTTTGTTTACTGGAATGCATCTGGTATAGTCGCGAAATTCTTTCTTTTTTACCGGTACGGGTATTTAATACCTGCGAACCTGATTCTATTCTCCCTGAATAAACACGTATATAAACCAATCGACCAACAAACGGATCTGTAGCAATTTTAAATGCCAAAGCAACTAATGGCTCGTCAGAATCAGCTGATCTAACCACTCCTTCATCTGTTTCGGGATCAGTACCAACTACATCACCTTTATCTAAAGGACTTGGCAAAAATGCACAAACTGAGTCGAGTAAGCACTGAACTCCTTTGTTTTTAAAGGCTGACCCACACATCATAGGTACTATAGCACCTTCAATAGTTGCACGACGAATAACATCGTACATTTCCTTTTTTGTTATCGAATCAGGAGCTTCAAAATAACGTTCAAGTATATTATCATCAACCTCAGCTACCGATTCAATCAATTTTTCTTTCCACTCTTCCGCCTGCTTCAATAGATCGTTTGGTATATCTTCCAACTTATAGCTCGTTCCTTTATTCTCATCTTCATACCAATAAACTGCTTTCATCTCGATGAGATCTATAACGCCTTCAAATTTCTCTTCTGCTCCGATTGGTATCTGAATAGGGACAGGAGTTGCTTTCAATTTTTCTTTAATGTCGTTATACACATTGAAAAAATCGGCACCCTGGCGATCCATTTTATTTACGAAAGCGATTCTTGGCACTCCGTATTTTACGGCTTGGCGCCAAACAGTTTCCGATTGAGCTTCAACACCGCTAACAGCACAAAACAACGCCACTGCTCCATCCAACACACGAAGCGAACGTTCAACTTCAACTGTAAAATCGACGTGTCCGGGAGTATCAATAAGGTTTATTTTGTACTCAATATCACTACGTTTCCAAAACGCAGTCGTTGCAGCAGAAGTGATTGTTATACCTCTTTCCTGCTCCTGCTCCATCCAGTCCATAGTGGCAGCTCCATCGTGCACTTCTCCAATACGGTGTGTAAGCCCTGTATAAAAAAGAATCCTTTCCGATACCGTGGTCTTACCTGCATCAATATGAGCCATAATCCCAATATTTCTTGTATATTTCAGATCTTGTTTAGCCATTATTTAAACCAACATTCCTAATCCAATTTTTTCTATCATCTAAAACCAAACATTTCATGTAAACTAAAATCTGAAATGCGCAAACGCACGATTTGCTTCGGCCATTCTGTGGGTGTCTTCCTTTTTCTTGTAAGCACCACCTTCTTCGTTAAATGCCGCAACAATTTCGGCAGATAACTTGTCAGCCATTGATTTACCGGAACGCTTGCGGGCAAATAAAATCATATTTTTTATACTTACAGAAACTTTTCTTTCTGGTCTGATTTCCATTGGGACCTGAAAAGTAGCGCCACCAACGCGCCTACTCTTCACCTCAACTGCTGGAGTAATATTTTCCAATGCTTTTTTCCAAATATCAAGCGGTGGAAGTTCAGCATCTTTAACTCTTTTTTCCACCATATCAAGTGTATCGTAGAAAATTGCATAAGCGATAGATTTCTTTCCATCTACCATAAGGTCGTTGACAAACCGGGTCACCAAAACATCATTAAATTTTGGATCCGGCAATAAGTGTCTTTTCTTTGGTTTTGTCTTTCTCATCTAAAGAAATTTTTAGTGTTATTTAAATTGGCTGCCATAGGCTGTCTTCAGTTTTCCTCCGAAAAACATTTTGCAAAAAAACTTACTCAACCAAACCACTGAAATAACATTGTTAATTATTTTTTAACTTTAGGCCTTTTAGCACCATATTTTGAACGGCGCTGTAAACGACCTTCAACACCAGCAGTATCAATGGCACCACGAATTAAGTGATAACGAACACCCGGAAGATCCTTAACCCTGCCACCACGAACCAACACAATAGAGTGTTCCTGAAGGTTATGACCTTCGCCCGGAATATAGGCATTAACTTCCTTGCCGTTCGTTAATCTTACTCTGGCTACCTTACGCATTGCCGAGTTAGGTTTTTTAGGCGTTGTTGTGTAAACACGAACACATACCCCACGACGCTGAGGACATGAATCTAAAGCCGGTGACTTACTCTTGTCTTCTTTACTTTGTCTTCCTTTGCGTACTAATTGTTGAATAGTTGGCATATAAATACCTTTTTACATTAATAATCATTTCAAAAAAACGGACTGCAAAAGTATGCAAAAGTCCTTAAAAACAATGCGTTTAATAAATAAAAGTGTATAACACCCTCTTAAAACGGCACGCAAAGGTATAAATTTTAAAAAAAGCACAACAATATTTTTACTTTTTTTTCTGAAAATTAAGATTAAATATGTTAGTCATCAAATTTTTTATTTTAACATGCTTATATTTCATCAAAAATACATTATTAAACAAGCATGATTCTTAACTATTTATTTTTTAAATATATTCTACTGTTAAAAGGGATGAATAATACCCACACAATTGAAAACTACTTTGTTGCAGCAAGGTCATTAGAAACTCTAAACCGGAATTAAACAGGATTAAATCTTGGGCATCATGAAAATCTTGAAAGAATCATGGTTCATAACGACTCCAGGATAGCTATTTTAGAGTGAACAAAAAAGGCCGAAGACATAATTTCTTCGGCCTGATTTTTTTATTTTAGGCTTTTGACACAACCTCATGCCTAATCTTAACTTTGTGCTACAGTTAGCGGGCTATGCAGTCGTTGTCAACATATTTGGTGATTTGATTCAGCCTTAGCCATACTTCCCTGAAATGCTTTAATGCTGCCACAGTTATGTATAAATTATGAATTATGAATTATTTTGTTTGCGGTGCGAAGCCTAATTTATAATTCATAACTTCTTTTCGGCGGCTCCGGCAGCCTCGATATGGTCGTTCAGGCGTGTTATAAACTGCCAGTATTCGTCGTCGTGGAGGTGGGTCAGGTGGATTTTGTTGATTTTCATCTCTTTTTGTTTTTATTGTTTGTTTGCGGAACTTCCGCAAGTGTTAAATCTCGTCATTCGGTAGTTGCGGAGTTTCCGCAAGTCGTGAATCTCGTCATTCGGTAGTTGCGGAGTTTCCGCAAGCAGTGAATCTCGTCATTCAGTAGTTGCGGAGTTTCCGCAAGCAGTGAACCGTGTTGTTTGGTTGTTGCAGAATTTCTGCAAGAGGTAAATAACATGGTGTTGCCGGCTGAGGTTTGCATATTGCCTCCTTTCGGGCATCTGCCGGTGGTAAATACAATGCCGGCAGTGATATTTTTAACGGAAATTTTGTTCTTTTGCGCCTTTTCAGAAGTGGGCGGGGGCGATGGGCTGTGTGTGTGTTAGGATAATTAAGACCGAAACCACGTTTTGTCTTCCTGTGTTTGTGAAAAAAGATACAGAATAAAGATGAAAGAATTAATTTAAAATTTCAGATAAAAGTCTTTAGTCAATTCTTTGTATGATTCTGAAAAATCACCTCCTGATTTATCCAAAATAGTTAGAGTATTTTTCTGCAGAACTTGTTTCGTTTTACTGAATTCAATTAAACAGCGATTTGCTTCTTTTTGCGGTGTTGGAAAAACTTCGGTTAAACGTGTAACGAACAGTCCTGCTCTGTTAATGAGTTCAATTATTTTTTTAGTAGCTATAACAGACAGGATAACTGCAATTTTACCTTCCTCTGAAATTAGTTTTTTGCTTCCCGAAATTAAATCGGGCAGAGGAAGTAAATCGTTATGTTTGGCAATGGCTATGTTATTTTGTTTCGATTTTTGGTCGTTAATAAAAAATGGTGGATTGGAAATGATAAGATCAAATTTTTCGTTGCTTTTTTCGGCAAATTCCTGAAATGATATATTTTGAATCGATAATCTGTTTTTCCAATCTGATATTGTACAATTATACAGAGCTTCTTCTGCGGCATTTTTTTCAATTTCAATTCCAATAATTTGGGCAGAAGTTCGTTGCGCCATCATTAACGCTATTAAACCGGTACCTGTGCCTATATCAAGAATCTTTTTTTCGTTTTGAACATTAACCCAAGAACCAAGCAGAACACCGTCGGTGCCGACTTTCATGGCAGCTTTATTTTGGGTAACCAAAAAATGCTTAAACTGAAAATAATCGTTCTTCCCCATTACATAATACACACATAAAACCTAATCGGATTGCAGCGAAAGTATGATATACCCTGTAATTTTATACAGAATATCTATTTTATTTTTTCGGAAATTTTACTTACTAACTTATTCAAAAAAGGGATTCTATTGAGTTTCGAGAAAAAACCCTCTTTCCCATAACATATAAGAATATTTCTCACATATATGAATAGTCCTAAACTATGTGAAGCAAAAAGAACCGGATCTGTTCGGTAAATAGAATAGGTGAATATCATTATTGAACCCACGGTACTTATTATCCAAAAACCAACCGGCAAAAGAGAGTCATTGCGGTTCTCAGAATAAATCCACTGGTAAAAGAACCGAAAAGTAAAAATTATCTGTCCGGCTGATCCCCAAATCATCAGCCCAAAGGCTATTTCTTCATTTTTCAATATTGTACTTATATTGTATGATTTACCAAACGCAAGCCATAAGACACAAAAAACAGGTAGAATAACCGCAATCGTTCGTGAAAGTAATGGCATATTTCTCCATGTTTTTTTTAACTGCAGATTACGTATGTATATAAAATACACAATAAACTGCCCGAGTACAATGGAAAAATCATTCCTCAAAAGGCCATATAT
>JAITWJ010000110.1 GCA_031285325.1 Bacteroidales bacterium
AATCGCCTGCCATTATCGGGCTCAGCATTTTTGTATCGCTGGTAATAAGCCTTATGTTCTTCTACCTCTTCCATATTTCACTTAACATAGTTTCGCTTACCGGCCTTATACTCGCATTGGGTATGATGATTGACAGCTCCATAATAGTTACCGACAACATAGGGCAGTACCGCCGCAAAGGCTTGTCGATAAATGAGGCCTGCATCAAAGGAACAACCGAAGTAATTGCACCCATGCTCAGCTCATCATTCACCAATATAGTTGTTTTTGTTCCGCTTATTTTTTTGAGCGGTATTGCCGGCGCTATCTTCTTCGACCAGGCGTTTTCCGTAACCGTAGGTGTGCTCGTATCTTACCTGACAGGTATAATGCTGCTTCCGGTTCTTTACAAAATTGTATTATCAAAACGAAAGCTTCGCCGCCATTCAGAAGATTCATCGCTTAATGGAAACCGGTTGCCATCTGTCATGCAAGAGAAAACCTCTTTACTTGATAAATCTTACGACGCCGGCATAAATTGGGTTTTCTCACACAAAACACTTACAGCTGCCATAGTAATTTGCATACTTCCCTTATGTTATATCCTTTTCAGGTATATTGATAAAGAAAAAATGCCGGACATCAGCCAAAACGAGTTAATTGTTGATATTGAATGGAACGAAAACATTCATACAGGCGAAAACAGCAATCGTACACTACGTTTCCTTGCAGCCATCGACAGCCTTACTGTTGAACATTCGGCCCTGGTTGCCCAACAGCAGTTCCTCCTAAACAGAGAACGCGAACAAACGTCTTCCGAAACACAGGTTTACCTGAAAATACCTTCAAAGAAAGATATCGAAACAACAAAAACAGAAGTAAACACCTATTTTGCGAATAACCATCCCGCTGCCATTGTTTCGTTCTCACCGGTAGGCACTATATTTGAAAAAATATTCACTACCGGTGCTCCCGATCTGGTAGTTGAATTTTATGCAGCCAACCGTACAGAAGCACCCGACGCGCAGATTATTCGCAGTCTGGAAAAAGAACTTGCACAGGCTACCGGTGAAATGCCTGTTGGCCTGTCGTTCCAAAAACAGTTAAGCCTGCACATCGACAGGGAAAAACTCCTTCTATACAACGTTTCGTACGAAGAAGTTTACAGGGCTTTGCGTACGGGTTTTAAAGAAAATGAATTTTCTCTGCTCCGTTCTTACCAGCAATACCTGCCTATCGTACTGGGAACGGAAGAACAAAATGTGCGCGATGTTATTGAGCAGATATTGATTGCCACCCAACCTGATGAAAACGGACAAAGCAACCGTATTCCTCTAAGCACATTTGTTTCTACAACACCTTCCGAAGACATGAAAACCATTATAGCCGGTAAGAATGGGGAATATATACCTATGGAATTTTATAATCCCCGGCAGATAGAAAATATAATACATGTAGCCAGAGAAAATGCAAACGAAAACAACATCTGGGATGTGGATTTTTCGGGAACTTTCTTCTCAAATCAACAGATGATTAACGAATTGATTGTAATCCTGCTTATATCTGTTTTACTGATGTATTTTATTCTTGCCGCACAGTTTGAAAGTTTCATACAACCCTTGCTTGTATTGCTGGAAATACCTGTTGATGTAACGGCCTCGCTCGCTTTACTGTACGTGTTAGGACACAGTTTGAACCTCATGTCGGCTATCGGTATTGTAATTTCGTGCGGTATTATTATTAACGACAGCATCCTCAAAGTAGATGTTATGAACCAGCTACGTAAAGAAGGGTATCCGTTAATGGAAGCAATTCACGAGGCCGGCCGCCGCCGCCTGAAAGCCATTTTAATGACCAGCCTGACATCAATTGTTTGTATGGTACCTCTGCTTTTCAGCCACGACATGGGGTCGGAACTCGAAAAACCGCTTGCTATTGCTACCATCGGCGGTATGACTATCGGAACAATTGTTAGTTTGTTTGTGGTGCCACTGGCATATTGGAGAATTTACAGAACCAAGAAAATTAAAAACCAAGAGTTATGAGCAGAATAGAATCAACAATAAAGAACGAAGAAGTTATGGTTTTTTATAATTCAATAAAAATGCACCCGCACAGTTTATGGTGCAAAATGCAACTTTTATTTCTCGGCTTTTGTTTATTATTTTCTGACTTTCGCCTGTCTGCACAAACAATTGAGTTGACTTTGAACCGAACTATTGAAATTGCATCTGACAGTTCGTTTCAGGCATTCAGCATACAAAACCAATACCAGGCAAGCTATTGGGAATACCGCTCATACCGCGCAGCAAGGCTTCCTTCGTTGAATCTTACCATGACACCTGTTCAATACTACAGAGATATTGTACGCCGCTACGATTCCAATGCAGACATGGACATTTATCGCCATCAGCAATCGCTGTTTTCTTCCGGAAATCTTTCTGTTCAGCAGAACATAGACCTTACCGGCGGCACTTTCTATATTGACTCGGAACTCGGCTATCTGCGGAATTTCGGAGAAACCGTATCCTCAAATTACAGTTCAGTTCCTGTTCGGGTAGGTTACCGGCAAAATCTTTTCGGGTTCAACAGTTTCAAATGGGAAAAACAGTTAGAACCGTTGAAATACAACAAAGCGTTGAGAAAATTCCTCTACGAAAGAGAGGCCATTTCGGAAATATCAACCCAGTATTTTTTCGATTTGGCAATGGCGCAGGCTGAATACAACATGGCAAAAGATAATGTGGCTTCCAGCGATACCTTGTACCATATTGGGGAAGAACGCCAGAAAATAGCATCTATTTCGCAGGCCGACCTGCTTACGCTGCAATTAGACGCCGTGAATGCCCGCAATAGCTTAAAAAATGCGGAAATAGGCCTTAAACGGGCTATGTTTGCTTTTGTTTCTTATCTGAATATGGACAAAGAGACCATAGTAAAACTCGAACTGCCCGAACGCCCAAAAGATATGTTAATAGCAGAAGACATTGCTTTGGCGTATGCTCGGGAAGGCAACCCTGATTTTATTGGTAACAAGCAGGAAGTTCTTGAAGCAGAACGCGAAGTTGACAGAGCGCAGAAGAACGCTGTATTCGATGCAACTTTATCGGCAAGTTTCGGATTAAACAATACAGCTGCTACACTGCTTGATTCTTACCGGAATCCGCTTCAACAAAACATTGTTTCGGTAGGTTTTACAATCCCATTAATTGATTGGGGAGTAGGAAAAGGTCGGGTAAACATGGCGCGAAATACCTTGAATGTAACCAAAATATCAGTACAGCAAAGAGAACTGAGTTTGGAGCAGGATGTTGTTATGACCGTAAACGATTTCAATGTGCAGCAGGATATGATCAGCAGCGCAGAAGAAGCGTTACAGTTAGCTAACATGGCGTACAATATAACAAAAGAACGTTTCATTATAGGCAGTGCCGACATAAACAGTTTAACACTTTCATTGAACCGGCAAAATGAAGCACAGAAAAATTACCTTTCTTCACTGAGAAATTACTGGATGAGTTATTACAAAATACGGAAACTGACCTTGTTCGATTTTGAAAAAAATGAGAGATTGAGTTTGAAATAAAAAGTTCTTTATGAAATCAAAAGGCCACATAGGTGAAGAAATTCGTAAACATTTGAGCAAACAAAAGCGAAGCATCATGTGGCTTGCCGAAGAAATAGGTTGCGACCAAAGCAACCTTACCAAACAACTCAATAAACCGTTCATTCACACGAAATTGCTTTACAGTATTTCCGAAGCGTTGGAGGTAGATTTATTTGCCTATTATTCCCAACAGTTGAAGGAATAAATTATAGCAAGGTATTTTTACCTAAAATTTAGGTAAATATTACCAAATAAGTTATTGAATAATATTGTATAGTTGTACTGTTTTCAGACACATTTTTAGTATTAATTTAAATTTTTTCTTATGAAACGTAAAGTAATCTCAATCATTGGTTTAGTCGCTTTAGCTGCGATAGTGGCGTTTAACGTCAATTTGAATTCAAATGGAGAGTCTTTATCAGACTTTGCTTTGGCTAATGTTGAGGCATTAGCACTGGATGAAGGTGGTAGTTCCGGTACATTTACATGCTATTCAACATATAATAGATGTTCGTTTTGGGGATGTTCTACAGTTTACAGATGCGGTAATCCTTGTACCGACGCGTCTAGCGACAATTACAGTGATCAAGGAACATGTAGTAATTAATTGGGGTTAAGTCATCTGATTTTTATACACTACTTGTCTTGTGGTCACAAGACAAGTAGTGTTATATCTGAATAATGTTTACTTAAATTTTATGAGGCTATATAATACCTTTTTAGGTGGAATAATATTGCTTTTTTTATCATGCAGTGATGAAAAAAGCGTGCAGACTGTTTCACTGCCGGACGCTTTAGAGTTACAATCAACAACGAAAAATATTGATGTGGATCTGTTACTTCCGACAAAAATATTCATTAAGAACAATAAGATAGTCGTATTTGAACCCCTCACGAAAGATATGTTTAAAGTATTCAATTTTCCTTCGTTTCGATATCTGTATTCTTTCGGCGATAAAGGAGGAGGCCCCAATGAATTTGTCAGTATCAGCAATGATGCTATTATTGAAAACGATACGGATTTTATAGAAATATTTGATGTCAATAAACTTAAATATGTAGATTTTTCAGATTCGTCAGCCCACATAACGGCTGCAATGCCAATATCTTTGTTGCATTTGAAAAATCCCATCAATAGATTTAAAAAATTGAATGACTCCATCTATTATTTTGATAATATTTTGGAAGATGATCAAAAAAATGAATTTACACGTTTGAATATACATTCAGGTGTCAGGTCATATTTTAGCCCTTATCCTGATTGGGCTAAAAACATAAATATTCCTGAGCAAAAGTATCAACTATACCTAAAATTCAGTAATAGCAATTTTTTTTATAACCAAACAGCAGTGTTTTATTACAGGTTTCCTGTGGTAAAGTTTTTGGATAATGCGGGTAACGTTATTAAGGAAGTACATATAAATGTCCCTCAGCCAACTATTAGTAAACATAGCAATGATGATGTCTTTTATTTTATTGAGTATCCTGTATTAACAGATGAATTTATATATGTGTTATGGGTAGAAAAGTCTAAAAATGATATTATGAACAATCCGGAAAATTTCAGACCTGAAATTTTGGCTTTTGATTGGGATGGTAATGTCGCAGGCCGGTATAAATTGGACAAATCTATTATAACATTTACAATTTCTGAGGAAACAGGAAAAATATACTGTACTCCATTTCCCGGAGAAGATGTAATCAATTACATTTATGAATATGACTTGCCCAAAATAGATAATGCAGGTATAGGTTTAACTCAGATACAAAATACCGTGTATTCTTCGGATATTCTTGATGGATATACGTTTTTTCAGGCTTCTATGGAAGATGGGATTGATAAAATCGTTGAAAAAAAACGGTTTTAAAACCAATATTAATTATTTTTCTCAAAGCAGGGACAGTGAAGGCTTGAAACAGCATGACCTGGAAGCAATAAAAATTAGTGTTTATATGCCTGTTGATACTGTAAAAAAAGACTGGCCTGAAAATCTTCTACAGACTAACTCTGACTTGAAAAATGTTAAGCGCAGAGAAATTAATATCTACGGATTAAATGTCGTTCAAACTGTATATTATACTGATTTCATAGACACTAATTGTAAAGTAGAACAACTTTATAATTGTTCATATTTTTTTGAAAAAAACAATGTTTTTATAGAATTTACTATAAGTTCAAGAAAGGACAATTTTATTCAGTATCATTCTGCGCTGAAAAAAATGATACGTTCTTTCGAGTTGAAAAATTAAGATATGATTGACCATGAGAATATTGATCAATATTTTACTTGTTATTGTAGTCTTTTATAGTTGTAATTCACAGCAAAAAGATGTGAAAAATATAGTAAGAGAATGGCAGGGAAGGGAAATCGTTGTTCCACAGCAAATAGAATACAAAATATTAGGACGTGATACCTTATGTACTGATTTTTGGAATAGACCATATAAGATACTGACCTATATTGACTCTGTTGGATGTTCAAGTTGCCAAATGGGGTTACCTTATTGGCAATCATTAATAGAAATAGTTGAACATCAGCAATTAGATGTTGCTATTGTTTTTGTGATACATTCATCAAATTATCCCCTGCTGAGCACTGAACTAAAAGCATTTGAGTTTAATTATCCAGTTGTTTATGATTATGACAACTCTTTTGACAAGTTGAATCACTTTCCTCCAGCTCCTTACAGAACTTTTTTATTAGATAAGGATAATAAAGTTCAACTCATCGGTTCACCTATTGATACTCCACAAGTATGGGAACTGTATAAAAAAATGATTACACAATCGCAATAATGTATTGAATTTGTTTTGGAGTATAAAGCGGTATTCGATTGTAGATTGCATAAAAGATTTTATCTTTACTACATGAAAATATCGTCGTTCTCAATAATTCTTATTTTCTTCTGCCTTTCGCTGGCGGGTTTGGCAATTATGCCTTTGCTGCCCGTAAAACTGTCGCCCTCGCAAACCTTGCCGGAGGTTAACGTTTCGTTCAATCTCGCAGGCAATGCCGCGCGGGTGGTGGAAATGGAAGCAACATCCAGACTGGAGGCGATGTTTGCACGAATTAAAGGCGTAGAAAATATTAGCTCTACTTCCGGAAACGGCTGGGGACGCATTTACATACGATTCAATAAACACACCGATGTGGCTGCCGCCCGCTTCGAAGTGTCAACAATTATCAGGCAAACATGGCCATTTCTTCCGGAAGGTATTTCGTATCCTGTTATTTCCATGAGCCAGTCGGACGAAAAAGCCGGACTTCCATTTCTTACCTATACTGTGAATGCTCCGGCTAACCCGATTGTAATACAGCTTTACACGGAAAATAACATAAAACCTAAACTGTCGCAGATACCTGGTATTAATAAGGTGGACGTTAGCGGGGCCATGCCTATGGAATGGCGGCTTGAATATGATTACAAGCAATTGGAAACGCTTGGTATTACCGTACAGGATATTCAGTCTGCTATTGCGGGTTCTTTGAATAAAGAGTTTTTTGGAACAGCAATGGTTGATTCGACAGAATGGATTCGCCTGTCGCTGCTGCCGAAAGAAGATAATACAGCCGATTTTGACCCTGCCGGTATTATTGTGAAAAACATTGCGGGAAAACAAATTACTCTTGATAAATTGGTTACAGTAGTTCACCGCGAACAGGAAGCGCGCAGTTATTACCGTATTAACGGGCTTAATTCCATTTATCTTTCCATTACCTCGGAGGAGAGCGCCAATCAACTCGACCTGAGCAAGAAGATTAAGGAAACGTTGCAGGAAATGGAGGCAGTGTTTCCTGCCGGTTACGAAATTCATCTGAGTTACGATGCTACGGAATATATACGTACCGAATTGGATAAGGTATGGTTCCGTTCAAGTTTGACTCTACTTATATTGCTTGTTTTTGTGCTGCTTATTTACCGGAGCATCAAATACCTGCTTATGATATCCGTTTCGCTGTTTATGAATATTGCTATTGCAATTATTTTCTATTATTCAGGCGGACTTGAAATACAACTCTACTCCCTGGCAGGCATAACCATTTCTCTGAATTTGGTAATTGATAACACAATTATTATGTCAGACCAGATTATACGGCGGCATAACAAGAAAGCATTCCTCGCCATTCTAACGGCAACCGTTACTACAATAGCCTCGCTGGTAATCATCTTTTTCATGGAAGAAAGAATCCGGTTAAACCTGCAGGATTTTGCGCTGGTTATTATCGTTAACCTTTCGCTTTCTCTGTTTGTTGCATTATTTCTTGTTCCTGCCTTAATTGAAAAGTTAAGAATGGATGTACGGTATAATAAAAAGGGAACACGGTTTCAGAATACCCGTTTTAGAAGAAAATACGGATTATTCCATAAATTCCGGAAACCGTTTATGCGGCGTTTATCGTACGCTATGTATCTGAAAATATTATTCCGCCGTTTCTATTCTGCTTTCTGCTGTTTTACCTGGCGGTGGCGGGTTCCGGTATGTATTTTTATTGTACTGGCTTTTGGGTTACCCGTTTTTATGTTGCCTGAAAATATAGAAAGCGAAGGGAAGGCGGCAGAAATTTATAATAAAACCCTTGGCTCTACCTTTTACAAGGAAAAAATAAAAACTCATGTTGATACCTGGTTAGGAGGAACCTTACGCCTTTTTACCCAAAAGGTTTTTGAAGGCGGTTATTTTGCCAACAGAGAAGAAACATATATTTATGTAACGGCTACACTTCCTAACGGCGCTACCATACAGCAGATGAATAACCTGATACAGCGTATGGAAAGCTATATCAGCCAGTTTACTGAAATACGCCAGTTCCAGACCAACATAAATAACGCCAGGCGAGCCAATATTTCTGTCTGGTTTACGAAAGAAAGTTCACGCAGTGGTTTCCCGTATCTTTTGTATTCAAATCTTATAACTAAAGCCAACGAGCTGGGAGGCGGCAGTTGGAGCGTTTCAGGGCTTGGCGACGGTTTCAGCAATAACGTTTGGGAAACTGCCGGAGGTTACCGGATTTTAATGCATGGTTTCAATTACGACGATTTGTGGAGCTTAGCCGAAGGGTTTAAATCGAAGATGCTCGAAAATTCGCGAATAAGAGATGTAATTATCAATTCCGAGTTTAGCTTTTTTAAGGACGATTATCAGGAATTTGTTTTCGATTTAAATCTCGAACGCCTGGCGCAGGCGGACATACAGCCGATTCAGCTGTTTGCTTCAATTCAGCCTATGTTTGGCAAGGAAATACATGCCGGTTACCTTCCCGGAGAATACGGTATGGAGCGAATGGTGCTTCACTCAAAACAGTCGGAAGAATACGATGTATGGAGCATGGAAAACATTCCCGGTAAAATAGGAACCGGAAAGGAATACAAGCTTATTGAACTGGCACAGCTGCAAAAAATACAGGCGCCGCAGGACATTGTGAAAGAAAACCAGCAATACCGGCTTTGCCTTCAATACGAATACATAGGCGCAGCTGAACAGGGACGCAGGGTGATGGATAACAGCATTGAAGAATTTCAAAAAGAAATGCCTATGGGTTATACCATAAAAAGTGAATCGCAGTTTTATAACTGGGGGAGTGATAACAAACGGCAATATGCGTTGCTGCTGTTAATTTTCGCCATTATTTATGTTATGTGCAGCATACTGTTCAACTCTCTGAAACAACCGTTTGCCGTTATTTTTGTTATTCCAATATCGTTCATCGGTATTTTCCTTACGTTCTACCTGTTCGGGCTGCAGTTCGACCAGGGCGGGTTTGCCGCCTTTGTACTGCTGTGCGGCCTGGCTGTTAATGCCAATATATACGTGCTTAACGAATACAACAACATAAGGCAGAGATGGAAACTGTCGCCGTTGAAAGCATATATAAAGGCATGGAGTGCAAAAATAAGCCCGATATTCCTTACGGTTATCTCCACCGTACTCGGATTTATCCCCTTCATGGTGGGTGAGTATAAAGAAGCATTCTGGTACCCGCTGGCGGCCGGCACAATTGGAGGACTGGCAGTGTCGCTTTTTGGCACATTCTGCTTTCTGCCGCTGTTTATGGGAGTAGGAAGAAAAAAATACAGGTAATAATGAACAATTGATAATTAATAATGACGTTGTTGCAACGATGATGACTTGATTATTAATTATTTACGGGTTTAATTTTTAATCAGCAATTTTTGATAAATAGTTTATTTTTAAACGATTATAAAAAATGCCCATCAAAACAAGTCAAAAATTGACGATTATAATTATCTAAAAGACAAAATGTTATTCGTTGCAACAAAGTCATT
>JAITWJ010000140.1 GCA_031285325.1 Bacteroidales bacterium
GAAGAGTATGCCAAACGCCATGTTCCGCTTACTATGGAAGATTGGGCAAAACATTTGGATTTGATTTTGCAGGCAAACGGAAAAGACCTGCTGCAAGACACAAGCAAAATTACCGCAGCCATAGCCAAAGAATTTGCCGAAAATGAATTTGAAAAATACCGTCCTGTTCAAGACCGCTTTTTTGAATCGGATTTCGACAGAGCTTTGAAAGCACTTGAGGATATTTCTCCAAACCGTATAAATAAGTAAAAATTACAACAATGAAAAAAATCTTATTATCCGCACTGATATTCGTTTCAGGATTCAGTGTATTTGCGCAAAACGCCGATAAAAACAAGCTGGATTCGGAAATCGGTACTTTCTTCTCATACATTTCGGATCACGGACAAAATCCTGTGGAGTATGTAATGAATAAATTTAAAAATCATTATGTTGTAGCATTGGGCGAAGATCACTGGATAAAAGACCATTATTTATTTCTGTGCGACCTCTTGAAATCTATGGATGAAAAAGGGGATTCTGCAACTGCCATTAATGTGTTGGCTTGGGAATCGGGTAATTTGACCGACCAGAAGCTGGCAGACGAATTTACAAATTCGCCTGTTTACAGAGAAGACCTTGCCATAAAAATATTGCAGCATACTGCCGACACGTATGGATGGCCTTATTTAGAGGCTGTAAATGTGTTTAAAACAGTTTGGGAAATCAACAGTAAAAAGCCGGCCGCCAAGCGTATAAGAATCCTGCTGCTTGACCCGTCATACATGATTCCATACATGAACAAGGAGAAATACGATTATACATGTTCCCGCGATGTGTCGATGATGAACAGTATTCAAATCTGTATTCTACAGAAACAGCGAGTTCTTTTTTATGCAGGACTTGCTCATACGCGAAAGAGTATTAACGGAAGTTATATGGGGCAATACAACATATACTACAATTATCATTCGGCAGGCTTTTTACTGAAAACGCTCTATCCCGAATTGGTGTGTACCGTTAAACTTTGGGGAGGATTGATGGGCAGCAACGGCTATGTATCCGTTCCCGATTCGGAGAAATGGGAACGAGTATATAACGGAACGATAGACGAGGCTTTTAAGAAAAATGGTAATAAACCTGTAGCGTTTGATATTGATAAATCTCCCTTTGGGGAAGTTACGGTAGTGGCATTTTATAAAACCTCGGAACAGACGTTAAGTCGCGCCGAAGACAGACTTGTTGCCAGTCCATACAACAGAAATATCTTGTTGAAAGATGACATAGACGGCATTATATTTTTTAAGCCTGTAGAAGAATTTAGTGCAACAACTGTTTACGGAAAATTTTTCGATGAAGAGTTTGTGAAACTGATTAAAAATCGGACGGAAGGAGTTGTAAAGACCCGCAAGCAGGTTTTTGAACTTATAAAAAAAGACCACCCTGTTATGAGCGAAAGTTTGGATAAGTTGATAGAAAAAGAAAATGAGTAAAATTATAAGAAACTATGAAACGAAAAAACAAACAAATCTTATTATCCGCACTGATATTCGTTTCAGTATTTAGTGCATTTGCGCAAAGTGCTAATACAAACGGTGAAGTCTATTTCATTCCGACTTTACACGGCGCTCACCAAGTAAATTCCAATTATAATTACGATTCGTTAAAAGCCATTATAGCGCGGCTTAATCCCGAAATCATTGCCGTAGAAATAAGGTCTGAAGATTTGGAACAGGACACGCTCTACCTGCAAAAAAGCTATCCCGATGAAATGATCAATATGAAAAAGTGGTTTCCGGATGCAGTAATTGTTGGTTTCGACTGGCTTGGCAAAGACATTGAGGGGAAACTTATACCGGATAACTATTTTCAGAAAACTCTTGTAAAGAAACTGGAAAAACAGCTTAATCAGGATTCGCTGTACAGCGATAAATTTGCGTTGTGCAACAGCCGCTGGAAAGAGCGTAGCAAAATATTCAGGACACATTCCCTAAAACAGCTGCTGGAGAGTGAAGACGGAGAAATAGTGAAAAACTATTACCGTTGCCTGAACATACAGGCTCAAGGAACGCCGTATGAACCCATTGCCGATTTTTATGCCGAAAGAGACCGGCATATTCTGGCCAATATCCGAAAGATTATAGCGCAGCACGGCAACCGCCGCATTGTTATCGTAACAGGCGATGACCATTATCAAATGCTGAAAGACAGTATTCCGCATAACTCAATATATGACAAATTAGAAACCGAAAATACAATCACTATTTCGGGACAGGTTACCGATTTCAACGGCAACCCGATTGATAGCTGTACGGTGGGACTGTTTCACGAAGATTTCAGCACAGCGTACGAAACCTGTTCCGACAGCGAGGGAAACTACACGCTGAAAGGCGTTGAAAAAGGCAGTTACATGGCGATGTATGCACTGCGCATGAAAGAATATCCGCGCGAAAACGCCGTTCCCGAAGAGGACATGCGTTTGGAATTTTGGGCGTGGAATGTAGTTGCCGACCGCGATTTAACCATTAATCCGCGTTACCACAAGCTGGAACTCTACGGCTTGAATGTGTTCAAAGTGATGGGCGGATACAACGGCTTTTTTATTTACTTCCGCCCGATGAGCGTAACCAAAGTCATATCTCATTCAAAAGAAAATTATTTGGATAAGAAAAAAATGGAAGACCAGAATGCGGACGTATCCGTAAAGCCCGAATATTTGGACGTAAAGGTTTTTGCCGACGGCGAGCCGATGAAAATAAACTCCATAACGCCGGTGGAAGAATACGGCGGAACGCTGTCGATAACCGGCTATATCGTGCAGGTGGACGCCCCAAAAACAAAGCCCGACAAGCCTTACGTAATATTCCGCGTGGAAGCCGAAAACCGGGAGTTTAACGAAAAAGGCGAGAATCTTTACTTTTATGAAATAAAGGATTATAAGTAATTTTGCCGGATATGCAAAAAACAAACAGAGCCCACGAGCGACACATGATTGAACAGATTCACACAGATAAAATCAGTGCAAATCATGTACAATATGCGTTATATGTGTTTGAAAAAATGTCAGTTGTGTAATATTTTCGGAAGTGTTGAAAAAAAACAGTTAGGATTCAGCAATAAGTATTTGGCAAAGAACGGACATAAAAGAGGAAATAATAGAGTAAGCCAAGAACAATAGGGGTGTCAGATATATTGGCAGTTATTTAAAATCAACAAAAATACTATGGTTTAGGTAGTAAAAAAACTCTAAATATTAATCTTTCTTTTTTTGACTTCAGCATAACGACAATCCTTTTATCGTCTTTATGTTGAGATAAAATTCAGTGTAAAAACGGATGAAATTGCAGATTCGATGCTGTCAATTATGCTCTTTGCCAATAAAAACAATTACAGTAAAATTTCGTGCGTTTACCTTGTACATTGCTTGCATATTTCTATTTTATCATTCGATACAAATCATTTCTTATTTGAAATAATCAATTGATACAATGTCGCAAAGTTTATTATTATATACTCAAACAAAAATGGTTTGCAAATAACAGTGGATTCCAGTTTTAACTGTTCAGTTTTATTTATTGACAAGGGGATTAATCCCCTTGTTGCTTTTATTCGCAAATCAATTCTGTTTGAGTATAAA
>JAITWJ010000142.1 GCA_031285325.1 Bacteroidales bacterium
AACATTCTCCTGGATTGAGAACTACAGAAGAATGACAACTGATTACGAATACAGAACCGAATCGGCATAAGCAATACTGCAAATTACCCTCTGCCAAATCATGCTTAAAAAAATGATGAAATAAATTCAAAACATATTCTTAATCTTGTAATCTCTGCATTATAACTTTTAAACTGTCGTCAACTTCATTAAATAATTCTTCCTGATTATACCTACGCGCCAAATACTGTATATTTTGTAACATCGCTATTTCCATGTTTTGGTCGTTTTTAATTGCCGCAGACATATTTGGCGGCAACGACAAATAGTATTCAAGCATTGCAAAACCGTTATTTGCAAGAATTTTTGCCAGTGCAGTTCCTTTTTCATTGGCTCCTGCAATAAAATATTGCTCGGATGCGGGAACCGAGTCGAATGTAAGAGGTATTTTTTCATTCGGTAAAATTTCAAACAATGTGTCAAGTACCTCAACAGCTTTATCATTTTTCCCTTCACGGTTCAATGCTTCGGCAAGACGAGAAAAAATATAGCGTACCTGTATAATATTTATAGACTTTTTGTTGTATTCGTCGAGAAAAATATCCGGATCATTTATATTACCCCAAACAAATTTGTTCATTACGTTTTCGTACAAAACATCAGTATTTATATGGCCATATAATCCTCCTGTACTCACGGTTTTTATTGGGACAAGTCTATATGCCAACCCTTCGAACTGTAAATATTCTTTAAATGGAATACTATTTATATGCACCAAACTGTGATCGATATAAATTGGCCTATCCCAATTATTGGCAGCAATAATATTTAAAACTGCCATTTCGCTTTTTGTGATATAACTGCCAGAAATACTGAAATCAATTTTATCGACTATTAAACCTGAGTCTTTGGGTTGAACAGTACCTGTTTTGAGTACTTTTTCTTTATCAATAGTTATATGAAAATTTCTTGCAGGTAAATAGTCCATAACTTCACCCGAGACGGTTTGAACTTTGGTGCGCTCATCGTCGCTGCCCAAAAATTCAATTGCGCTGCTCAATTCAACAGAACCTTCAATCCTTTCCTGAAAAGGTACAATATCCATTCGTCCGGTATAGTATTGTTCTTTTTCAAAAGAAAACGGTATTGGCCTGGCATCGTAAGAAGCCATACGATGCTGTGTAATATACCAGTCCATGCCAATATAGCCAATGTTTATAACTTTAACATCTCTTCTAAAACCTTCAACTTCTTGAATATACCACAGAGGAAAAGTATCGTTGTCGCCATAGGTAAACAAAATAGCATTGGGAGCACACGATTCGAGGTAATTTTTTGCATAATCTCTTGTCATATAACGGCCTGAACGGTTATGGTCGTCCCAATTTTGAGAAACCAGTATTCCGGGAACCAAAATCAGAGAAATTAATATGGTTAGAATTGCCGGCGCCGAACCTTTATGAATGTTGCGTAATGCTGAATACAAAGCCAGAACACCTAATCCGATCCAAACAGCAAAAGCATAAAACGAACCGGCGTAGGAATAATCTCTCTCTCGGGGCTGTAACGGCAACTGGTTTAAGTATATTACTATGGCAATTCCAGTAAAAACAAACAGCATGAATATAACAAAGAAACCTTCTTTTCCTTTTATTCCTCGATTATACTGGTAAAATAATCCCATTAAACCGAAAATTAGAGGAAGAAAGTAGTATGTATTGCACGAAGGATCATTCTTCATAAAATCGGGCATCTTATCGGTAGGTCCTATTTTAGGTTCATCAAAAACTTTTATACCGCTAATCCAATTCCCATCCATAAAATTACCGTGCCCCTGAACATCGTTTTGCCTGCCAACGAAATTCCACATGAAATAGCGCATATACATGTGCCCTAACTGATATGAGAAAAAAAATCTCAGGTTTTCAACCATAGTTGGCCTGACCAAATTTCGCACTTCATTTCCTTCTCTCAAACTGATCTGGCGGCCTTTTATCTTTCCCCAGTTTTCGTAGGCTTGAATATGACTGGAATTTCCGCTGTACATGCGTGGGAAGAATGTTTCAAGTTCATTATAATAATCGGTTTTGGATGCTAAGGTTCCTGTTTCTTTATATTTCCCATCAATTTTACTGTATTGTTTTTTTGAACCGACCATACCAATTGGCGGAGCTGAATAATATTGTCCGTATAATAATGGCCTGTCGCCGTATTGTTCTCGGTTAAGATATTTCAGTAAGTCGAATGCATTGTCTGGCCAATTTTGGTTCATTGGGGGGTTTGCCGATGAACGTATCAGGATTACTCCAAAGGTAGAATATCCGATTAAAATTACTGCCACTGTGGTAATAACTGTATTCCACAGCACCTTGTTGTTTCGTTTGGTATAATGCAGTGCCCAGACAATAATTGCTGTAGATGCTGCAATCATGAAAACAATTCCTGAATTGAACGGCAATCCAAAACTGTTTACAAATAATTTGTCGAAAAAGAATGCAATTTTCGGAACACCCGGTATTATTATATACTGGATGCTTCCCAGAATACCGACAGATACAATAAATGCGGCGCAAACCCCTTTCCACGAGAAACTGTATTTTCTGAAATAATAAACAAGCCCTATTGCAGGTATGGCTAACAAATTTAAAAGGTGTACGCCAATTGACAAACCAACCATGTACCCGATTAAAATTAACCAGCGGTTGCCGTATTTTTCATCGGCTACGTTTTCCCATTTAAGAATAGCCCAAAAAACTACTGCTGTAAAAAATGACGAAAGTGCATATACTTCGCCTTCGACAGCCGAAAACCAGAATGAATCGGTAAAAGCAAAAGCCATTGCTCCAACGAGGCCGCTGCCATAGACAGCAATTTGTTCTCCGGAAGAAATATTTTCAGAAGAAATTATTTTTCCTGCAAAATGTACAATAGTCCAGTATAATAACATAACCGTTCCTGCGCTTGCCAGCGCCGACATAATGTTAACCATAAGGGCAGCCTTTGTTTCTTCTTCTGCAAACAGTGTAAAAAATCTTCCAATTATCATATGAAAAGGCGCTCCGGGAGGGTGTCCAACCTCAAGTTTAAAAGCGCTGGTTATAAACTCGCTGCAATCCCACCAGCTAACGGTGGGTTCTATTGTTATAAAATAAGCAATGGCAGCAATGGTAAAAACTGTCCATCCTAAAATATTATTGATAAGCGTAGTTTTTTTATTCATCTGAATTTCTTTTTGAAAGAACAAATATAAAGTTTTATAAAAAAAGAATCGAACCATTTAAGACATCTAATTTTAAGTAAACTTCTAAATGTCAAAAAAAACAGACAAAATACACTGAAAAGAAAAAAATTTGTATTTTTGCACAGCCTTTATCAAGAAGGTATTGAAATGATTGACCTGTAGTGTAATTGGCAACACGTCTGATTTTGGTTCAGAAGAGTCCAGGTTCGAGCCCTGGCAGGTCAACAAAATTTATGAGGTGTTAAGTATTTGTATCTATTGATTTTTAACAATTCTGACCTGTAGTGTAATTGGCAACACGTCTGACTCTGGATCAGAAGAGTCCAGGTTCGAGCCCTGGCAGGTCAACCAGAAACTTCTCGTACAGGGAAGTTTTTTCATTTTATATACGTTTTAAAACTGTAGCAGTAATGTACAATACAGCCTTTCCGTGCACATTGCAAAGAGTTCTTGTGATGGCTAACGGGAATGACTCTGATATACAAAAGGATCTTTTTGTATGCTTAATGTATATCTCTGGTGTGTACAATTGTTAACTGGTAATTGAAATTCGTTACTCTGTTGAACGAAAATTTAGAGTGATGGTTTTCTTTCAAGATTTAGGAATGAGTAGTTGAATCCGTTGTTTTCGTCGTAAAAATCATCGCGCATAATTTCTTCCCATTCCGTAAAATCAATTTCAGGGAAATAAATGTCGGCCTCAAAATGTTTGTGTACAAACGTTAAATACAGTTTCTGCGCCATTGGGTAAAAACTGCGGTAAACCATTCCTCCGCCAATAACGAAAGCTTCGGTTTCGTTGTTTACCTTTTCAATGGCTTCATTAACTGAAAATAACACTTCACAGCCAGGGAAAACATCATCTTTTTTATCGGTAATAACAATATTCCTGCGGTTTGGCAATGGCCACTTCGGCAGCGAAAGCAACGTGTTACGCCCCATTATTAAACTGTGCCCCGAAGTAATTTCCTTAAAGTGTTTGAGATCGTTGGGAAGATGAAATAGCAGGCCGTTGTTTTTCCCGATAGCGAAATTGCTGGCAATGGCAACTATAATGGATATGTTTTTGTGAATCATTTTCTGTTTCTTTTAATGGATGGCTAAACCGCTATTTCGCCTTTAATGGGTGGATATGACTGATATCCGGTTAATTCAAAATCGTTAAATCTGAAATCGAAAATAGATTTTACTTCGCTGTTAATTTTCATAACAGGCAGAGGTAACGGTTTGCGTGTAAGCTGCAGTTTAACCTGTTCTAAATGGTTCGAATAAATGTGCACATCGCCAAAGGTATGTACAAAATTACCCGGACATAAACCCGTTACATGCGCAACCATAATGGTTAAAAGTGCATAGGAAGCAATATTAAAAGGTACTCCAAGAAAAGCATCGGCGCTACGCTGATACAGCTGGCACGAAAGCTTTCCTTCGTTAACATAGAACTGGAAAAGCGTATGACATGGAGGCAGCCCAACTTTTGCCATTTCTTCTACTTCGGGTGGATTCCATGCCGAAACTATAAGCCGCCTTCCGTTCGGACTTTCTTTATTCTCTCTGAGGTATTTTATTTCATCAATAACCCATTTTATTTGGTCTATTCCTGAAAAATTGCGCCACTGTTTACCATACACAGGGCCAAGTTCGCCCCATGTAAGGGCAAAATTTTCGTCATCAGCCACTTTTTGAGCAAATTCACTGATTGTTTCACCCTGAAAACCGGAGCTGTTTTTGTAATGCCGGTACGGCCAGTCGTTCCATATATTAACATTGTTCTGAACAAGATATCTTATGTTGGTATTGCCGGCAATAAACCAGAGCAATTCATGAATTATTGATTTAAGATGTAATTTTTTGGTGGTTACAACAGGAAACCCTTTACTTAGGTCGAAACTCATCTGATGCCCAAAACAACTTATTGTTCCGGTTCCTGTACGGTCTTCTTTTCTTGTTCCTTTTTCAAGAATTGTTTCCAATAGGTTCAAATACTGTTTCATTTTATTCTGGTTACTGCAAATTTGAAGTAAAGATATGTTTTTATTTTCTGATAATTTCAATTTGTCCTCCCTGCCCGAGCTTTATAATACTTGACGGACATGTGGGAGTAGTGTCATCTTGCCTGTATTCTACTATATAATCAACCTGAGTTTTAATTTCTTCGGAAATCTCACCAAAAAATACAGGCGGCTTTTCTCCACTAATATTAGCCGATGTTGAAACTAATGGTTTCCGGAACTGCTTTATTAACCAACTTGTAAAAGTTTCTTTGGTAAACCGAATTCCTATACTGCCGTCTTTAGCAATTAAATTGGATGCTAAATTTTTTGCATTTTGGTAAATAATAGTTAGAGGTTTGGTTGAAAGTTCTGCCAAATCCAAAGCAATTTCAGGGATATTGCTAACATATCTGTCTAACAACGCCGGATTTTCCATTAAAACCAGCATGCTTTTGGAATCTTCACGTTTTTTAATTCTGTAAATACGCTGAACGGCTTCAGTGTTTGTGGCATCGCACCCAATTCCCCAAACAGTGTCGGTAGGGTATAAAATTACTCCTCCTGTTTTTAAAATTTTGAGTGATTCTTTTATATCGTTTTGCATAATTCTACAACTCTATAATAGAGTACAAAGAAACTATCTTTCAGAAATATACGCAAGATGAAATATACCGGTAAATAACTTGAATCTTGTTTTTTCCTGACGAGAAATATTAATTAAATCAGATGTATCTTAACCGTTAAATGCGCACAAATGCTACCGTAAAAAAATAAACCATCACTTAACAGGCAAACAGAAAGGCTGTATATTAATAAAATTCTGCTTGCTGTTTACAAAACCAATTTCAGGCAAGTTAACCTTTTAAAGCTTCTGCACCACTAACAATCTCAAGTATTTCGTTGGTAATAGTTGCCTGGCGGGCTTTGTTATACTGCAAGGTAAAATCGCCGAGTAATGCAGTTGCATTATCGGTAGCCTGGTGCATAGCTGTCATACGGGCACCGTGTTCGGCAGCATAAGAATCAAGCAACGCCTTGTAAAACTGAATCTTCAATGAACGAGGAATCAATTCTTTGATAAGATTTTCTTTCGAAGGTTCGTATATAAAATCATGAAAATTACTGTGCGACTCTTCTTCATGTATTTCAACAGGCAAGAATTGTTCGCAAATCTGAACTTGTACTGCTGCATTTTTGAACTGATTATAAACTAACTCAACCCTGTCGTACTTTCTTTCTGCGAATCCATTCATAATCTCTAAAGCTATTTCTGTCACATTACTGAAAGTAATTGCATCGTAAATATCATTTTTATTGGCACCGGTGTTTATTTCACGGTGTTTCAACTGGCGTTCACCTTGCTTTCCAATACACAAAAACTCAACGTTACCAATATCAAACTGATGCTTATACTTTACATTAACCAATTCTATGGCTTTCTTTGTAATGTTTGTATTGAATCCTCCGCACAAACCACGGTTTGAGGTAATTAGTACTATAAGTACTTTCTCGGGAGTTATTGTTTTAGTAAAAATTGAATCGTCCGTATTTTCAAGACTTGAACTCATTGACACCAGTATCTGGTGGAGTTTGTCGGCATAAGGGCGAATCTGCAAAATAGCATCCTGAGCCTTTTTCAGCTTAGCTGCCGACACCATTTTCATTGCACTGGTTACCTGCCTGGTTGTTTTAACCGATGCAATTCGTGTACGTATTTCCTTTAAGCCAGCCATAAATAATGATTAGAAAGTATCAAATTTATTATCCTATACTCCAAAACGCCTCTTTTAAGAGCTCTGGAAGAAATTTTATTTTTTATATTTTTCAGCTACTTCTGTTGTAACTTTACGAATTATTTCCTCGCCGGCAGAAGTTATATTTCCTTCTTTCAACTCATCTAAAGTTGAACGGTATTGGATTTCCATTAATTCAAGAAAATCAGTTTCAAATGCTTTTATTTTATCAACAGGGACACTGCGAAGCAGTTCTTTAGTACCGCAGTAAATAATTGCAATTTGGTGTTCTATTTTCATAGGCCTGTATTGCCCCTGCTTTAAAATTTCTACATTTTTACGGCCTTTATCTAACACGCGCATAGTTGCTGCATCCAAATCGGAACCAAATTTCGAAAACGCTTCAAGTTCGCGGAACTGAGCCTGGTCAAGTTTTAATGTTCCTGCAATTTTTTTCATTGCTTTAATTTGCGCATTTCCACCCACGCGCGATACGGAAATTCCTACATTAATAGCCGGACGAATACCCGAATTAAACAGATTCGACTCAAGAAAAATCTGCCCGTCGGTAATAGAAATAACATTAGTAGGAATATATGCCGAAACGTCGCCTGCCTGTGTTTCTATAATAGGAAGAGCTGTTAGCGAACCACCACCTTTTACTTTATCTTTCAAACATTCAGGGAGGTCATTCATGTTTTTTGCAATTTCATCGCTTTCAATAATTTTTGCTGCTCTTTCCAGCAAACGGGAATGCAAATAAAACACATCGCCGGGGTATGCTTCACGTCCGGGAGGACGGCGAAGAAGTAACGAAACTTCACGATACGAAACAGCCTGTTTTGAAAGGTCGTCATAAATAATCAACGCATCACGACCTGTGTCACGAAAATATTCACCAATGGCTGCTCCTGCATATGGAGCATAAAACTGAAGCGCGGCAGGATCAGATGCTGTTGCCGAAACAATGATTGTATAATCCATTGCTCCATATTTTTCGAGTGTAGCAGCAATATTTGCTACCGTTGAACCTTTTTGCCCTATAGCTACGTATATACAATAAACAGGGTTTCCTTTTTCAAAATTTTCACGCTGGTTAATAATTGTGTCAATGGCAACAGCTGTTTTTCCTGTTTGGCGGTCGCCTATAATCAACTCACGCTGTCCACGGCCAATAGGAATCATAGCATCAATAGCCTTTAATCCTGTTTGAAGCGGCTGATTTACTTTTTGACGGTAAATAACACCCGGAGCTTTTCTTTCCAAAGGCATTTCAAGTAATTCACCCGTCAGAGCTCCTTTTCCGTCAATTGGCTCTCCAATTGTGTTTATAACACGCCCAAGCAACTGTTCTCCAACCATAATAGATGCAATACGTTGTGTGCGTTTTACGGTATCTCCTTCCTTAATGTGTTCGGAAGGGCCTAATAAAACTACACCTACATTATCTTCTTCGAGGTTGAGTACAATTCCTTTTATACCATTTTCAAACTCAATCATTTCATTTGCTTCTACGTTCGAGAGGCCGTAAATACGCGCAATTCCATCACCAACTTGCAAAACAGTACCAACTTCTTCAAGTTCAGCGACCGATTTGAAGCCTTCTAATTGTTGTTTAAGAATTTTAGATACTTCAGCAGGTTTAATATTTGCCATCTTTTATGTTCTTTTATTTTTATTCTGATGTTTCTGGTAAAAAATTATTATTTCAATTCGGTTTCCAGTAATGTTTGTTTAATTTTTTTTAGTTGAGTGGCTACACTCGCATCACACTGTTTGTCCTCCAACCTAAGAATCATTCCTCCTATAATATCGGGATTCACTTTTGTCGAAAGTTCAAGTTTTACATCCAAGTCTTTTTCTATTAATTTTTCAATTTTTTTGATTGTATCAATCTCAATTTCTGATGCAGTTATAAGAACAGCGGTCTTTATATTTTGATCTTCGCGAATTAAAGACAGAAAATTACGACAAATACCGGGAATATGGCTTTCTCTTTTATTTTCAACAATAAGTTTTAAAAAGTTTAGTGTATGGCTGTGAATGTTCCCGTCAAACATATGAACAAAAAGTTCCGTTTTCTTCATTTTTGTAACAACCGGACTTTCCAGCAAAAGAATAAAATCGGATGATTTTTCGCAAATTGAAAAAATTAACTCCATATCCGACTTTAAGGTTTCACGAAGATCTTTTTCTTTTGCAAAGGTGAAAAACGCTTTTGCGTACCTTATTGTTATTGCACTTTGATTCATAGACTAATTCAGTTTAATTCCTTCTATTAAACTATCAACCATTTTATTATGCTCGCCTTTGCTGCTTAATTCTTTTTTTAAAACTTTTTCAGCAATTGTAACTGAAAGTTCTGCTATTTGTTGTTTTATATCGTTAATAGCCGCTGTTTTCTCATCTTGAATTTGCTTACGGGCCTGCTCAATATTTTTTTGAGTTTCGATGCTGGCCTTTTCTTTTGCTTCAGCAATAATTTTTTCCTTAATTTCTTTTGCTTCTTTCAGGATTGATACACTATCTTCATGCGCTTTACGAATAATAATCTCATTATCGCTCTGAAGTTTTATCATTTCTTCTCTAGCTGTTTCAGCGGCTTCAAGTGAATTTTTTATTGTTTCTTCCCTATCTTTTATAAACCCGAGAATTGGTTTCCATGCAAATTTGGCAAGTAAAAAAAAGAACAAACTAAAAATAAGAGTTGTCCATATTACCGTTCCTATTGCCGGAGTTGTTAAACTGTTTGCTAAAATAATCATATCCTTTAAATAAGTATAACTTTAAAAATTAAAAGAAGTTTTGCAACCAATCGTTACAAAACTTCTTGGTTCTTTAAGCAATAAGAGCTACAACAATTGCGAAAAGAGTTGCACCTTCAATAAGTGCAGCTGCAATAATCATAGCTGTTTGGATTTGTGAGGCTGCTTCCGGTTGGCGAGCAATAGCTTCCATTGCAGAACCACCGATTTTCCCAATACCCAAGGCAGCTCCAATAACTGCCATTCCTGCTCCAATTGCTGCTAATGTACCTGTCATAATAACTGGTTTTAAAAATTAAACAATAATTATTAATGATGTTTCTCCTCTGCTGCCAACCCTATAAATAGAGCTGACAATAGGGTGAATACATATGCTTGTAGGAAAGCCACGAACAATTCGAGGCAATCCATAAAAATTACAAATAAAATTGAAACCGGCGCAACTACCAACGACTTGAATATAAATATCAGGGATACAAGACTAAGCACTATAATGTGCCCAGCCGTGATATTTGCAAAAAGACGTATCGTAAGTGCAAATGGTTTTGTAAACATACCCAATACTTCAACAGGCACCATAATCGGCAGAAGCCAAACAGGCATTCCGGGCGTTGCAAAAATATGTTGCCAATACTGTTTTTTACCACTTATTTGTGTGATGATAAAAGTAAAAACGGCTAAAGTCAACGTTACCGCAATATTGCCGGTTACATTGGCACCAAATGGAGGAGGGAAAGGCACAAGCCCCATAATATTATTAATGAGTATAAAGAAAAACACCGAAAGAAGATACGGCATATATCTTTCGTATTTATGTTCTCCTATATTTGGTACCGCAATGTCGTCGCGTATAAACAATATAATTGGCTCCAAAAAACGCTGTATTCCCCGTGGATGGCTGATACCCGTTTTTTTGTATGATCTGGAAAGCCCTATAAAAAGCAACAACCCTATAAGACATGAAGAAAAAAGCCCTACTACAGATTTTGTTATAGAAAAATCAAGAGGAATATTAGCTTCGTCAACATTTCCCATAGCGTCAACACTTACAATAACTCCTTTAAAATCACCTTCTTCTTCAAGTTTGTAACCATTATACACATGACCATGTGCAATTTTCTTCGACGAAAACATGTCAAAACCTTTATCTTTTGAATAAATAATTACCGGCAAGTATATCGCCACACTCTCGCCGTTCTTTTTGTCCCACAAGTGCCATTCGTGCGAATCGGCAATATGATCCATTATAAAATCGCTGGCGTTAAACTTTTCATCGATTCCACCGTGTTCTTCCTGTCCAAAAACTGTCGTCCCTGTAAGAAAGACGAAAAGGGAAAGGATCATTATTGATATTTTCAATCTGGTTTTCAAATCTCTTTTTTTTGTAATGACTTATTATTCAGTGTTTTCAATATAGTCAATATTAAAAACAAAGTGAACGCTAAATATAAAACAAAAAATGTAAAAATTAATCCTACATTACTTTTTTTTGCAATAACAAACCATAAAAAAATTAACACCATCTCTAACAGTAACTTAACTCCCATTGAAACAAGTGTGTACCAAAAACTTTTTCGTGGCGGCTTTAAGCTTCCTTTGAAGAAAATTAAAATACTAACTATTGTTATTACAGTAAATGCTGACGAAAGCACAAGAAGGTCAGGTAAATATTCCTCAGATTTCAATAATAACAGGGCAATGGCTCCGATACATACTAAACCACAACCAAATGCTACTGCCGTAAAAATATTTCTGAAATACAAAATCACTGCGTTATTTTTTTATAAAATCTTTCAATGCTGCATAAATCGCTGTAAATACACCAAACAGTGAAAGTATTATTGTGAATAACGGTTTTGTTTTGGCTAATTCATCAAGTTTAACGCCACCCCATACGGTAATGGCAATAACAATAACCATCTGGAAAGCTAATCCTGAATATTTCGCATAATCGTTAAAACTACTGTTTTGATGATTTTTCCCGTTCTTTGTTAGTCGATATTTATCCATAATTGCTACTCTCATCTATCTTACAATACTTACGAATGGAATTACAAACCACACTATAAAACATTTAAGTGTTATTCAATATTAAAAAAGTTAACAGTCTTAAGTAGGCACAGTTCCAAAAATAAAGTTTGAGTACTATATATAATAAAATTGCCGTAATTATTTCGGTCGATTTATTTATCCGGCTTATTATTACCCATCGAACAATTGCCCGTAAATACCGAACCTGGTTCAATAGAAAGTTTTCCGATAATAATGTCTCCAAAAACTTGTGCCGACGATTTCATATTGAACAATTCCTGGACTACTACTTTCCCTTTAATTAATCCGGATACTTCAATACTGTTACAATTTATTTCACCTTCTATTTTCCCTTTTGGGCCAATAACCAGCCTTCCTTTTGTTTCAACCTTTCCTATAAGCGTACCATCAATACGAATATCACCTAAAGCTGTTATATCGCCTTTTATGTCAGTTCCTTCACTTATAATGTTTATTGCCTGGTTTGATGTGTCGCTGTAATTTGCGTTTTGTTTTGTCATTTTTTTCAAACTTTATTTATAATTAAATTTTTGAACTACAATTTTTGGGATTATTAAATTCTTAAGAGTCCGAAGTTATAAATTTTTAATATGGCTTCAAAATCATAGCAAAAAAAACAGAGAAATTACATTAACATTTATGAAGGTTTAACAATAATCATATACTTGAGAACAGACGCTATTGAGGAAAAAAGTTTTAATAATGGTTAAAATTTACTTTGAATAAAATTCACAACAATTATTATATGTTTTTGAATTATATTTGTACTTCATTAGTAATGGTATATGAAACGGTTTTTTCTATTAGTAATAGCAATGGTTTTTTTTCGGCCTCTGTTTGCACAAATAATTTTTCCTGATGAATGCCAAATTGAGAATAATCAGGAAAATTTGTATCAAACACTGAATATTGATAAAGACCATCGTTTAGACAAAATGTTAAATTGGCACATTCAGAACAACAAAAGAAGAGAAAGTATTGAAGGTTACAGGGTAGAAATTTTTTTTAGTACCAATAACAGGCAAAAGGCATTAGACAAGAAAATTGAGTTTGTTGCACAATATCCTGAGTGTGATGTATATGTGTTATTTATTTCGCCAAATTTCAGGGTAAGGGTCGGTGATTTCAGGACAAAAAACGAGGCTGTAAAACTTTTAAAAAAGATTGAAAAGGACTACAGTGCTGCATTTGTCGTAAAAGACAACATAAATTTTCCACTTACTGCGAAGCCAATCATTTACGAATAACCGATCAAGAGTCACCTTTTGTTTTTTGAGCGATTTTGTTTCGGCTTTGTTCGTTTAAACTTGTCAATATATGTTTTTTGTTGACCGGTACGTTTTTTCTTTTCATGGAATGCGCCCTGAAAATTGGGGTCATCAATTTTTCGTTGTCGATCTATTTCGCGTAGTTGTTGTTGCTTTTCATCAAAAGTAGATTCCACAACTTCTACATCATTTGGTAAATCAACCAGCGGAATTTCCATCCTGATTAGTTCCTCTATTTTTTTAAGATGCCAATCGTCAGAAGGTTCAATGAATGTAATAGCGTCGCCCGTGTGTCCTGCCCGGGCTGTCCGGCCAATTCGATGTACATAATCTTCGTAGCTGTTAGAAAGATCGAAATTTATTACATGGCTTACCCCGCTTGCATCCAACCCCCGTGCCGAAACATCGGTGGTAATCAAAATTCTTACTTCACCCTCCTTGAAAGCCCTGATAGAGTTTATGCGTGTATTTTGTCCTTTATTTGAATGTAAAATACGTTTTTCGCCTTCCGACTTTCGTTTAATCACCTTAAAAATACTTTCTGCATTTTCTTTTGTTTTAGCAAAAATAATAACACGGGAAAACGTTTCCTCGTCTTTCAGCAAATACTGAACAAGGTTAAGTTTAGTACGGAAATTAGGAACTCTATAAGCTTTTTGTGTAACTAATTCGATTGGTGTTGCTGAACGTGCGACACTTACTTTTTCAAAATAATCCAAAAATTCCTCGGCCATTTTCTCTACTTTTTCGGAAAAAGTTGCCGAAAACAACAGGTTTTGACGCTTTATTGGCAGAATTTCCTGTAATTGACGAATCTGCGGCAAGAAACCCATATCGAGCATACGGTCGGCTTCATCTATTACGAGATATTTTATTTTTTTCAGCGAAAGTGCTCCTGCTTGATACAAATCCCATAGTCTGCCTGGTGTAGCTATCAAAATATCAATTCCTGATGTAATCATTTCAGCATGTTTTGTCCATCCAATTCCGCCAAAAACAGAAACATACCGCAAATCGGAATATGATGTAAGCTCTTCAATGTCTTCTCCAACCTGAATTGAAAGCTCACGTGTTGGCACAATTATAACAAGGCGTGGGTCAACACCTTCTGCTTTTTTAAGTTTTGTAAGCAAAGGTAAAAGATAAGCTGCCGTTTTCCCTGTACCGGTTTGCGCCACACCAATAACGTTGATTCCCGAATTTATTTTTGGTATAGCCTCTTGTTGAATGGGTGTAGGTTCTGTAAAACCAATTTCATCGAGTGTGCGAAGAATAACTTTCGATATTTTTAAAGTTTCAAACGAATGTTTCATAAAAACAAAAGTACATTAAATAACCTGTTGTATGTTAACAAAATAAATAAAAAATGTCCAATTAACATTAAATATGGAAGAATAATATATTCTGAGTTAAAGGAATATGGGAATAAATTCAATCACACATTTTTGCTGTATTTACTATTCGTAAATCAAATCAATTATCTTTGCGCTGATTTTTAAGGAATTGTAAAATGGCACATAAAGCTGGTTTTGTAAATATTATAGGGAATCCGAACGTTGGTAAATCTACCATTATGAATGCGTTGGTAGGTGAAAAATTATCTATTATTACAAAAAAAATGCAAACTACGCGGCATCGCATAAAAGGAATTGTGAACGGCGACGATTTTCAGATTGTTTATTCTGATACGCCCGGTATTTTGAAACCCAATTACAAATTACAGGAAACTATGATGAAATTTGTAGATTCTGCTCTGATTGATGCCGATGTAATTTTATTTGTAACCGATGTAATTGAAAAAACAGACAAAAATCTGGAATACATTGAAAAAGTACGAAAATCGAATATGCCCGTAATTGTACTGATAAACAAAATTGATTTATCGAACCAACAAAATGTGGTAAAACTTTATGAACACTGGAATGCAACTTTATCGAGAGCCGATATTTTCCCGATATCCGCTCAAGAAAAATTCAATATAGAACCTGTTTTTAATCGTATTCTCGAATTATTGCCTGAAAATCCACCATTTTTCCCAAAAGATGAATTAACCGACCGTAACGAAAGGTTCTTTTTGCAGGAAATTGTCCGTGAAAAAATACTGCTGAATTGTGAAAAAGAAATTCCATATTCAGTGGAAGTAGAAGTGGAAGAATTCAATGAATCTGGAAAATTGATTAATATCGAAGCAATTATTTATGTTTTGAGGGAAAGCCAGAAGATGATAATTATTGGGAATCAGGGGAAAATGATTAAAAAAATTGGTTCAGAAGCCCGTATAGATGCTGAAGAATTTTTTGGAAAAAAGATTTTTCTGAAATTATATGTGAAAGTAGCAAAAGACTGGCGTGAAAAAGACAAACAACTTAAAAAGTTTGGGTACGATGCAATGTAGTGTTGAATACAAAATAATGAATTTTTGTTCAAATTTAACAGCCCCGCCACTTTTAAACATCACTAAGAAATATAATGCAAAAGAGATTTATAAAAATGACCGAACATGAACAGTAAAATAGTAGCCATTGTAGGAAGGCCAAATGTAGGAAAATCAACATTATTTAACCGTATTACTGAATCGCGAAACGCTATTGTAGATGAGATTTCGGGTGTAACACGCGACCGCAATTACGGGAAAGGGCTTTGGAATGGAGTAGAATTTTCAATTATTGATACCGGCGGTTACGTGGTAAATTCTGACGATGTTTTTGAAGCTGAAATAAATAAACAGGTACACCTCGCTATCGAAGAAGCCGATACTATACTTTTTATGACTGATTCGGAATCGGGTATTACCGACCTCGACGACGCAATTGCCAATATTTTACGCCGTACAAAAAAGGAAGTTATATTAGCCGTAAATAAAGTTGACAACAACCAACGAGCTATATACGCTCAAGAATTTTATGCACTTGGATTGGGTGAAATTTACTGCATTTCGTCGATGACTGGCAGCGGAACCGGCGATTTACTCGACAAGATTGTAGAAAGTTTTCCCAAAATTGAGGAATCTGAAGAAGAAAAATCTTTACCATATATTTCAGTGGTTGGCCGCCCAAATGTGGGAAAATCATCGTTTATAAACACACTGATTGGGGAAGACAGGAACATTGTAACCGAAATTGCCGGAACAACCCGCGATTCCATTCACACGCACTACAACAAATTTGGTTACAATTTTATGATTATCGACACTGCCGGACTACGTAAAAAAACAAAGGTACACGAAGATTTGGAATTTTATTCGGTTCTGCGTTCCATAAGAACAATTGAAAATTCGGATGTCTGTTTACTGATGATTGATGCCGAACGTGGTTTTGAGGCACAAGATGCCAACATTTTTAACCTTATAATAAAAAATAAAAAAGGTGTGATTATATTGGTGAACAAGTGGGATTTAGTTGAAAAAGACAATCACACTACAAAAAGATTTGCCGAAGAAATAAAAGAGAAAATAGCACCTTTTACTGATGTGCCTATTTTGTTCATGTCAGCGAAAACAAAACAAAGGGTACACAAAGCACTTGAAACGGCCATAGAAGTATTTAATAATCGGCAACAACATATAAAAACATCAAATCTGAATGAGTTGATACTTGAAGCTGTTGAATTATACCCACCACCATCTGTTAAAGGAAAATATATAAAAATAAAATACGTAACGCAACTACCTTCGCCAACACCTTGTTTTGCGTTGTTTGCCAACCTGCCACAGTACATTAAAGAACCGTACCGCCGTTATATCGAAAATAAAATCAGAGAAAATTTTAATTTTTCAGGAGTACCTATACAAGTGTTTTTCAGACAGAAATAGGCACATCCCCTACATAAGTAAAATCGTGGAAAGGAATAATATTCAGTCATACCATTGATTACCCCTCGTATTATCACTATTTACAGTTTTGAGAACTATTGGTTAAATAAGTTGTTTTCAGAAACTGTTTTGAATTCAGGGAAACAGGGAAAAACAATTCATAATTCATAATTGAAAATCATCAACCCAATCCTGTTACAATCACGGTTCAAGACAATCACAAAAGCGCAACACAGCGCAACCTGCACCAAAATTGTACACCCCTCGTCAACCCCCCATATCTTTGCCCACGGATAAGGTCAAGT
>JAITWJ010000038.1 GCA_031285325.1 Bacteroidales bacterium
CGAATGGATCGCCTCGTACTCCGTACCCGTTACGGTAAACAGTTCGGGCAGTTCTACCCGGAAGGCTACCGTTACATCCGCATCCTTTGAAATGATGCAGTCGTGTTCTACTGCCAGCAATGGAAACTTGCTTTCCAGCGTGGCTGCTTTCATTGTATTCCTCATTATTCGTTCCTCCTGAATAATCGGGGAAAGTTCCGGCGGTTGATGACATACCGCGGATGGTTGCGCCTCGCCTGTGCTTTCATCATCGAGAACAAATTATGTGTGAGGTTTAACTCAATGTTTTTTCCGGTTACAAAATTAATTCTCATTGAGTTATAAGATGGCTACAAATCTACGCCATGCACTGAATAATAATTGTGTAGCAAGAGATATGCGCTCTACCATCAAATAACGAGGTAGTAACTCATCTCTTGCCGTATTCTGCCGAAATATGGCTTTCAGCAGGTAGCCATATAAAGCAAAACAGAGCGTAACGAACGCTCTGTCAGCTAATTCGCTATGCTCTGCCTGTTTCTGCTTTTTTGTTGGAAGTTTATTTTATAAAAATTAATTTAAAAAATCCCACATCCTGCGCTTGAAATACTACTATTATCCAATACTCTCGGAGCGAACGCTAATTAATCCCGAATTATTCAGAGATTATAAAGCCTTAACTTACTTGTCTGCTCACTAAAAGCAACTGCGACAAAAGACTCGATTAAACCCCGATTTTACATTCAATGTCATCCGCTGAGGAATACCTCTGGATTGACACCTTCTTTTTAGCCCTGGTACGCCTTATTACCTAAAAGTAATCATTTCCCCAAAGGCCAAGTAGTTCGTTATTATTACTTTCCGTTCCAGTGTTTTCATTCTAACTCATCAATTACAGACCACCTACCTGGCTGAAGAATTTCTGATTTTTTGCATATCCATGTTAATGACAATGACTGTCATTTAAAGATTCGAACTTTCCTGCTAATTCATCATACTTTCTCTATGCACTTGAAGTGGTATTTTCTCTATTGAGCGACAAACTATTCACTTTCCTGTTCATATTACTATTCTACTCTTACATTTTATCAAAGTTAAAACCACATTATGTCCAGAGTCGCTATTAGTTAAGAGCTAAATGCCTTTGAAGCCCTTCAATAATTGTAAGGCTGTCAACTGCATACATCGCGCTTATACTCACTCGGCGTTTTGCATTGGTAAACCAAGTATCGAGGAAAGTGTTTGCCGAAGCATATTCTCCTGATTCAGTTTCATAAGCAGGTTAAAATAACCGCCTATTTCAGTAATATTCATGGGCGCAGGGATGCGGGAAGGTTTTATATCACTTTCTGTAGCAATCCTGCGAAGTATCATTTTTTTGATCTCCAATACATCAGGAGATACCTCATGTTCCAGCAATTTTGCTGCCCATTCCGATAAATAATCTTCGTTTGTCATATATTTCAATTTATGTTTATTATTATCCGTTTCGTTACATTATTACTTGGATGGAGTATCTCCGCTACCTGTGTCTTTTTTATTTGCATTGGCGCCTTCATCATCTTTTGGTTTATCATCGTCCTTTGGTTTATTATCATCTTTTGGCATAGGGTTATTTGCTTTAAGAATCTCTACCGATTGTTCTGCAAGTTTGGTAGTAGCGTCAAGTACTTCTTTTCTTCCTTCGGCAGCACTCTTTGCGCCAACATTAAGTACATCTTTTAACTGATCAAGGCCTGTGATGTTATTAGACGAAGGAATCTGTTTGGCAATTAATGCAGATATCAAATCTACCATTTTTTCGGTAGCAGCCGGAGTTGTACCTTGCACATCCAACGCTGCAATATTGCTTGTTGCTTTGCCGTCAGGAAAGTCTGTATTGTTAAGATAATCACTTGTGAGTTCCATTTTGTCAATAGGAGAATCTTTCCAGTTCCAGAAGCGAGTGAGGTCTATAAGTTCACTCACGTTGGTTTCGCCGAGTACGGCTTCACCTATCATACCGTCTGTTGGTAACGATATGGTAGTAGTTGGCACTCTGAAACAATGTGTGTGATAACGGTACAGCGCATCTTGTACATCTGCTGCTGTTTTTCCAAGTTCATCCGCCAATTCTTTCGGATATGTGAACGGCAGGAGTATGCAATTGCCGTAGAATCCAAGCAGTTTTTTGACGTTTACGCAATTCAGCAACGGAATATCAACAGTACCGGATATGTTCGTTTCATTATCAGGCAAATCCTCAAATTTCATATTAATGTTATATTGTTCGAGCATAATAGTACGCTCATCTTCGCTGAGCGAAGCCCAGACTATCTGAGAATAGAACAATTCCTGTGAAGCCACATGGTGCATCAGCGATTCAATCTCTTGCAATTCGGCATAACGCATTATGGGTGTATCGTTAACAATGTTTATCGTAACAGACGAACAAAGGTTGCTGTTCGAAAGCATTACCCCCAGTGAATCATCTCCTGCTGTCAGGTTGACATCTGCAATAACCGGTGCTCCCTCTCTCTGTATTTCTTGAGAAGACATGGTGACTATTGGTGCACGGTAAGCCTCTGGCAATTGAGATTCCCAATGTGCAATATCTATTTTGTCCTGTTTGCTATCTTTATTATCCTTTGCTAAGAGATACTTTTCATGCATCATCTTACTGTAAGCCTCTCTTTCTGCTCCCGAAAAACTGTCGTTATCCTGAAACAAATTATATTCAAGCCCTTCGCACGAATGATCTATTCTTATAAAAGAAATATCGTCGTTATTAATGTGGGAAGGCAACGTAAAATTACATGTAACTATATTCGAGGGCAATAAATCCCGTTTTTTACGAATCTCCTGTTTTAGTTCTATCCTGGTTTTAATCTTAGTATCCAACTCAATCGCAACAGGTTTAATAATATTGCCTGAGATAGTTCCTTTACCGTTTTTAAGAATTAAAGAAGCAGTTATATCGTCAAATTCCAAAAGGTTACATTTGAACGTTAGAGTTAATGTTCTTTGGTTACTTCCTGTTTTCTCAATAACCCAATCCGGAAGAGCCGCATATCTCTTTATAATATTCATGCCTGTCCGGTATTTATGTGGTAAAGCGTCAAACAAGGTATCGGCATAAAACAGTAACTTGTTGTAGCGGCTTTTAAATGCATTCCTGTCGAAATTTGATAAGTTTGCCATGTATTCCTGTCCTTGAGGAAGGAAACGAATCAGTTTTAACGGAACGAACAGCACTAAGTCAACACCGTCCACACATGTTTCGAGGCGGAAACGGCGCATAACTTCCCAGTACTGAATAGTCATTGCATGTGAATGGTTATGGTTGGCTACTATTTTAGTCGCTACCGAATTACTTTCTTCGCTGGTTGCCGTACGCATACTTATACGTTTGGACTGGGATATCCTGTCGGCTGCACTTTTTATACTATGCTGGAACATCTGTGCGGCAGATGAAGCTTCGTTGTGTGAATTGGACTGGCTTGAAGAAGAAGAGCCGATTTCACTTGACTTTGACTTACTGCCAGAGAAACCATGCGAACTTCCTAAATTTAGGAATCCACCCCAACTAAAACCCACCGCTCCGCCATAACCACCGCCAAAACTGTTCGTATTCGACTCGGAATTATAGTTTGAATTGCCTTTTGACAGTTGATTCAGTGCAGAATTGTACGCTGCGGTAGTATCATCAACCTGCGACAGTTTGTAAGTCTGGGCATCTGAATCTATTCCTTCGGTATTGTCCGAAATAGTATAACTCTGCGCGCTTTCCCTCACTACAAGGCGCTGTTCTTCTCCCGGCGCTAAGATAAGCGAATAAATAAGCGAGCCTAAAGCAAAGCCGTCTGGCACCCATGCCTGATGCATATTGAGAACATAACCGATACCCAGCGATACCATTTGCGGATAGTTATCGGGGTCTTTATACATTTGCTCTTTGAAATTAGTTACATCAATCGGCTGTTTAAGTTCCATACGTTTATTACCGTTAAATCCGGTTTTTACGTCCAGCCCCTTTATTTGCGGTTCTACCAAGCGCTGTAATATTCCGTAGTTGAACAAACGCGAAGGGGCTGTATCAGTAGGGAGATGTATAGCCTTTTCGCCTTCTCCCATCAATTTTACGCTCGGTAAAGCTTTTTTGACATCGGGATAACCATTGAATATCTCTTCTATTACCGTAAGCGTTTTTATATCTGCCGTCAGATTCTTTTTATTCAGAAGATTACGGAAAATCTTTTCGAGGTCGTTTGTTGTTTTATCGTAATCAATAATATCTTTCCTGACCTTTTCGTATTCTTCTTTCTGATTCTCAATTTCTTTTTCAATATCATCGCAGTTGTCTTCAAGTTTTTTAATCTTTTTTCTCAATTCGAACTCTTTCTCTTTAAGACTTTCTCTTTCTTTATCGTTTAGATTACTGTCTTTCAATTTTTCCGTTACAGTATCCAAATCTGATTTCATCTTACCGAGTTCTTTAAATTCATCTTCTTTGGCTTCGATAAAAAACTTTATTGACTGAAGATTATCAAACTTATTTACAAGTTCCTGTTCAGGTACTGCATCGATAACATCGGAAGCATTCTTCATGAATTTTTGTTTCAGTGAGCCTTGTGAAACGGTAATGGTAATACCTTCCTGCAAGTTTAACTTTTCAGGCAAAATAATACGGAATTTACCTTCGCTGTCGGTATATGCCGACGGTGTTTTATCTGTTTCGGTTTTATCGGCTCTCGAACTGGCTATGCCGTTTACCTCAACCAATACATCGTTGAAAGGTGTGCTGCCAGGTTCCATTCTCATTCTTTTGTAAACCACACCTGCGAGATAATTCGGTAACGGAAGAACTCTCGGTAAATCATCCAGAAAGCCCAAGCCGTCCTTAATTATACGCATGTCTGATTTGAATTCTATCTTTTCAATATTTTCTTCCTTGAAAAGATATTTCGGTTCTTTTTCCGGAGTTTCAATTTGAGAAGGTTTAAGAACGACTGAATATTTTATTGCCTCATTGATCATAATATTCAATCGAACAGAATCAAGCAATATGAAGTCGGGCTGTGCCAAAACCAACCGTTCCATTATCAGTAAGGCTTTCTCAGCATCAATCTTCGACAGGTCTTCCACATGGCGAACACCGATCTGTACAAGCAGATAAGCCATATCTGCCGTCATACTTTCTATTCGCCACAAGTCGGCCTGCTTTACCCACGAATTAACCAGTTTGACATCAATATCGAACGTTTTAGCTATATTGTTTCTTTTTTCCTGCGTTTTCCCTCTTATCAGGAGGGCGGAGGCATCGTATATAGATAAGTTTCTCAGTTTTGTTTGCATTGCCCTGCTTATACCCTTTATAGGAATAAGTGAAAACCCAACCAGTTTTTGTTGTTCGGTTAGTTTCAGCAACTGCTTTATTGTTTTAATATTAAACAACACGTATTTTTCCAACCGGTACCGGCTGTCCCATTTTGCAGGAAGGGTATCTTTGGTCTGAAAATAATCAATGGCCATCAACAATTCCTCTTTAGTCAATTGTTCGCTCGGCTTCAGATTATTGCCAACTACTTTCTTTTTTAATTGATTATAGGTAAAATTGGTTGTTTGTTCCAATTTATTGTAAAGACTAATCTGTAACTCATGTATTGTTGCCATAGTAATATGATTATTATTAGATGATACCGGTAAATAAGAAACTTTTTTTTGAAAGTTGAGGAAGAAAATTAACTATTAACTATTAACTATTAACTATTAATTAACATATGCGAGGGCAACGCCCGAAGTAATCTATACCTATGGATTGCTTCGCAGGGGGCGGCTCGCAAAGAACTGTGCACCGGTTTCCGCCGCCGATTCTTTGATTAACATGCACAATTATATTTAATGAAAGCACAATTATGAGCATGATAGTCAAATCCCGCCTGCGGGAATATCTAAAGTAACCTGATAGGTTTTTTGAATCCTTCCATTAACTGCTTCGCGGTATTTTCCCCACTCGGGGAAAGTATGTTTTCGCCTTCCGAGTATATTTCCTCATTCGAGGAAAGTATGTTTTCGTCCTCCGAGTATGTTTCCTCGCTTGAGGAAAGTACTTCCTGCATGTCAAAATTCATAGTTCAAAACAATTTATCGGTAGAATGCGTAAAAATCATTTTTTAAAAGTGTGTTTTATATATTTGCAAACAGCAATATTTAAAAAATGAAAAGAAAATTTAATCTGTTACTGATAGTTTCACTGTTTTTATTCGGCAAGGCAGTTGCCGACGAAGGCATGTGGCTGCCTTCGCTAATACATAAGTTAAACATAAACGACATGCAGCAAATGGGTTTTAAACTCAATGCCGAGGATGTTTACAGTATAAATAATTCAAGTCTTAAAGATGCCGTTGCAGCCCTCGATCGCGGCTCATGTACGGCCGAATTGATTTCAAACGAAGGGCTTCTGTTAACAAATCACCATTGCGGTTTCGACGAAATTCAAAAACATTCGAGCGTTGAAAACGATTATCTGCGCGACGGATTCTGGGCACAGTCGAAAAACCAGGAACTGCCGAACCCTGACAAAACCGTTACCTTCCTTATACGCATGGAAAACGTAACCGGTAAAGTTTTGTCCGAACTGAACGATACCATGAGCGAAGACGAGCGAAACCGGAAGATAAGAGAAATTTCACTGCAACTTGAAAGAGAAGCCGTAAGAAATACACATTACGAGACTTATGTAAGAAGTTTTTTTAATTCAAATGAATTCTATCTTTTCGTAACAGAAACATTTATGGATGTTCGTTTGGTGGGCGCTCCGCCACAGTCGCTTGGTAAATTCGGAGGCGATACCGACAACTGGATGTGGCCCCGCCATACAGGCGATTTCTGTTTATTCCGTGTATATTGCGGCCCCGACGGTAAACCTGCCCAGTATTCGGAAGAAAACATTCCGTACCAGCCAAAATATTTCCTGCCCGTTTCGCTGAAAGGAATTGAAGAAGGCGATTTTGCAATGGTAATGGGTTATCCGGGAACCACAAACCGCTATAAAACATCGTATGGAGTAGATTATACCATGCAAGTAACCAACCCTGTACGTATTGAAGTACGCGAGAAAAAACTCGATATTATAGGCCAATACATGAAAATGAGCCAAAAAACACGTATTCAGTATGCATCTAAATACGCACGAAGTTCAAACTATTACAAACACAGTATCGGGCAAAATCAAAGTTTAGAATCACTCAATGTAATATCGAAGAAAAAAGAACTCGAAGAAGAATTTACAGCTTGGGTAAATGCCGATTCCGAAAGAAAAAACAAATATGGCGATGCACTTCAATTCATTGCAGAAGCGTATTCTGACAACGCCAACAGCCACGCACAAGACTACATAGTTGAAGCTCTGATTTCGGGCCCTGAAATATTTATGTTTGCTATTCAGATGCAGCCATTTATTGAAATCCTGAAAAATCCGGAAAAAAATAATGGTTTAACAGAAAATTTTATCGTCGAGATAAAAGAAAAAATGAAAAGCCATTTTAAAGACTACGATGCCAGCATCGATCAGAAATTAGCCGGTGAACTCATGAAACTTTATTCAAACAACAACGCTGTAAATTACAATCCGGCTTTTTTTGCCGAGGTTCAAAAAAAATACCGAGGCGATTTTTCAAAATATACGGAAAAAATGTTCAGCAAAACAATATTTGCCGATAGTGCAAGGATGAATGCTTTCATAGACAACCCATCGTTAAAAACAATTAAAAACGATATGGCTTTTGAAGCTGCAATACAAATCTACAATAAATACATTGAAATAAACAGTATGGTAGCAGCAAACAGTGTAGCCCTCTCCAAAGGAAACCGTTTATTCGTTGAAGGCCTTATGGAAATGGATAGAGACAAAAATTTCTATCCCGATGCCAACTCAACCATGAGATTAACTTACGGACAGGTACTCGATTATGAACCACGCGATGGTGTTACTTACAAATACTATACAACAACAAAAGGATACATTGAAAAAGAAATACCCGGCGACCATGAGTTTGACGTTCCGACAAAAATGAAAGAAATGATTTTGGCAAACGACTTCGGAAGATATGCCGATAAAGACGGAAATTTACATGCCTGTTTTATTACCAACAACGACATTACCGGAGGTAATTCGGGAAGTCCGGTAATTAACGGTAAAGGCGAACTAATTGGTATTGCATTCGATGGTAACTGGGAAGCTATGAGCGGCGACTTAATTTTTGAACCCGAACTTCAGCGATGTATAAATGTAGATATACGTTTTGTACTTTGGGTTATCGATAAATATGCCGGAGCAAAACACTTAATTAACGAAATGAAAATAGTAGAATAGTTTGTTCTTGAAAATTTAGTTCTATTTCCCTGCTTAACATTAATTGCTTTGTGTCAAATGCCAGTACCAAAAATTACCATATATACTGATGGCGCTTCGCGTGGGAATCCCGGACAGGGAGGATATGGAGTTATAATGCTATCGGGGCAGCACAGTAAAAAACTTTCGGCAGGATACCGCTTAACCACAAATAACCGAATGGAATTACTTGCCGTAATTGTTGCACTCGAATCACTTAAAATTCAAGGGAGCGATGTTACTGTTTATACAGATTCTAAATATGTTGCCGACTCTGTTGAAAAAGGTTGGGTATTTCAATGGGTATCAAAACGTTTTAAAGGTAAAAAAAACCCTGACCTTTGGCTGCGCTTCCTCGAAAATTACAAAAAACATACTGTTAGGTTCGTTTGGATAAAAGGCCATGCCGACAACCCTTTAAACGAACAATGCGACAGATTGGCCGTTGAAGCCTCAATGAAGCCCAATCTCTTAGAAGATACAGGATACTTGGGCTAAATTAACAATTATTATGAGTTTAGCAGTCGAAACGAAAGGCGATGATATTTTGATATGCCATATACCTTGATAGCATCGCGGTGTTTTTTTACAGGATAACCTTTGTTGGTATCCCAACAGTAAAATGGAAACTCATTGTGTATCTCCATCATAAAATCATCGCGGTATGTTTTTGCCAATACCGAAGCTGCTGCAATTGAATAAAATCTTCCGTCGCCGTTTACCATACACGAATATGGAATATCGGTATTTGTCCTGAAACAATTCCCATCTATAAGTAAATGTTCCGGCACAATTTTTAACTGCTTAACCGCATTATTCATGGCCATAAAAGAGGCGTTAAGAATATTTATTTCATCTATTTTGGTGTTTGAAACCGAAGCAACAGCCCACGCCAATGATTCTTTTTCAATAACAGGACGTAACTTGTACCGTTGTTTTTTGGTAAGTTTCTTTGAATCGTTAAGCAAATCGCTTTCAAAACATGAAGGTAGTATCACGGCGGCTGCAAATACAGGGCCTGCAAGACAACCACGTCCGGCTTCATCGCAACCCGCTTCAATTGTGTTTTTTTTTAAAAAGGGCAAAAGATTATTTGTTCTCATAATTCACAGTTTGTTAATTATATTTTCGCTTGCAATTATTTTTATGTTGTTTCAGTAAATATAATAAATATTTTAACATATAAATTAGTTAAATAAATTCAGTTTAGCTTATTTTGCCATTCTAAATATATAAACTGTCCAAAGTCAAAAAAACAAGTAACATGGCAATAGTAAAACCTTTCAGAGGGCTTAGGCCGCCAAAAGAAATTGCAGAAGAATTATCGTGCCTTCCGTACGATGTAATGAATTCTGAAGAAGCAGAACAAATGGCAAAAGGCAAGGATAAATCGCTTCTTCGTATTACAAAAGCCGAGATTGAATGTCCGGAAGTAGATGATATTCATTCGCATACTGTTTACACCAGGTCAGTTGAAAATTTCCTGAAATTTCAGGAATTGGGTTGGCTTGAATATGACGAAAAAGACAAATATTACATTTATGCTCAAACCATGAATGGCCGTACACAATATGGAATTGTTGGAAATGCTGCCTGTGCCGATTACGAAAACGGTATCATAAAAAAGCATGAACTTACGCGCCCCGAAAAAGAAGAAGACCGTATGGTTTTAACCCGTTATCTGAATGCAAACATAGAACCTGTGTTTTTTGCATACAAGGCTGTTCCCGAAATTGATAAAATTGTGACGGATATTGTAACAAATACAAAACCTGTGTACGATTTCATTGCCGAAGATGGTTTTGGCCATCATTTTTGGGTAATCGATTCCGATGAAATAAATTATGAAATAGAAAAGTTATTTGCAGAGAAAGTACCATTTACATATATCGCCGATGGCCATCACCGTACTGCTGCGGCAGCAAGAATCGGTCTTGAAAAAAAGGCAAAAAATCCGGATCATAGGGGAGGAGAGGAATATAATTTTTTTATGGCTGTTCATTTTCCCGATAATCAGTTGCAAATAATGGATTATAACCGTATCGTTAAAGATATTAACGGCTTGTCGGATATTGATCTTCTGACCAAACTTTCGAAATGTTTTGAAATAGAAAACATGGGGGCAGAAATTTACAAACCTTCAAAATTGCACGAATTCAGCATGTATTTGTCAGGCTGCTGGTACAAACTTTCGGCCAAAGAAGATACTTATGACGATACCGACCCTATTGGCATACTTGACGTTACCATATTGTCGAAACAGGTACTTGACCCAATACTGAACATAGGTGATTTGAGAACTTCTAAACGGATTGATTTTGTTGGTGGAATACGTGGTTTGGGTGAACTAAAAAAACGTGTAGATTCGGGCGAAATGAGAGCTGCCTTTGCTCTTTATCCTGTTTCGATGCAGCAATTGATTAATATTGCCGACAGCGGAAATATAATGCCGCCAAAAACTACCTGGTTCGAACCAAAACTAAGGTCGGGACTTGTAATTCATGCATTTTAGCAAATTACGTTTTCCTATAATAAGAGTATTTGGGGCTCTAATGCTTTCCCGAAATTTTGTTAATAAAACGGATGGCCGTTTCGTTGAAAACTTCGGGTTGGTCGATATTACATACATGCCCACTGTTGCCAATAATTTCAAGTTGTGAATTCATGTGTTTTTTTACAAGGTCGGAAACCATTGGTAAAAACATGTAATCGTGGTCGCCCATAAGATAAAGTACCGGTGCCGATGCTTCCTTTATCAGAAATTCCTGCAGATAATCGCGTATTTCGCCCGACATGCGCAACCATTTTTTAAACTCATTTTCGCCTAACTTGACTGCCTCTTTCATGAAAAGTTTTCTCGACTGTGCATGTTTTTTTGAAGGTATTAAAATCCATGCATTCAATTTATAAAGCCACATATAGGGCAAAATTGAATTAAGCAGTTTGGCCACAGTTACCAAACTTTTAATCTTTGAATTAAACTGTATAACTGCACCTCCCAGAATTATGGATTCAGCCCTGGCAGGCGCCAGTTTGTCAATTGCGCGAATTACAATACAACCAAGCGATATTCCTATGAAATGTGCTTTTTTAATATTCAGATAATCCATTATCTGAATAACATCCATACCAATTTCATCGAATTTGTATATTTCTTCCTGAGAATATATTTTTTTTGATTTCCCATGACCGCGCAAATCAACCAACAATACATTATAACGCTTCTTAAAGTCACGTAATTGTTTAAACCATATCACATTACTTCCTCCAGCGCCATGAATAAATACGACCCATGGTTTCAAACTATTTTGTATAAAAGTCTTGTGATAAATCATGGCATAAAAATAAATTTTATTCTTAAATATATAAATTTAAATCTTACCTGCTTGTTTAAAATATTTACAAACGCTGGTTAACCCGCATTTTTCGCATTTAGGTTTTCGTGCCGTACATGTATATCGTCCATGTAAAATAAGCCAATGGTGTGCTTTAGGTATTAATTCTTCGGGAATGTATTTTATAAGTTGCATTTCGGTTGCAACAGGAGTTTTTGCGTTTGTACTTAGTCCGATACGAGCTGCCACCCTGAAAACATGTGTATCGACGGCTAAGGCGGGTTTATTAAAAACGACCGAAGCAATTACATTTGCTGTTTTTCGGCCTACACCCGGTAATTTTTGTAATTTTTCCGTGTCGTCCGGTACTTCACCGTCATACAATTCAATAAGTTTTTTAGCCATTCCTACCAAATGCTTAGCTTTATTATTTGGATATGAACAACTTTTAATGTATTCAAAAACATCTGCAATATTGGCTTCTGCCATTTTTTGCGGTGTTGGAAACTGTTTCAACAAAATAGGGGTAATCTGATTTACTCTTTTATCGGTACATTGAGCCGATAAAATAACCGCAACAATTAAACTGTAAGGACTATCGTATTTAAGTTCTGTTTCGGCAACAGGCATTGTTTCGCTAAAATACCCGATTACTTTTTCAAACAAACTTTTCTTTGTCATTTTACAAAAATTAACAAAACAATTTTAATCAATTAAGGAATCTCACTAATAAGTTTGATTTTCTGTGGTTCTCTATTCTTTAAGTTACTTTTATATTACGCTACAGGTCAGATATTCCTGCAAATAATCACTGTATTAATGTATCTGTTTATTCTTCATAACGTATATGTTACACCTTGTGGGTTACACAAATATATAAAAATATGGTAACAATATAGATAAAACCCTAAAATTATGTATTGTATTTTTTAAAAATAAAATTGAAAAACCTTATTATAAATTTTTTTGTTTCAAAAATTAGTTATACTATTGTGTAGTAAAATTAATAAAAAAATAATTTATGCGTAAAAAAATTTTATTGAGTATTGCAGTTATTGCTGTTGCAATAACTATAGCGTTTAATTTTGTATTAAACTCGAGTAATAACACTCAAGTGGATCTTTTTTTGGCTAATGTGGAAGCATTGGCAAATGGCGAAGATATAGAAGATTGTGAAGATGGATGTTGTTATCCATGCAACGGTTCGTATTGCTGTGATTTTTTAGGGAAACGGTTAAATAAATCCTAATCTGTTTATTCCACATAATTGCTACTTAGAAAAGTAAGCAATTATGTGGATCTGTTCTACCAATAGAGTTAAAGTTATTTTTATGTAATTTTTCTAATATGTCAGTTTGTTGGTATTATGCTAAATAGTACGTTCATCTATAAAATTTTAAGTAGTAAAATGAAAAAATATATTAATTCGCTGTTTTTGTTCTTGCTTTTTATACTATGTGCTGCCTGTAAAAATACTAATGTGCTTGATATTACACAGAACGTAACAAAAATAGATGGAAATTTACTTTTAATGGACTGCCTTGTCGGCAGACCATATAACATAACGACCATTGATACTTTATTGATTTTTTACGATTACACATACGATGGAAAATTAGTTACTGTGTATGATATGAAAAATAACAAGTGTATGGGGCGGTTCGTTTCAGAAGGAAATGGACCGAATGAAATGTTGCCTCCGTTATCGATATTACGGTATCCACAAAAAGACAAACTGTTTGCTTTTAATGATGACCTGCGCAGTTTATTTGTATTCGAAGTTCCATCCATGAATATACAGAACAAGATTTTATTTCCATCTGAAGGATTGCCGAAAATGTTAGGGAAAATGAAAGATTACTATGTTGCCATGGGATATTGGGAAAAAGGACGATTTGGCATTTACGACCGTGAGGCGAATCTGCTTCGGACTGATGGCAAATATCCTTTTCGTGGAGAGCAAATGGGTGAGGTACAGAGTTTTTTTACATATCAGGGACAGATAACAACCAATCCGAATGACAATTATTTTGCAATAGGAAGTTCTTTTAGCGATAATATAGAATTTTATGAAGTTAAAGCAGATTCAACAGTACTGTTGAATAAATACGAATCGTTCGATGCCAAAGTCCAATACTACGAAAGAGGCGAGGCACGCGGCATACATATTGAAGACGATTGTATAAACACATACGTGTGGTCTTATGGTACTGATAAATATTGTTACATGCTATATTCAGGGAAAGAAAATTCAGAAGAAAACTCGAATATGGGAAATAAAATTGTTGTTTTTGACTGGACAGGAAATTATATAAAAACATTGGAAACTTCGTCTGATGTCCGTACTTTTTGTGTTGATGAAAGCAACAGCAATATATATGGCATAGTGAAAACCGATGATGGGGAATTTGGGATTATGCATTTTAATTTCACAATATAAAAATGCTGCCGTTATACGCAGATGTAAATTAGTATCTCCCAAGTAAAATAATGCACGTATATGTACAACAGGCAATTTATAAATCATTTTGCTTAAAATTTAAATTCATTAATACTGTTTTCTATTTGCCAATTTTTAAGAATGTTTTGAAAAATTGAAAATAGGGCTATCCCAAACTGATATTGTTTGGAAGGATGATTAAAATTTTTACTTCCTAATTAAAGTTATGCTTTTTATTTTGAATGATTATATTTGCGTTTTTACACGAATTAAAAATGTTAGAAAAAATAAAAGCGTTACAAGACGAAATAAAAAATGCTGTTGTTTCCACTATGGAAGAAGTGGAGGAACTCCGCATTAAGTACATAAGTAAGAAAGGTAGTATAAGCCAGCTTTTCGACAGTTTTAAAAATGTTTCGACAGAACAAAAAAAAGAAATAGGCAAGGCAATTAACGATTTGAAAAATTTTGCCTTTGAAAGGATAAATACCTTGAAAGAAATGTTCGAATCGACCGGAAATAACGATCAATTCATTGATTTAACCAAGCCGGGAGAACCGTTCAAATTAGGTACTCGCCACCCGCTTTCTCTGGTAAAAAATGAAATTATAAGTATATTCGGCAGGCTTGGTTATGCAGTTGCCGAAGGCCCTGAAATTGAAGACGACTGGCATGTTTTTTCGGCTTTAAACTTTGCCTCCGAACACCCGGCACGTGATATGCAGGATACTTTTTTCATTGAAAAATATCCCGACGTGTTGCTGCGTACCCATACTTCAAGCGTACAAATTAGAGTTATGGAACGTACTCAACCTCCCATACGTGCTATTTTTCCTGGGCGTGTTTTCCGTAACGAAGCTATTTCGGCACGTTCGCATTGTATTTTCCACCAGATTGAAGGTTTGTATGTTGATGAAAATGTATCTTTTGCCGACATGAAACAAACACTGCTATACTTTGCCAGAGAATTTTTCGGAGAAAACACACAAATAAGATTGCGTCCGTCGTATTTCCCTTTTACCGAGCCCAGCGCCGAAATGGATGTTAGCTGTTCCATTTGTGAAGGCAAAGGCTGTAATATTTGTAAAAATAGCGGCTGGCTCGAAATTATGGGATGTGGCATGGTCGATCCCAATGTTTTGGAAAACTGTAATATAGACAGTAAAAAATATACAGGTTTCGCTTTTGGAATGGGAATTGAACGAATAGCTATGTTACGCTACGGAATTAAAGACATACGCCACTTTTTTGAAAACGATATAAGGTTTCTGAAACAATTTGAATCGTCTATTTGAAATGTGATTATTGAAATTTTTTTTATTACGATTATTTTATATAAGTTGTTCAGAATTAAATTAATGAAAATTATCAAGAAATATTAAACAAATATCAAAACAAGATTGTTAATTTTGTTCCAACACACAAAAAAAATTATGAATAAGTTATTTCTTACATGTCTGACGTTGTTTGTTGTGCTGACGAGCACCGCGCACGCACAAAATACAAACAACTCGAGTATTAATAATCAAAAAACAAAAGCTATGAAATTTGAATTACCTAAACTTCCTTATGCTGCCAATGCATTGGAACCAGTTATTAGTCAACAGACAATAGAATTGCATTATGGAAAGCATCTACAAACATATATTACAAACCTGAACAACCTTATTCAGGGAACCAAGTTTGAAAATGCCGACCTGGAAACTATCGTGAAAGAAAGCGATGGTACTATATTCAACAATGCAGGACAGACCCTCAATCACAATATATATTTTCTTTCATTCAGTCCTAACGGTGGTGGAGAACCTAAAGGAAAACTCGCGGATGCCATCAACAGGAAATGGGGTTCGTTCGAAAATTTCAAAAAAGAATTCAATACGGCCGGTACCGCCGTGTTTGGTTCGGGATGGGCGTGGCTTGCCAAAGATAAAGACGGCAATCTCGAAATCATTAAAGAGTCTAACGCCGGAAATCCTATTACAAAGGGGCTTACTCCGCTTCTTGGATTCGATGTATGGGAACATGCATATTACCTCGACTACCAGAACCGTCGAGCCGACCACCTTGCTGAGTTGTGGAAGATTATAGATTGGAGCGCAGTAGAAATCCGTTATTAATACTAAACAAGTCTTTAAGTATAGTTTTTCTAATACGTCTGTTTATTTGAGTAATATGTATTAAATTAAAGAGCATGTTCTCCGATAATGTTTAAGTAGTAAAATGAAAAAATATATTAATTCGCTGTTTTTATTTTTGCCTTTTATGTTGATTAAAGCGATAGCCATATATGGCATAGTGAAAACTGATGATGGGGAATTTGGGATTATGCATTTTAATTTCACGATATAAAAATGCTACCGTTATACACAGATGTAAATTTATGTACAACAGGCAAATTAACAATTACCAATCCAGTCTAACAACGACGCCTTGGGCGTTCTTAAATATCCCAATCCCAAATTCGCCACTTACCTTTTGTTTCGGGAATATTAATTTCAATATTCGGATTGATGGTTTTCAGAGTTTCAATAAATTCATCTTCTCTTACAGGTGAAATCAGCCCAAATTTCCCGTTTCCAAAACCAATACACAATCTCTTTAGAGAAGCGGCAGGAGATGAAAGTGGATTGTACGACCGTTTCACCGAAACAATATCTTCAATTTTTATACTCCCCCAAGGAATAAACCACATTTTTGAATAAAGTTTTCCGTCGGAAATCACATAACGTATTCCTGTAAGAATAATAACTATAAATAACAAGACTCCGCCAATAGAGTATGTTATTTGGAATCCATAGGTAAATATGGGCATTGATGTTGCCAATATAAAAAGTGTAATTAAAACGCTTATACGCGACCTGAATGTTTTTCTTGTAGTTTTCATAATCAATCATTTATTTGTAATATTTCTTAACCTATCGTAAAATTCAACAGTTTCTTCTGGTTCTTTAAAATTAAGTATGAACAAACTGTTGTCGTTCATCCTTATTTTTATATATGGCGGATTATCTCTATATACGCACAATTTTGCCATCATTTTTTCGTTTTCCATTTCAAAATTGCCAATGAAACTTGAGTTAGTTGCCGAGCCACCGCGTCTTATGCCTAATCTTGGAATTATGTTTATGGTATCTGTCGATTGTATGTCGGTAATGTTAATAATACGCCCATATCTACCCTCCATTTTAATAACATCGTTGTTCAACGTAACAGATGGTAAGTTTTTTCCTGAAAAAGATAAAAACATTAACAATAATATGCCTGCGATGACACCAAATCCTGCTTTCAAATTATCATTCTCCATATCATTTGAGTTAAACCATTTCTCTCCTTTGTAGTATAGAGTATTAATCATTATAATAATAACAATAGAAGCTCTTATAAATCCTAACCATAAATAAAAAATGTTAGCGATAATAAGTACAATACCTAATGCGAGCCAGATATTACTCTTTATTTTTTGTCCGGCATTTCTTCTAAATAACAAGCCTGTAGCACAACAAAGTAATCCTATGAATAAAAAAAGTAACTTCATTGATAAACGTATTTAGTGATATAAATAATTTCGGAAGATACAATATTTAGGTTATGTGTTTTCAATTTTGGTTATTGTAATTTTGTATTTTTCATGGAAATACTCGAAGAAATTCGTTTCAAGCGCCAAACTGATGCTTAATAATAACGCCGTATCAATAGAAACCCTGCCAAATATATCATATATGTTATCTCTTCTACAGTGAATCTTTTCTGCTAAACATGACGCAGAGCGTCCGTCTTCTCTAAACTTATTCTTTATTAAAATCCCTATGTGAATGTCTTGCTGCAACATAATGTAAGATTTAATTTAGTAGGTTATTGGTTGAAATTTCTTTTGTATATTGTGTAACTACATTATAAGTTAAGGCATAAAAAACGTGGGCGAAATTCTTTCATTTGCATTCTGAGGCTCGACTACCTGTAGCACATCTGATTGAATAAGCCCACGTATATTCCACGCAGGCGTTACTTATTCATAGTGCTACATTTATTGAAAGTGTCGAGTTTCCAGAATGCACGAATAAAAACTAACGCATTTTATGTATTAATCTTTCAGTTATTTTTTCATTTTTAAACAAATATTTTTAATCATAAGACAAACATTGTAAATAAAAATCAAATTAACAATACCATTTTAAAATTTTCGTTTATATTTTTTATCACTTAAATATATTTATTGCTGAAGAAGTATAATTTGATTTGTAACGTTAATAATGGATTAATTTATTCGCAGAAATACTTTAATTAAGTACATTGAGACGCTTTTTCGGTAAGATTCTTTTATGTTCACCCATTCTTGTACTAATTGAAAAATTTTAAACTAAAATAATTAAGTTTCTATGAGTAGTATTTTAACAGCTTCGATAGGAAGAAAATTACTTATGAGCATTACGGGATTATTCCTTATATCTTTTATCACTGTGCATTTAGCCATTAATCTTTCGTTGGTTTTAGACGACAGTGGTAAATTGTTTAACATGGGGGCTAATTTTATGGCTACCAACCCTGTAATAAAAATTATAGAGCCATTATTAGGATTGGGGTTTCTTATCCACATTTTATGGTCGTTAAACATTGGATATCAGAATTGGAAAGCAAGGCCTGTAAGATACCAAAAAACAAGTTTGAGTAAATCCAGCACATGGGCATCGCGAAACATGCTTATTTTGGGAACACTGTTGTTTGTGTTTCTTATTATTCATGTCATCAATTTTTTCTTGGTTATTAAATTCAATCCACATTTAATGTACACGGTAACTGTTAACGGTATTGAAATGGAAGACACATATACACTTGTTGCCAGTTTATTCAAAGACAGTATTGCCTATTGTATCTTATACATTTTAGGCGGCCTGCTTTTAGGGTTACACCTTTCGCATGGTTTCTGGTCGGCATTTCAAACACTTGGCCTTAACAACAAGTACTGGATGAAAAGATTGCAGGTGATAGGCCGTATTTATGCCATTTTAGTTGCAATTGGATTCTCTGCAATCCCATTGTATTTTATCATTAAATTTTAATTGTAAAAACGATTTGGACATGTCTATACTAAATTCAAAAACTCCCGAAGGATTATTGACCGAAAAGTGGAGCAGGCATAAAGCCGGCATAAAAGTAGTAAGTCCTGCAAATAAACGTAAACTCGAAGTAATTGTAGTAGGAACCGGTTTAGGCGGAGCATCTGCTGCGGCTTCGCTGGCTGAATTAGGTTACAAAGTAAAGTCTTTCTGTTATCAGGATAGCCCACGCCGTGCCCATTCTATTGCTGCTCAGGGAGGTATAAATGCTGCTAAAAACTATCCTAATGATAACGACTCGGTTTTTCGTTTATTTTACGATACCATTAAAGGTGGCGACTACCGTGCACGTGAGGCTAATGTTTACCGACTGGCTGAAGTTTCGCCAAATATTATTGACCAGTGCGTAGCGCAAGGTGTACCTTTTGGCCGTGAATACGGTGGTTTACTTGCCAACCGTTCATTTGGCGGAGTACTGGTAAGCCGTACATTCTATGCCCGCGGGCAAACAGGCCAGCAATTGCTCATTGGTGCATATCAGGCTTTGAACCGGCAAATTTCGATGGGTAATGTTGAAATGTACAGTCGTTACGAAATGTTAGATGTAGTTATTATCGATGGTAAAGCCCGCGGAATTATTGCCCGCGACTTGGTAACCGGAAAAATAAAACGTTTTGGCGCTCATGCTGTGGTTGTAGCTACCGGAGGCTACGGCAATGTATTTTTCCTTTCAACCAATGCAATGGGAAGTAATGGTTCTGCTGCATGGCAATGTTATAAAAAGGGCGCTTTTATGGCCAATCCGTGTTTTGTACAGATTCATCCAACTTGTATTCCTGTTCATGGCGAACAGCAGTCGAAACTTACGTTAATGTCGGAATCGCTTCGTAATGACGGGCGTGTTTGGGTGCCAAAAAAGAAAGAAGACGCTGTTAAATTACAAAAAGGTCAGATTGGCCCCAATGATATACCGGATGAAGACCGTGATTTCTATCTGGAAAGAAGATACCCGTCATACGGGAACTTAGTACCGCGCGATGTTGCTTCAAGAGCAGCAAAAGAACGCTGCGATGCGGGGTTTGGCGTAAATTCTGAAGGTAAAGCTGTTTTTCTTGATTTTAAATATGCTATTGAACGTTTAGGGAGAAATGTAATTGAAGCACGTTACGGAAATCTTTTTCAGATGTACGAAAAAATTACCGATGCTAACCCTTATGTGGAACCGATGATGATTTATCCGGCTATCCACTATTCTATGGGTGGTACTTGGGTTGATTATAATTTGATGACTACTATTCCGGGATTATACTCAATTGGAGAGGCAAATTTCTCTGATCATGGGGCTAACCGTTTGGGAGCATCTGCGCTTATGCAAGGTTTGGCCGATGGTTATTTTATTCTGCCATACACTATTGGCGATTATCTGGCCGACGAAATTATGACACCCAAAACAGATACAAATGCACCCGAATTTGTTGAAGCTGAAAAAGCAGTGATTAACCGTTTAGAAAAACTATTCAACATTAAAGGGTCAAAACCGGTTGACTACTTCCACAAGAAACTCGGGCATATTATGTGGGATTACGTAGGAATGTCGAGAAATGAAGAAGGATTGAAAAAAGCCATTGAACTCATTAAGGAGGTTCGCGAAGAATTTTGGAAAGATGTAAATATACCGGGTGAACTTAACAACTTGAACCCTGAACTTGAAAAAGCGGGGCGTGTTGCCGATTTCTTCGACATTGGCGAGTTGATAGCATACGATGCCTTAGACAGAAACGAATCGTGCGGAGGACATTTCCGCGAAGAGTCGGCTACCGAAGAAGGGGAGGCAAAACGTAATGATGATAAATATACTTATGTTTCGTGCTGGGAATACAAAGGCGAAGGCCAAGAACCTGTGTTACACAAGGAAGATCTGGTATTTGAAAATGTAAAATTATCACAGCGTTCTTATAAATAATCAACCGATAATACTAAATCTTATAAATATCTGAGATTATGGCTGATAAAATTCTAAAAAAACTAAATATTAAAGTATGGCGGCAAAAGAATGCTGCCGGCAAGGGAAGATTTGAAACCTACACTATAGAAAATATTTCTACAGGAACTTCTTTCCTTGAAATGATGGACATTCTAAACAATAAACTTATTGAAAAAGGAATAGATCCGATTGCTTTTGATCACGATTGCCGCGAAGGAATTTGCGGTACATGTAGTTTGTATATAAATGGCCATCCGCACGGGCCTGATACCGAAGTAACCACATGCCAGCTGCACATGCGTAAATTCAAAGAAGGAGAAACCATTACCGTTGAACCTTGGCGTGCCGCTGCTTTTCCTGTTATTAAAGATTTAATTGTTGACCGTTCTGCGTTCGACAAAATACTGCAGGCCGGTGGTTTTATTTCGGTGAATACCGGAGGTGTTCCAGACGCAAATGTAATACCTGTAGCTTACGAAGATGCCGAAGAAGCTATGGATGCAGCTGCCTGTATAGGTTGTGGGGCATGTGTGGCGGCATGTAAAAATTCATCGGCAATGCTGTTTGTTTCTGCTAAAGTTTCGCATTTGGCAAAACTGCCGCAAGGAAAGGTTGAAGCTAAAAAACGTGCAAATAACATGGTGGCCAAAATGGATGAACTTGGGTTTGGAGGCTGTACAAACACAGGCGACTGCGAGGCTGAATGTCCGAAAAGTATTTCGATTACCAATATTGCCCGCCTGAACCGTGAATATATAGTTTCATGTTTAAGTAAATAAACCGGAAATTAAATAATATATGATTAAAGCCTTGCCTGTTACGGTAAGGCTTTTTTATTTTCTAAAACTGATATTTTAGTTAGCGAACAGTTGTAGTTTTAAACACAAGTTTATTAACTTCGCTGCAACTTAATTCAAGCTATGCCTTACCGAAGATTACCAACCACAGATAAAGCCCGTGCTAAAGTGCTGAATACTGCGCTGGAGTTAGCAACAAAAAGAGATGTCAATAAAATTGCATTTTCGGAAGAAACTTTATTGGAACTTAAACAGGTAAAAACAGTATTTGAAAGCACACTTCAGATATATAAAACCGACTTAAAGAGACAATTGGAAAAAAGTAAGAATTACAAAGCCTCGATGATAAAAGCTGCACTGTATATTTCACACTTTATTAAAGTATTGTATATGGCCGTAGAAAGAGAGGAAATAAAAGAAGACTCGCTCAAATTTTATGAACTTGACTCGTTTGCCGGAAAAATTCCTTCGCTAAATAAAGAAGAAGAATTATTAAAATGGGGAGCGAAAATTATTGAAGGCGAACAGAAAAGAATCCACAAAGGAGGCAACCCTGTTTACAGTCCGTCTATTGCACTGGTAAAAATAAAGTTAGAAGAGTTTAAAGAAATTGCCGTTTATATGCAAAATATGCGCAGAGTAACCAACATTTCTTTTGAACGTATGAAGAAAAACCGTGTTGCCACAAACAAATTTATCTGTAATTTGTGGAACGAAATTGAAGAAAATATCAAGAGCGATAACGCAAAACACAAAAGGCAAATTGCACTTGATTACGGCATTGTTTACATTTTCCGCAGAAATGAAAAAAAGAAACTTACCGCCAACGATTTACAAACCGACTTACTGTTCGATTTCAACTAATACAGTTCACTAATAATAAAAGTTCACACTATAAATTTGTGAAGAGATTAAAAAGATTATGCATAAATCTCTTTATGATGTTTATTTGCTATTTCTCAACCTGTTCGTCAACAAACAGAACCCTTATTGAACGCTCCTGAGCGATCCGCCGCTCGAAACACGCTGATTCATGATTTGCGGCGAACCTTTGTAACGTATCAACGCACCACTCGAAACATCAACATCAAGCGTTTTACCGACAGCTGCTTCCACGTTGCCGCCGCTCGAACTTTCGAGTTTTGCGTGGCTGCTTGCAAGTTCAAAGCCACGAAAACGGGCGGCGCTGCCGGCATCAACGCCGAGTTCAGACACAACGCCGCGTATGGTACACTTAGCCGCACTCGACAAATCAACTCCAATGCGGGTGCAGTTAACCGACAACAAGGCATTTGCAGCGCTCGACATCTCAACATCCAGCTCATCGCCCTGTATCGACAAATCAACGTGTGCGGCGCTCGACAAATCGATATGCATATTGTGCGCCCGAATCACATTATCGCACACAACCCTGCCGGCCGACGAAACATCTATTTTCCTCAAATTGCCGCTGAGGGGCATCGTAACAACAGCTCCGGTCTTTGGCCTGATCCTCGCCTTATTAGGTGCGTAGGTTACACGTACCACGCCATCATTCTCTACTATCGAAACATGTTCAATTACCGCCTCGCCGGCTGTAATTGTGCCTCGCCCGTTGCCCGGCTCCACAAGCACAACCTTTATGCCGCGTGAAACATGCAATTCGGTGTAAGTTGCTGATATGTCGAACTCGCTGTGGGCAATTTTGCCCGTTCCATTTATCAACTCCGGCACAACCGTACCGCCGCACGACAGCATCAGCGCCGCAAACAAAGCAATCCCCAAAATATTCTTCATAACTGTATTATTTTCATCAAAGATATATAATTCCGGAAATATGCTATCTGCGAACTGCTTATTTGCATATTCGTTCGCGAACATGAGTTATGCCGGCGCACTTGACGGCCGCAATACAATCCGCAGAAATTAAAATTAATATTTAACAATTTACAGTTAGTTATGAATTTGGAAATTCAAAAACAGATACATATCTTTACCGTATAAGTTTTTTCATTATTGAATTTTATTTTATTAAACGTTTTGCGGTTAGCTTTAGCGCCGGTTTATTGCCGGACGCTACTGCCAACCCGAAGTATTTAAAAATAACAGGTAAATAATTTGGAAATTACAAAACACATATATATCTTTACAGAGTAGTGAAATACTAGGTTTGAAGTTTGTACATTCATGGTATTATGGCGCCGGTGAACAGCCGGCGCTTTTTTGTTAACCTTTCGGCACAGCAAAGCCACCCCCTCAACCATCTTTAATAATTTACAATTTACGATTTACAGTTGCCAATTATTCACCTCTGAATCCCCTGAATGGAACTTTGCCGCCCAACTGTTCCTCTTTCAGGGAGGGGCGGGGGGATAATTGTCCTCTTTCAATTAATAATTATCCACTGTGCAGAACTTCGGGAACGAGGGATTGAACTTCGGGGACTGGGAGCGGAAGTTCGGGGACGGTGTGTGGAAGTTCGGGG
>JAITWJ010000068.1 GCA_031285325.1 Bacteroidales bacterium
CTCCGACAGAACTCGACCTTACTCTTGCACGCGGGCTCGACTATTACACCGGTGCTATTATTGAAGTAAAGTCGGCCGACATTGCAATTGGCAGCGTTTGCGGCGGAGGGCGTTACGACAATCTTACCGGAGTATTCGGAATGCAGGGTGTATCGGGGGCGGGAGTATCATTTGGCGCCGACAGGATATATGACGTACTTAAACAGGCAGGCAGATTTTCTGATATCGAAACATCGCCGTCGGAAGCACTTGTTGTTAATTTCGGAGGCCAGACAACAGGGTATGCCTTGAGAATAGTTGAATGTCTGAGAAAGTTATCTGTAAAGTCAGAGTTGTATCCCGATGCCGTTAAACTGAAAAAACAGTTTGCATGGGCCGATGCAAAAAAGATTCCATATATAGTTATGGCAGGCGACGACGAAATGAGAGAAAACAGCATGACGGTAAAAAACATGGCTTCAGGACTGCAGGAAACCGTTTTGTTCGAAAACCTCGAATCGTATTCGGCAACTCATTTTAAAAGAATGTAAAGAAGGGCTTAGTTCAGAATAAAATTGTAGGTTATTGTTCCTTGTTCAACAATAGCCCCCGGTTTTTGTTCAAACTTTGTTTTAAGGGCAAATTCTGTGGCGGCATTTACAAGGTCTGTATTAAGCGTTGTAGAACCTTTTCCCAGCGTAGCTGAAGTTACATTACCATTCTGGTCAACACTTATAGTAACTACTACTTTTCCGCCCTCTTTATAGTCTAATTTTCGAAAATACAACTCCCCTCTGTGCTTCCTTCCTCCAAGGTCATAATTTACTCCATCGCCGGAACTGCCACCGTCACCTCTTAATCTACTGTCGGGCGAGCCTGTAGTAGCGCCCTGGTTGCTGGAACCTCCGGCATCGCCTTCACGGTTGCTACTTGTGGCGGCATTCCTGGCTCCTGTAAAAGCATCCCTTGTACGATTGAATATTTCGGTCTGTCGCTGCTGTTCGGCTATAATTCTTGCTTCTTCTTCTCTTTTCTGTCTTTCGGCGGCTTCAAGTTCTGCACGTTTTTTTCTGTCGGTTTCTGCCTGCTCGCGTTTTTCCCTTTCGGCTTCAGGGTCAACTACCCTTACTTCCGGGGCTTCTTCGTCGTTCTGGGTAAGCAGGGGGACTTCTTCAACACTTGCCGCTTGCGTTTCCGAGGGGGCAGTGGCTGCAGATGCAGACATGATTGGCGGTTCTATCATCCCAAACCCGGTTTCGGAGGTTCCGAAATTAACCATTATGCCTTCTTCCTGCTCTGGTGGGGCGGGAACTTTGAATGCAATAAAAACCAAAACCAGTAATAATACGATGTGAATTATTATGGCGCCGGCCACTCCTTTTCCTTTTTCTTCGGGAATATTCCGGATGTCGTTATTTGGGTGATGTTGCAATTATCAGTTTATAATTATTTTTCTGGGCAATATTCAGTACGTTAACTACATTTTCAAACGGAATGGTTTTATCGGCATGGAGCGAGATGTATGTGTCGGGGTCATTTCCCAACTTCTGTGCCAGTATGCTTTCAAGCTCTTCAAAGGCTACAGGCTGCTGTTCAACATAATATTTAAGGTCGGATGTTATTGAAACCGTTGTCTGCGGTTTTGCTGATGCCTGGGCGCTGCCTTTCGGCAACTGCAGCTTCAACGCCGACGGATGAACAAGAGTGGAGGTAAGCATAAAGAATATCAGCAGATTGAAAACAACGTCAGTCATCCCTGTTGAACTGAAGTTAACGCTTATCCTGTTTCTTTGCGATATGGCCATCAGTTGTTCTTTTGTTTAACCGGTTCATTAAGAATGTCCATAAATTCGGTAAGCGTTGCTTCGAGGTTGAAAACAACCCTTTCCACTTTTACAACCAGTGAGTTGTATGCAAAATATCCGAGTATTCCAATGATAAGGCCGGCTACGGTGGTAATAAGCGCCGTGTATATTCCGTCCGACATCATCGACACTTCAATGTTGTTTCCGGCCTGCGACATTGCATAAAACGACTGCACCATACCTATAACCGTTCCCAGGAAGCCAAGCATGGGTTCGGCGCCGGTAATGGTGGCCAGCGTAGGGAATCCCTTTTCAAGTTTTGATATTTCAAGTTTACCTACGCTTTCTATTGCAAAACTGATGTCCTGCAACGGCCTTCCAAGCCTCACTATTCCCTTTTCAACCATTCTTGCCGAAGGGCTGTCGATCGATTTGCAGAGCGCCAGGGCGGAATCTATCCTGCCTTCGTAAATATAGTCTTTTATTCTGTTGATGAAGTTTGTATCTTCCTTCGAGGCTTTTTTTATGACGAAGTATCTTTCAATAAAGATGTAGGCTGCTATAAACGATAACAGTATTATCGGTATCATAACCCAGCCACCTTTCATGGCCATGTCGAGCAGCGACAGTTCCACTGTGGCTGCGTCTTCAACAGGAACAGGATTCCCCTGCAAAATAATTTGTGTTAATACCATGTTGCATTATATTTTGTGCGAAACTATTAAATAACGCAGTTGTTGCCCTTTCTATTATGTATAAGTTAATAACAAACATCTATTATTTATTAACTACCTGCACAAAACACACGAAACTGCCGTAATATTCAATGCATAACTAATAAAAAAAGCTTCCTCCAATAAAGAAGGAAGCCCGTAAAGATAAAGATTTTTATTACTTCTTTGTGAAGAAGTCTTTTACATTCTCGTTAAGAACTACTTCTTCTTTAAAGATATAAGCTCCTGTTTTTTCCGACTTGGTCATCTTGATACATTTTGTAAACGACTTGCCGGAACCTGTTTTAAGTGTTGCTACAACTTTCTTTGCCATGGTTAAACGTATTACTTAATTTCTCTGTGAACAGTATATTTTTTGAGTATAGGATTATACTTCTTCCTCTCAAGACGATCGGGAGTATTTTTCCTGTTTTTGGTTGTTATGTATCTCGATGTGCCCGGCATTCCACTTTCCTTATGCTCGGTACATTCCAGAATAACCTGTTGCCTATTGCCTTTAGCTTTTTTTGCCATTTTCCAATAAATGTTTAATAGTTAGCTATATAACCTTTTTCTTTTGCCTCTTTAAGCGTTTTTGTAAGACCGTTTTTATTTATGAGGCGCATTCCTGCCGCCGATATTTTAAGCGAAATCCACTTTTCTTCTTCGGCTAAATAATATTTTTTGATAAAAAGATTAGGATAAAATTTTCTTTTTGTCCTTCTTTTTGAATGAGAAACGTTGTTCCCTGTAATAGCCTTTTTACCTGTTACCTGACAAATCCTTGACATTGATGTTCGTTTTATTTCGTTTTATCGTTTCTCCTTTTTTAAGGAAGTGCAAAGAACGCAATTATTATTGAACCATGCAAATTTTCATATAGTTTTTTTCAGATTCCTATAAAACGGTTAACTGTTGAGAATCTGTTTCCTGAGAAGATTCAACGCTGCAAATGAAAATCTTTGTATGTTGGTATGCCTGTCTGTTCCGGATATTATTTGCTCGGCAATAACGCCTGTACGCGATGATACAGCCAGCCATGCAAGGCCAACAGGCTTGGTATCTGTACCACCTCCTGGGCCGGCAATACCTGATGTTGCAATGCAATAATCGGTTCCGAATATTTTTCTTGTATTTTCAGCCATTTTAGATACAACTTCCATACTTACAGCGCCATGCCTTGAAATCAATTCTTTGGGGATACCCAAAATACCTGATTTTGCAGAATTGGCATAAGCTACTACAGAGCCTTTAAAATAATCGGAACATCCGGGGATACCCGTTATAAGGCTTGCTATATTTCCACCGGTGCAGCTTTCGGCCGAGCATACTGTCTGTTTTTTACTTCGCAAAAGATCACCAACACACTTTTCAAGCGCATCTTCATCTTCTCCGTAAATAAACTGAGGTATTGCCTCATACAGTTCAGATACCTTATTGTTTATGTCTTTTTGAAGCTCACCGTAGTTAACATCTGTTCCGGTTAGCCTTAACTTTATAACACCCAACGATGGCAGATACGCCAATTTAATGTTTTTTGGAAGGCCTTTTTCAAAGTCGGTCAATATTTCGGCAAGATTAGATTCAGAAATCCCATAAACCATTATGTTTTTATGAATTATTATTTGTGATGTAAAAAATTGCTTCAGGCCTGGAAGCACATATTCTGTCATCATGTATTTCATTTCGTAAGGTACTCCCGGCATTGAAATAAATATTGTTCCGTCTTTTTCGAACCACATACCGGGAGCAGTGCCTCTGGCATTTTTAATAACCCTGCACGATTCAGGAACTTCCGCCTGCTTGCGGTTGTTTTCATTCATCGGTATGTTGCGCCGGGTCATCATTTCTTCTATCATTTTCAGCACTTCGTTATTTAATACGAGCTTTGTATTGAAAAATTCGCAAAGTGTTGGTTTGGTGATATCGTCGCTTGTGGGGCCAAGCCCTCCTGTTATCAGAGCAACATCTGCCTTTCCCAATACTTCTTGCAGCGTTGACAGTATGTCTTCCCGCCTGTCGTGAACCGAAACTATGCAGTGCACATCGAACCCCAACTTACTCAGCTCCGCCCCTATCCACGACGAATTGGTGTCTATTGTTTGCCCTATAAGCAGTTCGTCGCCAATTGTAATTATTACAGCTTTCATTATTTTAGATAAGATAAACTGCAAAAATAAAAATATTGCACAATATGAAAAACTAATGGATGCAAGCCAAGCTATGACACAATTGGCGATGATCACAATTTTCATTAATAGAATTTAATTCATGGTATCACAACAGTTACTTGGAAATATCGTAAAAATGATAACTTTGCGGTGAAACGTCATTTAAATAAACGATAGAAAAATGTAATATAATTTGCTGCTGGATGTTTGCATTGATATAACTGTATTTAATTATGAAAACACACAATTGTGAAAGCTGCCCGATACGGGCAAAATACGATAAAGCACCCAAATCGGTTGTTGGACGCTTCTGGCGCTGGCATATCAATTTCTGCCCCGGATGGAAAGGGTATATGCGCTCTCTCGACGATGAAAACAGGCAGATGCTGAAAGAGAAATATCATCTGGAAAAGTTATAAAAACAGACGGCGGCGGCAAATCAATAAAAGAGTGAAAACACACTCCACTAACATGTTTATCTAAATCACACCGAACTGCAAGGCGGTTAAAGGGGAAATCCCACCCGTGAAAGAGAGTGTAGAAGCGGCGGCAAACATTCAGTTCGAGATGGTTTATGAAGCCCCGTACAACTTTACGTACTTTTTCATGTCTTCTCCGAAAAGAACAGCGTTGCACAAAACAGCGCATGAACAGTTTTTCATTAAATGACAGGCCTGCTTCCATGCCTCGCCGCTGACCAAATGCTACGGCTGTGGCGTTCACAGTGACAAAAACGGCGAAATCGCCCTGTACGGCTGCGAAACCGATGAATACAAAAGGTTTGCAGCCAATTCTATAATAAAAAAGTTGGGGGAATAATCAAACTGTTTAACCTTAAAAATAAAATCATACCTTTGCAATTGGTCTCATCGGATATGAGACATAAAGACAGCGACCATATTGAACAGGATTTAAAGTATATGGAGAAGTTTACAGTATAATAATATGACATTGATATATGAAAATTAAAAATATAGAATTTCATAATTACAAACGGTTTGTAAATGATAAAAAAATTTCCTTTTGCAATTCAAGTGGCGAAGTCAATGACATGACGCTTATTGTTGGAAACAACGGAACAGGAAAGTCGTCCGTATTGCAAGCCATTGTTGCGTTGATTGCTCCGCATACAAGGGTTGGATTTAAATTATTGTCGGGTATGAATTGGAGCGGTTTTGAGTACCGTCTTATACAAAGCGGACAAACACCATTGCATATTCAGGCACAGATTGAATTTTCAGATGATGAACTGGAAGAGACCATTAACTTTGCCAAACGGTTAAAGGATTTTGGTTATTATAACATTGGTATTCCAGATAAAGAAAGAAATGTTACGGTAAAGCTCGATTATGGAAAACAGTATTCTTTTGTTTTTGGCAATGGCCATGGAAATGAATTTAAATTCCGTGGACATCAATACGCAAAAGAATTAACACCTTTTGAACCCGATAAATCGAAGCTGTTTGATAAGGTCGGCAATATTTACTGGTACACAGAGCAGAGAACATCAAACAGTATAAACAGTCCCTTTGAAAAAGAAGAACAGCAAATAAATTCAATACGTTCTTTTTTAGCGAGTGCATATAATTTTCACCTTGCAATTGAACAGAAAAAAATACAAATGCAACC